>NZ_JBJZOR010000020.1:0-57525 GCF_046269225.1 Acinetobacter sp. TY2
AGTAAGTCATCGCCAGCTTTTAAATCTAAAACACCCTCTGTCATAAGACAGAGGGTGTTTTTTATTGTCAGGGGAAAAGTAGATGGGAAATAAATGCTTTTTATCGCTTATAATTAATTTAACGATGAATAACCTTAGAAAATACTATGAAATTCACTCCAATCCCTGAAAATAATGAAGAATTACACCTTCCTCAGCTTGTTTATTGCGCTTCTTTAGGTGAAATTGAACAAGTGAAAGCCTTACTTGAGCAGGGCATTGACCCCAATCAGACCGATGATGAAGGCTATAGTGCATTGCAGGCAGCCGCTGAAAATGGTTATTTCGAGATTGTTCAATTACTTATTCAGCAAGGCGCAGATGCACATTATAAAAGTGAATATACAGCCTTACAGCTCGCTGAAATGGCCGATCAGCAACAGATTGTTGAGTATCTCATGAACTTATAAGGTTCAATTCATAAAAACTGCGTAATAAAAAAAAAGAACCCCATCTTCCTGATGAGGTTCTCTTTATATACATGTATTAGGTAAACTCCTGTTCTACCTTACTTCCTGTTAATCAGACCAATTATTGTTGTTTTTTGTCTGGGAAACTTCCTGTTCCCTATACAAGTAGAATACGATTGATAATGAAGTACGAATAGTTGTTTGTTGCAGCAATACTTGTAGGCTATAGCTTACATTAATAATAAAGTGCTTAGACATTACTATATTGAATCAATTTATTGACCACAGATTTAACTGCTTTATTGTCAAATTCATTTCCTTCAAAGCTTTCTCCATGGGTACGACTGAAAATATCTCGTAATTGAATCACGGCATTTGAGTCAATCATACTTAAACCTGCACATATAAGGCGTATTTGTGCAATCGAACTTGTACCATTGCTACCACCATAGCTAATGAAAGAAGACGGTTTTCCATGCCATTCTTTATAAATATAATCAAGTGCATTTTTAAGTACAGGGCTGTAGCCTTGATTATATTCAGGGCTGATGAAAATAAATGCATCCCCTGAAGCAATTTTATCTGCCCATTCTTGTTGTTTTGGTTGGTCATAAATACCGCTAGCAGGGGAGTGTTTACCTGCAAAAAATGGTAAATCCCATTCTTTTAAGTCTAAAATTTCAACATTTATTGTGCTAAATTCAAGGTTTTGAATTTCTTTTTTCAGCCATTTTGCAACTTTAATTGCAACACGTCCTTCACGGATGCTGCCCACGATAATTTGAATATTCATTTTGAGTCCTAATTGATCTTTAGAATAGGGAAATTTCATTGATTTAAATTAGTCTGATTTTAAATATATTGAAAGTATTGATTTGTTTTAATTAAAAAAGCTCCGAAAGGAGCTTTTTTAATAGATATTTAGCCATTTAAAATGACTTTATAAAATTTTAATACCTTGTTGACCTGCAGGTGTCACTTTGAAAATTTCAACTTCAAAAGTAATATTTTTACCTGCTAATGGATGGTTGAAATCCACTTCAGTAATGTCTTCTCCTACTGTTTTCACCACACCAAATAGGCTTTGTTTTGCTTTGTCTTCAAATTCGATCATGTGACCTTCGACAGGGCGCTGTTCAAACTTTACAGTATCAAATTTTTGTACATTTTCAGCATTCCATGGACCGAAAGCATCTTCAGGAGGAAGGCTTACTGTGCGGCGATCACCGGCACGTAAACCAAAGAGTGCTTTTTCAAAACCTGCGAGTAAACTACCATCACCCATAACAAGGCTGACAGGTTCTTCACGGCTGCGTGTGTTATCAATTTCTACACCATTTTCAATGGCAACAGAAAAATGCAGATCAACTTTAGAGCCTTCTGCAACACGGGTTTCTTCATTTGGATGAATTAAATCAGTCATTTTGCGCTTCCGCACGCTGGATACGTTGCTTTTCTAAAAAGAAGGTATCGATAAGTAATAAAATGGTACCTAAGGTAATGGCGCTATCTGCAATATTAAAGGCAGGGAAGTGGCTGTTATTGTAGTAAAAATGAATAAAATCCACGACATAACCCAAACTTACTCGGTCAATTAGATTACCGACGGCACCACCTAAAATTAAAGCAATGGCAGCAGGTAGAACCATCATTTTTTTTGGCATACGCATTAACCAAAATAAAAAAATGATGGAAACAACACCTGCAAGACCTGTAAAGAAATAACGTTGCCATCCACCAGCATCGGACAAGAAACTAAAGGCTGCGCCATAGTTATGTAATAATGTCCAATTTAAAAAGGGCAATACTGGATTTTGCTGACCATAAATTAGATGTTCAGTGGCAATCCATTTTGTCCATTGATCCAAAATAATTGCGACAATGGATAAACCCACCCACACTAAATTGTGTGGGTAGAATTGGAATAATCCCTTCTTATTTTCTGGATTAGGCATACTTTCTCTCTTCGCCTTGACCTGTAGGAAGGTTAATAATACAACGACAACAAAGACCTGGGTGTGCTAGATGTGTATTTACATCTGGGAGTACATGCCAACAACGTGCACATTTTTCACCTTCAGCTGCTGAAACTTGAACACGTAAACCGTCAAGATCAGAAGCTTCGCCTTGAGTTTCATCAAAAGTATTGACGATCACTTGAGAGGTGATCAAAACAAAACGTAATTCATCGCCTAAACGGTCAAGTACAGTTTTCAATTCTTCATTTGCCCAAAGTTCAACTTTTGCAGATAAATTAGAACCGACAGTTTTTGCTGTACGTGCTGTTTCGATAAATTTATTTACTGCAGATTTTACTGAAATCAAAGTTTGCCATTCAGCTTCAGTCACGACGTTTTCTGTAGATGCAACAGGAATATCATACCATTCTGTTGTGAACACATACTTTTCAGTTTGACCTGGAATCAGTGGCCAAGCCTCTTGTGCTGTAAAGGTCAAGATTGGTGCCATCCAACGGACAAAAGCTTGTACCAAATGATACAACGCAGTTTGTGCAGAACGACGAGCTTGAGAATCTGCTTTAGTCGTGTATTGACGGTCTTTGATGATGTCTAAATAGAAACCACCTAAGTCATTGATACAGAAATTGGTTAAAGCATTGGTCACAAGATGGAAATTCATCTCTTCGTAGGCTTGTTGAATGGTTTTTTGAACTTCAGTTGCACGTTGCAAGATGTATTGATCAAGTGCAATTAAATCATCAATCGCTAAGCAATCATTTGATGGCTCAAAACCATTTAAGTTCGCAAGCAAGAAACGAAGGGTATTACGAATACGACGGTATCCATCTGACGCACGGTTAAAGATCTCTTTACCTGCGGTCATTTCATAACGGTAATCCGCAGATGCGATCCAGAAACGTAAGCCATCTGCACCCATATCTTTAATAATTTCTTGTGGCGTGATCACATTGCCGATGGATTTCGACATTTTACGCCCTTTTTCATCGACTACAAAACCGTGAGTCAATAAGCCTTTGTAAGGCGCACGTTCATTAATTGCAATTGATGTAAGTAATGATGATTGGAACCAACCGCGGTGTTGATCTGAACCTTCAAGGTACAAATCAGCAGGATCAGTCAGTTCTTCACGTTCACGTAATACTGCGTAATGTGTAGTCCCTGAGTCGAACCATACATCAAGCGTGTCACGGATAGCGTTGTAGTATTCAGCATCATCACCGATGAACTCTTTTGCGTCACGGTTGTACCAACCATCAATCCCTTCTTTTTCAATCAATTGAGCAACTTCTTCAATCAATTCAGGTGTACGAGGGTGTAGTTCATTCGTATCTTTATGTACAAAGAATGGAATTGGCACACCCCAAGTACGTTGACGTGAAATACACCAATCAGGACGACCTTCAATCATTGATTGAATTCGGTTTTTACCCCAATCAGGCACGAAGCTGATTTCATTTTCAATCGCATTGAGTGCTTTTTGGCGTAAGCCTTGTGCATCCATGCTGATGAACCATTGCGGTGTTGCACGGAAAATAATCGGTGTTTTATGGCGCCAGCAATGTGGATAGCTGTGTTTAATCACTACATGTGCCCAAAGTTTACTGCACTCAGTCAGTGTCGCAATAATTTTTGGATTGGCTTTATAAATGTGCTCACCTGCAAAAATTGGCGCAGTCGGCAAATATACACCGTTACCACCAACTGGATTATCCACTTTTAAGTTGTAGATTAAGCCAACTTTATAATCGTCCACACCATGACCAGGCGCAGTATGCACAGCACCTGTACCACTCGTTGCAATAACGTGTTCGCCTAAAATCACAGGCACTTGGCGTTCAGCAATTAAAGGATGTTGTAATTGTAAGTTTTCAAGTTTGCTACCGACAAAATCAGCAAGTACTTCAAATGCTTCAAAACCATAGCGTTCAGTTGCAGATTGAACTAAATCTTTAGCAAGAATAAGGTTTTGAGCAACTTTATTTTCACCTGTTGCTTGTACTAATTGGTATTCTATTTCAGCGTGTAGGGCAACCGCTTGGTTAGCTGGAAGCGTCCAAGGCGTCGTTGTCCAAATCACGATGTCAGTTGAATCAGTGACGGTTAGATCTAAACGTGCAGATAAATCAGCAAGATCAACGACAGTGAAACCAACATCAATCGCATCCGATTTTTTATCTTCATATTCAACTTCAGCTTCAGCCAATGACGAACCACAATCTAAACACCAATTGACTGGTTTTAGACCCGGTTCAATATGACCTGCTTTGGCAATTTCACCGACAGAACGAACAATATCAGCTTCTTGTTTGAAGTTCATTGTCAGGTATGGATTGTCCCAATCGCCAAACACGCCCATACGAACAAAGTCTTTTTTCTGTAATTCGACTTGTGTATACGCATATTCACGGCAGGCTTTACGGAAAGTTGAGGCATCGACTTTAACGCCAACTTTACCGACTTTTTCTTCAACTTTAAGTTCGATTGGTAAACCATGACAGTCCCAACCTGGCACGTATGGTGCATCAAAGCCATCCATAATACGGCTTTTGATAATGATATCTTTTAAGACTTTATTGACTGCATGACCCAAATGGATTTGACCATTGGCATAAGGAGGACCGTCATGCAGAACATATTTTTTCTTGCCAATACGCGATGTACGAATCTGCTGATAAATGTTGTCGGCATACCACTCTTCCAACCATTTCGCTTCACGTACTGCAAGATTTGCTTTCATTGCAAATTCAGTACCCGGCAGGTTTAGCGTAGATTTATAATCTACTGCATTTTCAGTAGTTTGCTTATCGCTCATGCAAGTTGTCATCCAATATTATCAGCATCATTGCTGACACGTTTTACAAGAAAAATAGTTAAGTTTATAAAGGGAATTTGGGGGTGTTTTGGCGAAACTCAAGGAGCTTCACGACATCATCATCAATTCCTGCTTGAAGTGCTTCAAGCGAAGGGTAGTTTAACTCGCCATGTAAATAGTCGAGGAAAGTTACCCGCATTAATAGACCATACAGATTAGCAGAAACTTGGGGGAAATGTACTTCCAATCGCCACTCTGGATGTTCCTGCTTAATAGCTGGTCGTGTGCCGACATGCCCTGCACCAAAAAGTGTTTGCGCATGATAGCCTGAAACACCGTGTAATTCAGGGTGCGCAGCACGAACTTTGTCTGCCAATGGTGTGGTTTCACATGCGACTTCCACCGCATAAATGCCATTTAAACAAGGCTTATGACGGTTCATACGTACATTGATGGTTGGGAAATTCAATGTACGACCAATCTGGTCGCCATATTGTACACGACCTGTCATGCTATAAGGACGACCAAGTAATTTGGCTGCAAGGTTTAAATTACCTTGTTGTAGCACTTGGCGAATGCGTGTTGAACTGACTCGCTCACCGTCAAATTCAACAGTCTTAAGATTGGTGACATTAAAGCCATATTGTTTTAAAAATTCGCTATTGCCCTGACGGTCTTTGCCAAAGTGAAAGTCGTCACCCAAGATAAGGCTTTGTGCATTGAGTTTATTTTTGAGTAAGTCGGCAAATGCTTCTGCGCTTAAACTACGGAATTGATTGTCAAATTTAGCAATCGCAACATAATCAACACCAAGCTCAGCTAAATATTCTACTTTTTCACGTAATGAACTGATTCGAGGTGGGGCATCATAACCTTTAAAAAATTCGAGCGGTTGTGGCTCAAAAATCATCACCATTGTCTTTAAATGGCGCTGTTCAGCAAATTGCTGAAGCTGAGAAATCATGGCTTGATGACCCAAATGGACACCGTCAAAATTGCCGATCGTCACTGCGGTTTCGGGCAATTGTAAGTCAGTGGCTAAAGCATTTAAACGTAACAGCTTCATGATTTCAAAATAGGCTTAAATTTGAAAGGATATATATTGCCATATTCTCACAGATTCGTCTTGTTGTTGTGTTTTTACTCAAAATATTTTTTGAATTATTGAGTTTTATATCAATTAAGCTGATTCATTTAATAAATATTAATCAATTTTATTTATTATGGAATGTTTGTAAGATATAAACATCGACTTAAGAGGTTCAGACGATGAAAAAGCCTTTGTATCAACTTAAACAACGACATGATGTAATTCGACAGTTCACACCAAACTGGTTCACTGTCACCATGGGGACGGGTGTTGTGGCATTGATTTTAGCTGAATTTTCTGTTTTCTCACAGTCGATTAATATGTTTGCGACTTTATTATGGCAAATGAATATAGTTTTATTTTCATTATTTAGCGTGCTCTATATATTGAGATGGCTCATTTATCCGCATGAAGCACGACAAATTTTTACTCACTCAAGTATGGCATTGTTTTTGGGCACAATTCCCATGGGAATTGCGACCATTATCAATGGTTTCTTAAAGTTTGGTGTAGTGTTATATGGTGATATTGCTATACAGATTGCACAAATGCTTTGGTATGTCGATGTATTCTTGGCGGTACTGATTGGCGTTTTTGTTCCATTTTTAATGTTTAGTCGCCAAAAACATGAGTTAAAAACCATGACTGCGATGTGGCTACTACCGATTGTTGCATGTGAAGTTACGGCAGCAAGCGGAGGTTTATTGCTTCAACATTTGGCTGTGGGACAGACCACTTTAGGTATTTTATTTGGTAGTTATATGTTGTGGGGCATGTCAGTGTTACCTGCATTTGCGATTTTGACGATTTTATTGTTGCGTTTAGCCTTGCATCAGCTTCCAAGTAAAGAACTTGCGATCAGCAGTTGGTTGGCGCTTGGTCCAATCGGAACAGGAGCATTGGCATTACTCGTTTTAGGCGCACAAGCACCGCATATTTTACAAGCCTATCATTTAAATGGCTTAGCAGATTTTTTACACTATGCAGGTATTGCAAGTAGTTTAATCTTTATTGGCTTTGGTGTGTGGTGGTTTGTTATTGCTGTTCTCACTACATTGAGTCATGTGAAAACAGGTTTACCGTTTAATTTAGGTTGGTGGGGGCTGACATTTCCACTCGGTGTATTTACGCTTGCCATCCTTAATTTAGGGCATCAGTTGCAGGTCAATTTTATCGTAAACTGTGGTTTAGCACTTTCGGTCTTGTTGATTGCTTTATGGGGGATGGTGATGCTGAAAACATTGCGTGGTATGTATCAAGGTTATTTATTCCATTCTCCATGTTTGCAAAATTTACTACAACGTGAGCAGGTTTAAGTATCTGGGTTTAAAGTGACTTTGACAAAGCTCACTATTTATAAAATGCATCAATCGATATTTGCAGATTGGTGCATTTTGCATTTAAATGAGCAAAAATTTTGTGGATCGTATGGTATGAAAGATCAACTCGCTTTAATTATGGCACTACCGAGTGAGTCGAAAGGCTTATTTGAACAAGCTGGTATTAAGGTGCATTACAGTGGTATTGGCAAGGTCAATGCTGCATTTAAAGCTTTTGAGGTCATTCAACAAACAGGCTGTAAAGTTTTACTCAATCTAGGCACAGCAGGTAGTTCACATTTCAATGCACATGAGTTGGTTGAAGTAGTGCAGTTTGTACAACGTGACATGGACGTATCACCGCTTGGATTTGAAGTGGGAGTTACACCCATGGATCAAGATTATCCAGCTGAAATTGAATTTGAACGTTATTTTGAGCAGTTGACACAAGGTGTATGCGGTACAGGGGATAGCTTTGAAACTGGTTTATCTAAAGTATCGTGTAATTTGGTCGATATGGAGGGTTATGCTTTGGCAAAAGTATGTAAAAAACTAGGTGTACGCCTTATTTCTGTCAAATATATTACCGATGGTGCAGGTGATACAGCACATTTAGAGTGGGAAGAGAATTTATTATTAGGGGCTCAGAAATTATTAGAATTATATGAAAGTATCTGAGATTGTATTTTTCAAAATTCGGCGACCATAGGAGAACTATGGTCGTATGCCAAAAATAATTCTAAAGAATTCTTTAGGTCTATTTATGTTTGCGGGTTTTGATCGCGTGGAATCACACCGTATAAAATCATGTGAATGGTATGTTCAATCATACGTTGATACATGCTTTTATTACGTAAAGACTTTCCTGTGACCATTTCAATTTGGGTGTGGAAATCGGCATAATTTTGCGTTAAGCCCCAAATATTTAAAATTAGTAATTCAGCATCAATTCCGGCTGAAATTTTACCTTGTTCTTGCCAATTTGAAATGACTTTAGCTTTGCGTTTAAACAGTTTTTTCAGTGGACCTTTTAAGATTGGCAAAATATGTGGCGCACCTTGAATTACTTCTAAAGCAAATAATCGAGAGGCTTTTGGTTGAGTTTTTGCTGTTTCAATTTTGGTCATCAAATAATGCGTAAGTGCTTCTACAGGCTCAAGCTCTGCTTCAAGTGCTTGCAATGGCGCAAGCCACTTCTGCATAACAGTCGTGAGGACTTCTACATACAATGCTTCTTTATTTTCATAATAATAAAAAATATTGGATTTATGCATTTCTGCAATTTGGGCAATTTCATCGAGGCTCGCACCATTAAAGCCATAGAGTGAAAATACATCCAATGCGGCGGCAAGTAATTGCTGCCTTTTTTGCATACTCTTTTTTTGTTCCATCTCAGCTGTATATCTTCAAAATGATCTTTAAATTGTACGGTAAAATGTCTGATTTGTGCACAAGTGAATGGCTTATTTTTAAATAAAATCGAATAATTTATAGTAAGAATGATGTATTTAATCTATTTCGATGATGTTCGTGTGTAGTTGCACAAAATAAGGGCACAAAATACGTTTAAAAATAATATTTTGAATCATATTTTCATTTTTTTTAATTAAGGTTTTTTGGTAAGAGCGACCTCAAATAAAAGGCGTTATTGGATCATTTTCGGTATATTTCAACCCTTTATTTATTTTCTAAATGGAGTGTGAAATATAATTTTCCCTGTGTATATCTAATGACTTCACCACCCAAACTAAATCGAAAAGCATGAGCGGTATAAAAAATCGATTCAATGCTTGAATAAGTGAATTTTAGGTAGACAAAACAGCATTTAAAACTTGCTGTTCAAGTTTAGTAAATGCCATATTTTTTTGACGAGGGCGAGGTAAATCGACATTAAATTGTTGAGCAATTCGTCCTTTATCGAGCAAAATAATACGGTCTGCCAACTGAACTGCTTCACTGACATCATGCGTGACTAAAATAGTGGTAAAACCCTGTTCAAGCCAAAGCTTTTCAATGAGATTTTGCATGTCTAAGCGGGTGAGGGCATCGAGTGCACCCAAAGGCTCATCAAGTAATAAAATACGAGGGGTGTGCGATAAAGCACGAGCAAGCGCAACACGTTGACGCTGCCCACCTGAAAGCTGTGATGGCCATAGTAAAGCTTTATCTTTTAAACCGACTTTTTCAAGCAGTTGCATCGCCTTAGGGAAATGTGTTTTATTCAAGCCAAGCTGTGCATTGCTGAGAATATTTTTCCATGGCAACAGTCGTGGGTCTTGAAACATGACTCGAATATCACTAGATGTAATACCTTCACGAAAATTCTGCAAAGATTTAAATTTAATTTCGCCATAACTTGGTTGTTCTAAATCTGCAATTAGACGTAGAAGGGTACTTTTACCACAACCGCTTCGCCCAACAATTGCAACAAATTCTCCTGCACCAATATGTAAGTCCAAGTCTTCGAGGACTTTAACATCGCCATAAAACTTATGCAGTTGCTCAATTAGAATCTCTGCACCGACAAGATTTTGCTGTGACGATGGAAGGTTTTGCTCGTCGTGTATTTTCGTTGTTTTTTTTTGCGCAGCGTCATTTGTTGAAGCTGCATCATTGGCATATTGGCTAATACTTAAATCGGTCATGATCTGACTCCTATGATTGAGATTGCCTAGGATTGATAGCCGGGATGCCATCTTAAAAGATATTTTTCGAGTGCTTGTGCAAATACATCGGCAAGTTTGCCAAGTAGGGCATACAGTAAAATACCAACGAGTACGATATCGGTTTGTAAGAACTCTCGTGCATTCATGGTCATGTAACCAATGCCTGCTTGAGCTGAAATAGTTTCTGCAACAATAAGTAAGACCCAAACCAAGCCCAAAGAAAAGCGCAAACCGACTAAAATTGAAGGCATAGCACCTGGTAAAATAATTTCTTTGTATAATTGCCAACGAGTTAAGCCGTAGCTTTTTCCCATTTCGATTAACTGTGGATCAACTGAACGAATACCATGATAGGTATTGATATAAATAGGGAAAAATACACCAATTGCTACGAGAAATAATTTTGCAGATTCATCAATACCGAACCATAAAATCACCAATGGAATAAGTGCTAAAGCCGGAATATTTCGGATCATTTGCAAGGTTGTATCAAGTAAGGTTGATGCTATTTTTGATGAACCATTTAGTAGCCCAAGAATTAGCCCTAAGCCTCCACCGACAAAAAGCCCCATCAATGCACGGCCTGCACTGACTTTAACGTGTTGCCATAACTCACCACTGACGAGTAGTGTCCAAAAAGCGGAGAGGACAGCTGTAGGTGCAGGTAAAATACGACTTTGTAATAATCCTGTTTTAGATGCGATTTGCCAAATAGTCACAAGTAGGATCGGAACAACCCATGGCAGCAAACGCTGCCAAAGTTGCTGTGTTCCACGTGAAACCATGGATTTTTTTTGCTGAGTATTTGGTGGCGTTAAGACATTCATGCAAGCTCCTTCAGCGAATCTTTGTGCTGAGCGACACTTGCTAGCGTTGTCTCATTTTTTGTTGCATTCGGCAGGTAGTTATTTGCCACAATTTCACCAAAAGGTCCGGTTAAATTTGGCTGAGTTAATTTTTTACGGGTTTCGATTGGTAATAGTGGGAAGACCAATTCAGCAAAACGAATAGACTCTTCTAAGTGTGGATAGCCTGAGAAAATAAAAGTACTAATGCCAAGGTCAGCATATTCTTGAATACGGTCAGCAACCGTTTGTGGATCACCGACCAACGCTGTACCTGCACCACCACGAACTAAGCCTACACCTGCCCAAAGGTTCGGTGAAACTTCGAGTTTGCTACGGTCGCCATTGTGTAGTTCAGCCATACGACGTTGTCCAACTGAATCCATCGTTTTAAATTTTGCTTGTGCCGCTGCAATGGTGGCATCATCTACATATTGCAGAAGCTCTTCAGCTGCTTGCCATGCTTGTTCATTTGTTTCACGAACAATCACATGCAGACGAATACCATAATTTAATTGACGTCCTTTAGCATCAGCACGTGCTTTAACCACAGCAATTTTTTCTTTCACTGATGCAGGTGGCTCGCCCCAAGTGAGGTAGGTATCGACTTGTTCTGCTGCGAGTTCAATGGCATCTTCTGAAGATCCACCAAACCAAAGTGGTGGGTAAGGCTGCTGAATGGGTGGGTAAAGAAGTTTTGCATCTTCGACTTGTAGTCGTTCACCATTGAACGTAAAACTTTCGCCTGTATGTGAACGTTTTAAGATTTCACGCCAAATAGTGGTGTATTCGGCTGCGGTTTTATAACGTGTAGCATGATCTTCATAAACACCATCACCTTTGAGTTCTTGTTCATCGCCACCCGTCACTAAATTTAGCAAAACACGACCATTCGATAATCGGTCAAATGTGGCTGCCATGCGTGCTGCAAGTGCAGGTGTAGTGACACCTGGACGTAATGCGACAAGGAATTTTAGATTTTTTGTCGCATCAATCAGACTCGCCGCCGTGATCCATGGGTCTTCGCAAGAACGCCCTGTTGGAATGAGTACACCTTCATAACCCAAATTATCGACAGCAACCGCAATTTGCTTCATATAGGCATGATCAACTTGGCGTGCACCTTTGCTTGTACCTAAATAACGACTGTCACCATGTGTGGGAATAAACCAAAAAATCTTCATTTCTTTCATCCTTAGAAAAATATTTAAATGCTATTTCGCTGCCCAAACAGCTTGTTTAATGTCGATGCTATTTGGAATAATTTTGAGTTCAGTAAAGCGATTTGCGAGCTGTTGTTGGTCAGCAATAACTTTGGCAGACAGTGGCGCAGCACCCGATGGGCGGGGACGACGATCAATAAACGTCTGACTCACTTGGGGTTTTAAGCCTGTGCTTTTTGCAATGGCTTGAGCCGTTGCAATACGATTTGCTTGTACCCATTGATCGGCAACATTGAGTTGTTGAATAATGCCTTTGACTGCTTGAGGATGCTGTTTAACAAATTCAGGGGATGCTAAATAAAATGTATAATTTGGGCTTAACCCCTGTCCTGAAGCTAAAATTTTGGCGTGATCTTCAAGTTGCGCTGAGGCAAAAAATGGATCCCAAATTGCCCAAGCATCAACAGCACCTTTTTGAAAGGCTGCTCGAGCATCAGCTGGGCTGAGCCAAATGGGTTGAATATCTGACCACTGTAAGCCTGCTTTACGTACAGCCTGTACCAATAAGTAATGCGCACTTGAACCTTTTTGTAGAGCAATGCGTTTACCTTTGAGTTGGCTTAACTGAGTTAATTTTGAATTTTGTGGAACTAAAATGGCAGATGCCAACGGTTTAGCCGCTTCATAGGCAATGTAAAACAACGGTTTTTTTGCAGCTTGTGCATAAACAGGCGGTGTATCGCCTGTTACGCCAACATCTATTGAACCGACAGCCAATGCTTCTAAAATTTGCGGTCCTGCAGGAAATTCATTCCAAGAAATTTTTGCGTTTGGAAATTCTTTTTCATAAAGGTTTTGTTGTTTAGCAATCGCAAAGTTAATCGAACTTTTTTGAAAGCCAATTCGTAATTCTTTTACACTCGGATCAACCGCCCAAACAGAAGATGAGCCCAACATTGCACAACCAAGCATAATCGTAGTCAGAGCATGCCCTGTTTTTTTGAACCATGAAGATGAGTGATGCAAAGCAAGTTGAGTCATTGTTATATCCTCTTTTTAGTGCCATTTTATTAAGTGAATTGGTGAATGTTAATTGGCTAAAATTGCTGCCTTAATGTTGATTTTATTGGGAATCAGTTTTTGCTGATAAAATGCATCAGCAACATATTGTTGCTCTTTGGCAACCTCATCTGAAATGGGGTGAACACCAGAGCCCATGCGTTGAATTGAGGTGTTTAACACGCCAAGTGGCAGACCCGTAGGCTTTTCCAAAAGTTTTGCTGCATCTGTTTGATGCTGTGCAACCCACTGTGTTGTCGTATTGAGCTCATTCACTACTGTTTTTAAAATATCAGGGTATTTTTCGGCAAATTTACGATCAGCAAGGTAAAATTGATAATTATTGACTAATTTTTTACCGTCAGCACTTTGACCATTGGCAATTACTTTTGCACCGAGTTGCTGTTCAGCTGCGGCAAAGAAAGGATCCCAAATCACCCAAGCATCTACAGCACCTTTTTCAAAGGCAGCACGGGCATCGGCAGGCGGTAGATAAACCACATCAATATCAGCGAGTGTTAAATGGTTGGCTTCAAGCACTTTTAATAATAAATAGTGAACATTTGAACCTTTGTTTAAAACAACTTTTTTGCCTTTTAAATCTTGAACAGATTTGATGGCTGAATTTTTTGGGACAACCAGCGCTTCAGCAAGTGGGGCACTCGGTTGGTTGGCAACATAAACCAAATTGGCATTGGCTGCTTGTGCAAAAATGGGTGGTGCTTCACCCGCTTCACCAAAAGATACACTTCCTACGTTTAAACCTTCAAGAAGCTGAGGACCGGCAGGGAATTCAACCCATTTCACGTTGACACCTTTTTCTTTTAAGGTTTTATCGAGGTCGCCACGGGCTTTAATAATTGGCAGTAAACCGTATTTTTGATAACCAATATTTAATGTGATTTGTTCTTGTTTTTTGTCACATCCTGA
This sequence comes from Acinetobacter sp. TY2, assembly GCF_046269225.1. Classification (NCBI taxonomy): domain Bacteria; kingdom Pseudomonadati; phylum Pseudomonadota; class Gammaproteobacteria; order Moraxellales; family Moraxellaceae; genus Acinetobacter; species Acinetobacter sp. TY2. The sequence goes on from NZ_JBJZOR010000020.1 coordinate 14,316, forward strand.
AAGGAGCATCGTGCTTGCAATACCCAAACTAAGTGCAGTGATTTTGAGTAAAGATTTTGAAGTATTGCGAGCCATGAAGATTGTCCGTCAGCAAAGTGGAGAAGATTCACTTATGCTGTCGGGATTTTCATTGCAAAAAAAATAACTTTTCCAACATTATTTATCAGGAAAAAAGATAAAAGATAAAGTGCACAACTTATCTTAAAAAGTGCAATAAAAACATAACATTATTTTTTTTGATTTTTATCTTATTCTGTTGAATTTAAATAAAATAATGGATTCAAATTAAAAATAGGCAGATGTTTAAAACATTTGCCTATTGCCTTCGGTAAGAGAATTTAATTTAAACAATTGAATAAGGTTTGCAAAAATTCTGCTAACACAGCACCGTTATATACAAGATTTGCTTTAAATCATTTTTTTAAAAACCATTGAATTACGCTGATAATTGTAAAGCGCCTGACGTGTCTCAGGAAGATCATCGACTGTTGCAGGTGTAAATCCGTGTTCGATGAACCAATGCGCCGTACGTGTCGTAAGAACAAAGAGTTGTTGAATCTGCAATTGTTGTGCTTTTTCTTCAAGGAAATGTAAAATTTGTGTTCCTCGATTCGATTTTCGATAACTCGGATGAACAGCAACACAGGCAATTTCCGCAGATTTGATCTCAGAATCGGTTGTTGGAATTGGATATAAAGCAGCACATGCAAGTACAGTACCATCACGCTCAATCACGGCAAATTGTTCAATTTCATTTTCTAAGCGTTCACGTGAACGATAGACCAAGATGCCTTCTTCCTCAAGTGGGCGGAGTAGGTTCATCAGCCCGCCGACATCACCAATATTTGCCATACGCACATCTTCATAATGTGCATCGGTAATCATTGTCCCGTGACCATCTCGGGTGAATAATTCCTCAATGAGTGCTCCATCATAAGCATAAGGCAACAAATGAACCCGATGTACACCATTCAAGGAAGCTGTTTTGGCATTGTGTAAATGCAGTGCAATTTCAAAATTGGAATCTTGAAATTTAGTGATGTGTTGATCGAGTTGATGAGGTGTAATTTCACGGAGTAAATGTCCAAACTCGTCGAGTAGACCTTGTTGGTTACCGAGAAAAATCAATTTTTCCGCTTGTAGTCGAATCGCAGTTTGTGTTGCAACTTCTTCTGCTAAAAGATTAAACACTTCACCTGTAGTGGAATATCCTGTTGGTCCAAGAACCACAATATTATGATTATTTAAATGACATTGAATCGCTTCGGTATCAATAGTGCGGACTTCACCTGTAAGTTGATAATCGATCCCATCTCGGATGCCATAAGGTTTTGCGGTAATGAAGTTACCTGAAACGACATCAATGCGTGCACCAAACATCGGTGAATTGGCAAGTCCCATCGACAGTAAAGCTTCAATTTGTAGGCGAATTGAACCAACAGCATCCATAACGCAAGATAGAGATTCGCGTGTTGTGATACGGCGGTTGATATGAATTGGGCTTGCGATGTGCTTAGCTTTTAAATTTGCATTAATTTGTGGACGAGCGCCATGAACTAAAATTAAGCGAATACCGAGTGAGTGCAAAAGGGCAATGTCATGAATAATATGTTGAAAGTTTTCATGCTGAACCGCTTCACCACCAAACATAAGCACAAAGGTTTTGCCACGATGTGCATTGATATAAGGTGCAGAATGACGAAACCAATGCACATAGTTTTGTGTCGTACTTTGAGTTGGTTCAGTCAGATCAGTTTGCATGTTTACCTCGGTATCACCCATTTCTATATAGAGATTCTAAACAAAAAATGAGAAAGAAGAAGAGTGAAAATAAAAAAAGCACTCGAACATGATGTAACGAGTGCTTGTAAGGGGCGTTTTGATCGGCTTAACATTAGAGACAATGAAAAGCCTAAACTAAATTTAGGCTTTGGGGTCGTTTCATTTTATTCAATATTGCAGTCATTAACCCATGATGCGGATAATACGATTACTACGTTCATTGACTAGAACATAATCACCATTCACTTTATACCATTGTTGATATTTTCCAGGTTTATACAAATCACGGTGGCTCTTATGACTCACTGCATAACGTGACGAATTTAATTGACTTGGAAAAATTTGACCTGAACGCCATTCACGGCTTGGATTTACACGAGAATGGTAGCGTGCATATTGCTGATTATAACGATCTTTATTATCGTAATGATCGTGGCGATCATTATAGCGATCTGAATTCCAACCTGGATTTTGTCCATGACGGTCATTCTGATATCTGTCATGATCATATGAGACTGCCATACTTGATGTTGCAAGTAGTGCACCAAGAGAAAATGTAATTGCTGTAAATACTTTATTCATGTCGCTCACCTAAATGTTCGCATCCTTCGATCGTTTTAGATTACGTGTGGATTAGAGATAAATGGTGAGGGAAATTTAGTTGAATTGTGAAGTATATGGAGGCTTTATGGAGATCTGTAACAAGGCTTTAGAAGAAATGATAAAAATAAAAAACTCAGTGCATTGACTGAGTTTTGAATGTATTAAAAAAATTTACATGCCCCGAATATTTACAATACTATTGCTATCTGAATCAACTAAAATATAGTCATTATTAATTTTGTACCATTGTTGATTTCGAGCAGGTTTTGGTAAATTGGTATCTTTATAATCGACTTTATAACTATTACCACGGTAATGTTGCGGCATCACATAACCTGTTTGCCACTTATGTTGCTGTAGACGACGTACACCCCGTTCTTCACGCTCACGGCGTTTTTCACGAAGTTCATCATCATTATCATCTTGTTGATAATCTCGATATTTTTTACCTTGTCCACCACGTTCAGAGCCACGGTCATCGTCCCAATGTGGACCAGCAATGGCGATATGGCTCGCCATTAACGCACTGAAAGAAATAGCCAAAATAGCAATTATCTTTTTCATGTAATGTCCTCGTGGATGATATTTTTGTTGACCCGACTAATGTACTGCCAAAATGCAGAGAAACTGTGAAGAATAAAGAGTAATTCGATTAAAACTACAGAGATAATAAGAACATATTTTCAAATCGCTTGAAAGTATTTCCTGCAAAACCTCACTGTACGGTGTTTTATCACGAACTTTAGAGTGTGACGTAGTTCATTTTAATTTGTAAATATTTATATGAAAAGAGAATATTTTGCAATATAACGTGAAAATACGCTGACTTAATACCACTGTTCATGCATTAAATTTAAATAATCTACGGCTTCAATGACTTGTTTAGCATGGTGAGGATTGTCTAAAGCTTGGATTAAATGTTGAGGTAATTGAAATTGCTCAATTGAACGAATGATTTCAACTTTATGTTTCTGGTCTTTCATAGGATCTACTTAACTCAGTATGTTGTGAATGATAAGTAGAGCATAGAATATTTTATTCAATGTGTTAAATGGATTAAAAATCTAATAATAATTGGGTAAAGCGATTAAAAAACCCGATTTCATAAACAAAATCGGGTAAGATAAAAATGAATCATCAGAGTTTAATCTTGGGCGTCAATACTCTGACCATTCATATGCAAGCTGTCGTCACCCATGAGATATAAATATGCAGGCATGATAGCTTCAGGTGTTGGTAATACTTTTGGGTCTTCTTGTGGATAGGCTTTGGCACGCATTGCCGTTCGTGTGCCACCAGGGTTAACGCAGTTATAACGAATGTTTGGATAAGTATTTTCTTTAGCAAAGATCTGACTGACGGCTTCAATGGCAATTTTTGAAACCGAATATGCACCCCATTCTGCACGTGCTTCACGACCTACACCAGAACTCGCAAAGACAACAGACGCATTTTCAGATTTTTGCAATAAAGGCAAAAGTTCTTGCGTCAGTACAAAAGGTGCGCGTAAGTTAACTGCCATGACATCATCCCAAACCTCTTCAGGATATTGTGCTAAAGGGACACGTTCACCTAAGATGCCAGCATTATGCAAAATTCCATCTAAGCGACCAAATTGTTGTTCGAGTGTATCGACTAATAATTCATAATCTCTTGCAGAAGCGGTAGAAAGTTGTAGCGGTAAAATGGCAGGTTGTGGTGCGCCAAGAGCTTCAATTTCATCATAAATCACTTCTAACTTATTGAGCGTGCGACCATGCAAAACCACCGTTGCGCCGTGTAGGGCATAACTAATTGCAGCAGCACGACCAATTCCATCACCTGCACCCGTGATCAGAATAATTTTATCTTTCAATAAGTCGGGACGAGGTTGATATTCTGAATATTTCATGCGTGACCTCCTGTAATTTTTATGATGCTTGAAAATGCTAAATTACGCTGTTGCCGATGGAATATCTACTAAGTTTTCGATGAGTTGATGTAATTCGACGACATTATTTACGATGGCATCTGCTTGCCATGCAACAAGATCATCTTTGTGTTGCAATGGTAAATAGCCATAAGCTGCTAAAATGGTATACATATTTGCATGACGCCCAGCATCAATATCTCGTGGATGATCACCCACATAGATACATTGTTCAGGCGCGATATTAATCTGCTTTGCTGCTAAATACATTGGTTCAGGATCAGGCTTCGTTTTGCTGACATCTTCAGGGCAAACTAAAACTGCACAACGCTCCGTCAAATTGAGTGCTTCGAGTAATAACTCACTTAAACCACGCGGTTTATTGGTGACAATTCCCCAAGGAATATTATTTTGTTCAAGCTGTTCAAGTAGGGGATACATACCTTCAAAAAGGTCTGTATTTACCGCAATATCTGCACCATATAAATCTAAAAAGTGCTGACGATGTGCAAGAAAAATCGGGTCATCCACTTCTAGTTCAGGATAAACTAATTTCACCATCGCTCGTGCACCTTCTGATACTTGGGTGCGAATCAGATCGGCTTCGACAACAGTACGATCTTCATTACGACACATTTGTTGAATAATGCGAATGAAGTCAGCAGCAGTATCAATTAAGGTTCCATCAAGATCAAAAAGTACGGCTTGCATTACACACCTTCGTTTACGGTATAGACCATATAGTTGACATCAACGTTTGGGGCTAACCAATAGTTTTGAGTCAGTGGGTTAAAATGTAAACCTGTCATATCTTTGAGTTTTAAGCCTGCTCCACGAATGTCATGTGCAAGTTCTGATGGTTTAATAAATTTGTGATAATCATGCGTACCTTTTTTTAGCATACGCAAAACGTATTCTGCACCAATAATCGCCAGTAAATAGGCTTTAGGATTACGGTTAATGGTCGAGAAAAAGACATGACCACCTGGTTTGACGAGTTTTTGGCAGGCTTGAATGATGGATGCTGGATTCGGTACGTGTTCAAGCATTTCCATACAGGTCACAACGTCATATTGTCCTGCTTGTTCTTCGGCAAGTTGCTCTACAGGAACTTGGCGATACTCGATATTATTTACATTTTCTTGTTCTGCATGTAAACGAGCAACATTGAGTGGTGCTGCACCCATGTCGATGCCTAAAACATCTGCACCACGACGCGCCATGCTTTCAGCCAAGATACCACCACCACAGCCGACGTCGAGAATTTTTTTACCACTTAAACCGCCTACGTGTTCATCAACCCAATTTAAACGTAGTGGATTAATTTGATGTAGTGGACGAAACTCAGATTGCTGATCCCACCAAAGTGCCGCAAGGGCTTCAAATTTTGCAATTTCTTGTGGATCAACGTTAAGTTGCGACATGCAAGTCACCTCTAAATCAATTGTTTTCATCAAAAATAAGTTTATGTGCTAGTGTAACCATAATTCTGAAAAAAGCGATGAATCGTATAAAAATCTTCACAGAAGGAAAACGATTTTCCCATATTTGTTTTATAGTTAGCAGATAAGCTAATGACAGCTATATAAGATGATGCATAGAGGACAAAAATTGTAATGAAAAAATTTATTCTTGGCGGTGTAGCCGCTATGGTTATGGCATTTTCTGCAAACACAATGGCAGCAGATTATGTTGCAGGTAAAGATTACACCGTGATTCAGAACCCTGGTAAATCTGCGGTTCCAGGTAAAATCGAAGTTCGTGAATTTTTTTGGTACGGATGTCCTCACTGTATCAAGTTAGAACCACATATGCAGACTTGGCTGAAAAAATTGCCAAAAGATATTTACTTTGTGCGTACACCTGCCGCAATGAATAAAGTTTGGGAACAAGGTGCTCGTGCATATTATGTAACGGAAGCGCTTGGTGTGCGTAAAAATACGCATTTACCAATTTTCCATGCAAATGGAAATGGTCAACAAGTTTTACAAAAAGCAGAGTTTTCTCAGTTTTTAACGCGTTATGGTGTACCTGAAGCAAAATTTAATAGTATGTATGATTCTTTCCCAATTACTGCAAAAGTGGCTGAGTCAAATAAACTTGCACAACAGTACCAACTTTCAGGTGTTCCTGCTGTGGTTGTAAATGGTAAATATGTTGTTACTGGTGAAGATGCTAAAGTAACTCAAGTAGTTGATTATTTAGTTAATTTAGAACGTAAGTCGAAGTAGTTATTAGACTTATAGCGAAAAGCCAATCAATTTTGATTGGCTTTTTTATTTAATGATTAGAAAAATGACGTGCTACATCATTTTTTATACTTCTTTACGACCTTCCCAATTGGAAATACCTTTAAAAATTAAATGAACTTGCGTCACAGCTTGCTTTTTTAGAACCATTTTTTGTAGTTCAAGCTCTATACCTTTGTATTGACGGCAGAGGCTAATCCACGACATTGCCCAAGTAAAAGAAAGATTAATGAGAATATTGGTGAGTCCACGTAAATCAGCAACATCATCAAAATTTTGTACAATCTCAAATTTGGTCAGATCATTAGCAAGATCGTCATTGAGAAACTCAATTTCTCGTGCAATGGAATGACGCACAACTTCTGAACCGCCCCAACGCTCTGCAATCATAAAAATCCACTGTTGTGGATAGACATCAACCGCATGAAAAAAGTGTTCCATGCTGGTTTGAGCTTTAGCATTCGGCTGTGCTAAGCCATGCCCAAGTTGATGCACTACACTTTTTAAATATAGCGCAACTTGATCAACTAACTCTTTGCCAAGTTCATCCATATCTTGGAAATGACGATAAAACGCCGTTGGAACTAAACCAACCTCTCTGGCTACTTCACGCAAACTAATACTGGAAAATGAACGACCTGAAGTGCTTAATGTCAAAGCCGCATCAAGTAAAGCCTGACGACTTTGCTGTTTGCGTTCATCCCGTATTGACATGTGTACACCTGTATTTTTGTGGTGTGATGAGTCTATCAAAAATAGCGATATAAAAATAATGATAAATTAAGCGATGAATGTCAGTGCACACCTGTTGACTCAAATTATAAAAATAAATTATAGTGCACGAGTGTTCACTAAAAGAACATTTGTTCACTCAATAAATAGCAAGCATAAAGAGGAACGTTTTATGAGTAGCCAAATGCAGTATCAGCCACAATGGGTACGTGAAGATTTTGTCGATTTTGTCGCTGAAAAAATCAATCCTGTTTGGGCTTGGAAAAAGGTCAAAGCCAGTATTATTAAAATTCGGAGTTTAAGTACTGATTTTTATCAAATACAGTTACGTCCGAATCGTAATTTTAAACATCAACAGTTTAAAGCAGGGCAAAGTGTTCTCGTCACTGTAGAAATTGCTGGTGTGCGCCAACAGCGTAATTACTCTGTAGTCAAATTTCTAAGTAATGGCGATATTATTCTTGGTGTCAAACAGCAAGGTCTTGTATCTAAAGCTATTACACAAGCTGACTTAGGAAGTATTGTTGAGTTATCTCAACCGCAAGGTAATTTTACACTGCAAGCTGATTTATCTCCGTTGCTATTGCTCGCATCAGGTAGTGGTATTACTGCAATTTATTCATTGTTACAACAAGCTATACAAAAAGGGCATCATATTGATCTCATTTACTTTAGTCGTGATGGTGCTTTTCACGTAGAACTTGAGCAGTTAGCACAACAACATACGGCTTTGAAATATCATCACATCAATACAGCAACGCAGAAACAGCACTTAGATTTAGCATTATTAGAACAATTGATTCCTGATTTTACGCAACGCCAAACGTATGCGTGTGGTGCAAGTACAATGATGCAAAGTTTGAATCAAATTTATAAGCAACATGGTTTACAGCATCAATTACATCAGGAATATTTCAAAATTACGGTTGATGAAAATCTAGCTGTACAGCCTGTGACGTTCTTACGCTCACAGCAAGAGTTTGAAGCACAAAGTAATTTGCTAGAAAGTGCAGAAAAAGCAGGTTTAAGACCAACGCATGGTTGTCGTATGGGAATTTGTAATACTTGCACCTGTACCAAAGTGAGTGGTTCAACTAGAAATGTGCTGACAGGCGAAATTGATCATGGATCAAATACTCAAATAAAGCTGTGTATTAGTCAGGCAATTAGTCCAGTAACGATTAATTTGTAATATAAAAATTTAATTTTTAATCCTTTACGCAATTTCAAGATCAAATCGTTTTCGATTCATTGAATCTAAAGCTCTGGGAAATTGCACATAAAATTTAGTCACAGTCGCTCAAAATGCACTGTGTAGGAGTAGAAAAGATGAATATGTCAGTGAATTTTCCAAGCAGTAAGTCGAAGCATTTAAGTCCTGAACAAACTGAAGAATTTGGTCGCCGTGTTGACCAAATACGCCGTGAAGTAATGGATCGCTTAGGTGAGCAAGATGCGAAATATATTTATAAAATTCGCAATTTTGTTCGGTATAGCGAAATTGCATCTCGTGGCATGTTGATGTTTGGTGGTTGGATTCCACCTGTTTGGGTGATCGGAACAGGTTTATTGGGCATTTCTAAAATTGTAGAAAATATGGAGCTCGGTCATAACGTAATGCATGGTCAGTTTGATTGGCTCAATGATCCGAGTCTAAACGGTGCAAATTATGATTGGGATACGATGTCATCGGGCGATGATTGGAAATATACCCATAATTATCTGCATCATACCTATACCAATATTGTTGGTAAAGATCATGATGTTGGCTATGGTTTACTTCGAGTGAGTGAGTCGCAAAAATGGGAACCTCGTTTTTTATTTAATATTCCTTTAGCAATTCAGTTGATGGTATTTTTTGAATGGTATGTGGGGGTTCAAAATCTACATTTGGAAGATGCTTTAATTTATAAGACTAAAACGTGGAAACAAGTTTGGGCAGATGCGGCTAAATTCCGTAAGAAAGTCCGCCGTCAGGTTTTAAAAGATTATGTATTTTTTCCTGTAATTGCAGGGCCGAATGCTTTACCTGTATTTGTAGGTAATGCGGTTGCCAATGTCATTCGTAGTTTATGGTCTTCAGCTGTAATTTTTAATGGTCATTTTACGGAAGATGCTGAAACTTTTGAAATGGATAATACTGAGAATGAAACGCGTGCTGAATGGTATTTACGTCAAATTCGCGGTTCAAGTAATTTTACAGGAACAGAATGGCTACATATTTTAAGTGGTAATTTGAGCCATCAAATTGAGCATCATTTATTTCCAGATATGCCTGCTAATCGTTATGCAGAAGTTGCCCCAAAAATTAAAGCATTATGTGCTGAATATGAAATTAACTATAACGAAGCGAATTTTTTTCAACAGTTTGGTAGCGTATGGGTACGTTTAGCAAAGCATTCTCTGCCAAATAATATGACAGCTAAAATCACGCAATCTTTGCAAAAAGTGAAAGAAATTTTTGCTTAGTCTCACAAAATAAAATTGTATAAAAATTATTGTTGAAAGATCAATATTCATTCATAAAGTCCAATGTAAGCCATTGGGCTTTCCACATTATGCAAAACTATTTATTCTGTATTTCTAAAGAGTTATGTTTAATTGTGAATAAATTATGAATTTTTTCATGAATATTATTGTGGTCTTGTTGTAAATAATAATATAATTGAGAAATATTATCATTTACTGTTGGTGTGTCTGTGCCTTACGCAAAAAAAACTTTAGCTCTGATGATGTTTTCTACAGGGTATCTTTTTGTATCTTCAGCAGCTTTCGCAAATTCAGAAATGAATGAACAAGTGAAAGTATCGGCGACTTTGCCCACTATTGTGATTGAGGCAATGGCGGAAGGTGACCCAATAAAAACATATGTTGACTATAAGCAAGCAAATGTCACAAGAAATGGATTGGACAAAAAAGATATTCCACAGACTGTAGACACCATTGATGTATCAAAATACAAACTTTATGGGGCAAATGATTTAAGCGTAATGTTACAAGGTACACCAGGTGTATCAACATCTTACGATATGCGTGGCGATGGCATTATGCTACGTGGTTTTAGTGCAGATACTGGTGATATCTATCGAGATGGTGTCCGTGAAAGTGGTCAAGTAAGACGTAGTACAGCCAATGTTGAACGCATTGAGATCTTAAAAGGACCTGCTTCCGTTTTGTATGGTCGGAGTGGAGGTGGTGGTGTCATCAATATGGTGACTAAATTTGCTAACTTTGAATCACCAAGTACTATTGGTGCATATGCTGGTTCTTATGAAAATGTAGGTGGAACCGTTGATATCAATAAGGTCTTAAATGACAACTGGGCTGTACGTTTAGTCGGTGAAAAATCAGATACCAACAGTTTCCGTGATGGTATTGGTTCAAATGAAGAAATGATATCACCAAGCTTTAGCTATCGTAGTGATGATGAAAGATTATTGTGGACAACCGAATTTACCTATGACGATTTAAATCGTGTTCCTGATCGTGGTCCATCTTATGAAAACTTGCCTGATGGAACTTCAATTAAAATGGGCTTTGCACAAAGCGGAGACTATGTTGAAGATGTTTTAAAAACGGCAAGAACAGACGTGAAGTATGAGTTTGCGCCAGGGTGGAAGTTTCATTGGGGCTTAAGCCATCGTGAAGCAGAACAGAACTTTGATCATTTTTATTTAGGGTCAATGTGTGCGGCTGATAAGACTCCAACAGCAAAAGATAAGGGCTGTTATAAAGGTTATATCAATCAAATTTATTATTGGCAACAAACCACAAATAAAACGACTGCAAATACGTGGGATATATCGGGTGAATTCACAACAGGTTCGTTAAAACATAATGTTCTGGTAGGAACAGATTGGACTTATGAGCAACGTGAGCCATTACTGTCAAATAAAAATCAAGATGGTTCATTAATATATGGTTTTGTTAATCCGTTAACAGGTGATCGATTTAGTAATCGTGGTAGTGGTCATGTAGTGACTTCACATAACTATAATGAAGGGACGAATTACGGTCTGTTCCTACAGGATTTGATCAGCTTTAATGACCAAATTAAAATGATGGTAGGGGCAAGATATGATTACTATGAAGCGAAAACAACAAATAAGCTTGAAAGTTCATCAAGCTATGGTCAATCTAAAACTGTAGAAAATGAAACATTAAGTCCGAATATTGGTTTTGTATGGCAACCTGTCCCAGCACAAAGCTTATATGCTTCATATAGTAAAAGCTTTGTTCCTTTTGGTGGGAATATGGGGGTCAATGCAGTATCGGCAACTGAGGATTTAAATGCATTTAATGATGAACCTCAATATCTTGATCAATATGAAGTGGGTATCAAAAGTGAATGGCTAGATTCAAAGCTAAATACTCAGTTTTCAGTATTTCATATTCAAAAGCACAATATACGAGCGCATGAAGATCCAGATGATACGAGTTCACCTTATGTAATTGTCGGTGAAAATGAATCACAAGGTTTAGAATTTAGTTTCATTGGTCAAGCATTCTCGAAAGTATATGTTCGAGGTGGTTATGGTTATACAGATGCGAAGATTACTGAAAACAAATTTAAGCCTGAGTTAGTTGATAATGATTTACGTAATGTTTCTAAACATACGGGGAATCTTTTTGTTCGATATTTACCTACAGAAAAATTCTATGGTGAAATTGGTGCAACGTATATGGGTTCATACTATACGTCAGATGAAAATACAGCCAAAATGCCTGATTGGACACGTCTAGATGCAGCTTTAGGTTATAAAGACAAGAATTGGGGCGCAACTGTTGCAGTAAATAACTTAGCAGATAAGGAATATTGGCGTTCAAGTTCAATGCCTGGAACGCCAAGAAATTATTTATTGAAACTCAACTATTATTTCTAATATAAGGTTTTAATGACAAGGCTTCGGCAAAGAGTTTCGGAACTATTTACAGCATAGTTTTGATATAAAATTTCTTGGTTAGAAATTTATTTAAGTCCTTATATGATCCGTTAATAAAATCTCTAGTTCATGATGGCTTTACGCTCATAAACTAGAGATTTAGATCACAGGATATCTGTCAAAAAAGAGCAACATTTTATAATTTTGTGGTTCACGTATTGTATGAACGATATCGCCAATTTTAAAAACCACCAAGATGTAACAAAACCATCCGACTCGCTTCTGCTATAATGTTGCGCAATTCATTTTCAGTCAAAATTTAGGACAAATTATGCGTATTGACCAACGTGCATTAGACCAATTACGTGATGTTAAAATTACTCGTAATTATACGCGTTATGCGGAAGGTTCAGTATTGGTTGAATTTGGTCATACAAAAGTACTTTGTACTGCAAGTATCGATAATTCTGTACCGCGTTTTTTAAAAGGTAAAGGTCAAGGGTGGGTCACTGCTGAATACGGCATGCTGCCACGTTCTACTCATACACGTAGTGACCGTGAAGCGGCTCGTGGTAAACAATCAGGTCGTACTCAAGAAATTCAACGATTAATTGGTCGTAGCCTACGAGCAATGGTCGATTTGAAAAAGCTTGGTGAAAATACTATTACAATTGACTGCGATGTAATCCAAGCGGATGGTGGTACACGTACAGCAGCCATTACAGGTGCAGCAGTTGCACTCATTGATGCAATGAATGTTCTTTTAGAGAAAAAGAAAATCAAACAAGACCCATTAAAAGGTTTAGTTGCAGCAGTTTCAGTTGGTATTTTCCAAGATGAAGTACTGCTTGATCTTTGCTATGAAGAAGATTCAAACTGCCAAACTGACTTAAATGTGGTGATGACGCAAGCAGGTGAGTTTATTGAAATTCAAGGAACTGCTGAAGAAAAACCATTTACTCGCGCGCAGTCTAATGCAATGCTCGATATGGCTGAAAAAGGTATTGCAGAACTTGTGAAAAAACAGCAAGAAGCATTAGGTTGGTAAGCATTTAATTTATATTTAAAGTTTTGAAAATAAAAAAACGCATCATGAGATGCGTTTTTTATTTGGGCTGACAATGATTTAGGATTAAATTTCAGCTTTTGGTTCTAAGATTTTATAGGTAAAGTTTTTACCATTGAGTACATCCATATTCATGTCTTTATATTGCTGTAAAACTAGATTGGTAGAGGTATCACAGCTCTTTTGTGGCTGAATACCTGTTTGATGTACGGTTTTATAACAGCTATTCACATGTTGAATAAATGAATAATAAGGTGACAATGGAATATTTGCAGCACTTAAAATACGAGGCGCAAGGAAGTGTGCAGGAATAAATGGTTCTTGCAATGTTTTACGTTCAATAGGGAAATTTGCCCATACAGCAAGTGGGGTTTCAAAGAATTTTACATCCTTTTTCTCAGCTTTTTCTTGAGTAGAGGCAAAGAAGCCATATTCATCATAAACTTGTTGCAAGTTTGGTAAATGATCACCAAAGAAAACAATGATCGTTGGACGATCTAACTGCTTCACATCTTCTATCAAGCCTTTAAATTTCTCATCAGCTCGTTGCATACCGGTTAAATAAGTATTTAAAGCCTGTTTTGTTGAATCACTGATGCCTTCTTTAGTAATTTTAAAGTGATCTTTACCAAAACGGTCATCACTGTACATTGGATGGTTTTCTACACTAATGGCATAAATAAACTGCGGTTGGTCGGTATTTTTGAGTTGCTCACGAATACTGTTATACAGTAAGTCATCTGTTGCCCAACCAGCTTGATTGATGTATTTACTACGTTCTTTCAAACTGATCATATTTTCAATAGATATGAAGCGATGGAATCCAAGATTGTGATATACCGTACTGCGGTTATAGAAATACTTACCATTGTTATGCATCGCAGTAGAGTTATAACCAATCGAATTTAAATAACTTGCTAACGAGTAGGTTGGGCGATCTAGTTTTGATGTATACGCTAACTCATTATGATTTAAAAATGTATTTAAACTAGTCAAAACTTCAAATTCGACATTTGCTGTACCTCCACCAAAGCTAGGTGATAGTACAGATGAAACCTGATGTTTGTTGATCGTTGGAGTAATATCCTTCGGAATACTCTGATCTAGCCGAGTCGCATCCCAATGAGACTCGCTCATGACAAAAATAATATTAGGTAGCTCAGGAGGGCTTAAATTGGTAGGCAAATTATTTTTTTCATACAGCGATGATATTTGATGTTCAGTAATATGAGAACTACTTTTTTGAACAAAAAAATTATCGAGACTCTTTGATAAAAAGAAAGTTAAAAAGCCATAAGTTTTTATCGCTTCATGATCTCCGATCCAATTATTTCGTGTTTTAGGGATTGCCGATGCTAATATGCAACTCTTAGAGCTAGTTTCTAATTTCTCACAGTAAGCAGAGAAATTTTCTTGTGAATTCATAAAAATAAATAAAGAAAGAACCACTAAAGGGATAGCTAAATTGAAATAGATACTTTTACTTTTCGTAATAACTTCTTTTTTAGATATGAAATAAATGATACAACCAAAGCTAAAAATACTAATCGCTGTGCTAATTAAGAGAAGAATAGGTGCTGAAATTAACGTTTCTTTAAATAATAAGAAATCTGTGGGAGTAAAACTTGCTGATAGATATTCTTGTTTCTTTATATTCATAAAATTCAATAAGATAAGAATGGAGGTGAAAATAAAGAGTGAGAGCTTTAATTTTCTAACACAAAAATAAATTAGATTAATGAAAGAAAAAACGATTAAAACAGAAATAAAATATTGGATAAAACTGTATAAAAGACTATTTTGAATATTGAACGCAAATGATAAATCATTATTGACTATTCTTGAAAGAAACACTGCAAAAAAAGCAATCATTAAAAATAGTATTTGTTGTTTAATAAAACTTCTTAAAAAATAAGACATATGAGATGAATCCATTATTCTTTAATTTCAACATTTGTATTAAAATTCATGCTTTTTAAATATTTTGCGGTGTATATCATGTTTTAATCGGTATTTAATAACTATAACTAAACAAATATACAAACTAAGTGATAATAAGGCAATTTTTATAGTTTAATTTTAGTTTTTTACTATATAGATAACAGATTATTTAAATTTATTTTAGAAGTGGAAAACATTCTATATAACAATACATAGATTTTCATAGTTCTTATAGAACAGAAGTAAAGACAAAGGATGAATAACTTTTTTAAATAGTTCATCAACGGAGCATTAGCATTCTAATGGTAGTCATAACTGTGAAATTAAGTTGAGAGAGTAACCTGCAATAAATTAGCAATTAACAAAATTATCCGACTTTATTTTAGACCTTCTATGTGAGTTATTAATTGAACAAAATTGAAGTTTACATATGAGGTACTCTCCCTTTTAGAAGATGAGCCGTACTGCTGGGCAAGAGAGGTTTTTTATTCAAACCCGATCATCTTAGTCTTCCGTAAAGGGAGAAGGAACTTTTCATATACGTTTTAATCATAAATTTTCAGTTTTCAACGTTTACAAGAACTCTTTAATATTTCAGTTAATTTTTAGAGTTGATTCATTTTTTTTGGATAAAATTTCATAAGTAAAGTTTTTACCATTGAGTACATCCATATTCATGTCTTTATATTGCTGTAAAACTAGTTCAGTAGGGGTATCACAGCTCTTTTGTGGCTGAATGCCTGTTTGATGTACGGTTTTATAACAGCTATTCACATGTTGAATAAATGAATAATAAGGTGACAATGGAATATTTGCAGCACTCAAAATACGAGGTGCAAGGAAGTGTGCAGGAATAAATGGTTCTTGTAATGTTTTACGTTCAATAGGGAAATTTGCCCATACAGCAAGTGGGGTTTCAAAGAATTTTACATCCTTTTTCTCAGCTTTTTCTTGAGTAGAGGCAAAGAAGCCATATTCATCATAAACTTGTTGCAAGTTTGGTAAATGATCACCAAAGAAAACAATGATCGTTGGACGATCTAACTGCTTCACATCTTCAATCAAGCCTTTAAACTTCTCATCAGCTCGTTGCATACCAGTTAAATAAGTATTTAAAGCACGTTTAGTCGAATCACTGACACCATCTTTGGTAATTTTAAAATGATCTTTACCAAAACGGTCATCACTGTACATCGGATGGTTTTCTACACTAATGGCATAAATAAACTGCGGCTGGTCGGTATTTTTGAGTTGCTCACGAATACCGTTATACAGTAAATCATCGGTTGCCCAACCTGCTTGGTTGATGTATTTACTACGGTCTTGGGTGTTGACCATATTTTCAAGTGAGGTGAAACGATGAAAACCTAAGTTTTGATAAACGGCACTACGATTATAAAAATATTTGCCATTGTTATGCATGGCAGTTGAGTCATAACCTAATAAATTTAAATAGGTCGCAAGCGAATATGTTGGGCGTTTTAATTTAGATACATAAGCCAATTCATTGTGATTTAAATAGACATTCAGACTGGTTAAGACTTCAAACTCAACATTTGCCGTTCCTCCACCGAAACTTGGTGAGAGTACACTAGACACTTGATTTTTATTAATTGTTGGTGTGACATTTTTAGGTATGCTTTTATCTAAACGTGTTGCATCCCAATGTGATTCACTCATGACAAAAATAATATTGGGTAAAATCGTTTCTTTATTTGTATTGACCGTAGATTGTGTTGCTTCAGGAGCAACTTGTACAGGTGTGTTTGGGTATAAAGCCTGAATTTTATCTTCAGGAATATTTTCAGTTTGAAAAATTTTAGTGTTCAAACCATCAACAGACTTTGAAAAAAAGAAGGTAGAGAATCCTAAATATTTTATAGTGAGATGATCACCGATCCAATCGCCACGTGTTGCAGGCAAATACATTGCATATTCACAAAAAGTCCCTTTGATTCGAACAGGACAATTTGCACTAAAATTATTTTTAAAATTTGCGGTGACAAAAAAACCTAAAATCGCAACGCTAAGTACAGTATTGACCCAAAAATTAGGCTTTGAACCAAATTTTTCTTTTTTATATAAAAATATAAAGAGAGCGATAAATGCTGTAATTCCACCAAAAACCGCAAATTTTAAAATCAGGGGGGATGCAATAAACGTTTCTTTAAATAGTAAAAAATCACTAGGTACAAGGCTTGCAGACAAGTACTGTTCTTTTTTGATATTAATAAATGTCAATAAAAAAATAATAAATTGGCTGAAAAATAAACTTGACCACATTTTTCTTAAAAACACATAAAACAAACTAATAAATGCATAATTCATGAGCACTGAAAATGCATATTTATATAAACGAGGTTTTAGATAGATGTCATTTAATTGAAAGAATTTATTGATATCTTCTTGATAGAGAAAAAAAGCAAATACAGATAAGAAAGCTACAAGTAGAAAAAGTACTTGTTGTCCTAATGTCTTCATGCGCTTTTATGCCTAAATATCAATAAATGAGTGGAGCGATATTATAGGCTTCCCAATAGGTTTTTAGAAGAAAATATTTGTATAAAATGTGGTCAACTTTAAGGTGAAACGGCATATCTATTTAAAGAAAAATAGATATGCCGAAGCTGATATAAAATTGTGAGTTAAAGAGCAAGGATTAAGCATTAAAACGCATAGATAAATCAATTGCTTGTACATCTTTGGTCAAGACACCCATGGAAATATAATCCACACCTGTACTTGCAACTTCGCGTAAATTATCGAGGGTAATATTACCTGAGGCTTCCAATTTACAACGTCCTGCAACGTGCTTAACCGCATCAATCATTTGTTGTTGACTGAAATTATCTAACATCACGATATCTGCTTGGGCTTCAAGTGCTTGATTGAGTTCATCCCATGTTTCGACTTCGACTTCGACCAATTTTCCTGGGGCAATTTGATGCGCTTTAGCAATGGCTTGTGCAATGCCACCTGCTGCCATAATGTGATTTTCTTTAATTAAAAATGCATCAAATAAACCTAAACGGTGGTTTTGCCCACCACCAATGGCAACAGCATATTTTTGTGCGATGCGTAAGCCTGGTAAAGTTTTACGTGTATCTAATAATTTAGTATTTGTACCTTCTAAATATTTTAGATACTCCGCAGTTTTAGTAGCAACCGCAGACAGGGTTTGAATAAAGTTTAATGCAGGACGTTCAACAGTCAATAAACTACGTGCAGAACCTTTTAGGGTATATAAAGTTTCATTGGCAGAAACAGCATCACCATCATTTTTAAGCCAAGTGATTTGTACAGAGGGATCATAGGCTTGAATTAAGGCATTGACCCAAGGTTGACCTGCAATCACCATATTTTCACGAGTAATAATGGTCGCGGTCGCTTGCTCATCTTCAGGTGTCAGTAAAGCTGTAATATCGGCATCACCAATATCTTCCTGTAAAGCATGTTGAATGTTGATTTGAATCGCTTGTTCAAGCAGTGCGGCAGGTATGCTCATGGAAATCCCTTATATCCCTCAAAAACTGAGCGATATATTAGCATTGTCCGTATTAGTTTGAGGAAGTTTTTATTTGTATGTGTTCAGAGTACACTGCACAACAATCATTGATTTTTTATGGTCGGATACTCGACTCCATATTGAATCAAAATGTGCAATCAATCTTAGGATGAAATCATGTCTGCAACCGCAAATTTTCAGCTTATTGATGGTCAGCTTCAAGGGGCTCGGCAAATTCCTTCACCTAATTTTAATCAACGCCCTGATCAAACTGAAATTCAATTGATTGTGATTCATAATATTAGTTTGCCACCTTCTCAATTTGGCGGTGGCTACATTGAGCAATTTTTTCAAAATCAGCTCGATTGGTCTGTACATCCTTATTTTCAAACCATTGAAGGCATGCAGGTATCAACACATTTTTTGATTTTACGTACAGGTGAAGTCCTACAGTTTGTCAATTGTCAGGATCGGGCGTGGCATGCAGGTCGTTCGACTTATTTGGCAAAGCAAGAATGTAATGATTATTCAATTGGGATTGAATTAGAGGGCAGTGATGATCTACCTTTTGAAGCTGTACAATATCAAAGCCTTATCGATGTAGTCATCACATTACAAGGTACCTATCCTCAAATTAAGCAACATATTGCAGGACATTCTGATATTGCACCAGGACGTAAAACCGATCCAGGCATGTACTTTGAATGGGCAAAATTCCGTGAAATGTTGGCACAGCAACGTAGTGACTAAAAATAGCCAATCGAATTAAGAATTAACAACGTATTTTTAAGCCAACTTAATTACAATAGCGACATTATTATAATGGGATATATACGATGGCGCTTTGGCGATCGACCTTTATTGTCAGTGCAATGACAATGCTGTCACGAGTTCTAGGATTGGTTCGTGACATCGTGCTAATGAATGTATTTGGCGCAGGTAAAGACTTCGATACCTTTGTAGTTGCATTTCGTATTCCAAATTTTTTCAGGCGATTATTTGCCGAAGGGGCATTTTCTCAGGCATTTATTCCTATTTTAACTGAATATAAAACAACAAAATTGCATACAGAAGTACAAATTCTGATTAGTCGTGTTTTCGGTTGTTTATTACTCGCAATGTCAACGCTGACCTTGATCGCGATGATTGCAGCACCTGCAATTTTGTATCTTTATGCACCAGGTTTTCACAGTGATCCTGTAAAATTTGATCTTGCGGTTGATATGTTCCGTTTGACCATTCCTTACTTGATGTTTATGTCACTGACAGCATTTGCGAGTAGCATTTTAAATAGTTACGGATCATTTGCATCACCTGCATTTTCGCCTGTTTTGCTGAATCTTGCGATGATTGCAGGGGCATGGTTGTTAACGCCATATATGGCTGAGCCGATTATGGCACTCGGCTGGGCAGTGGTCGTCGCAGGTATTTTACAGTTAGCGATTCAGATTCCAGAGTTGTGGAAGAAAAAATTACTGATTCCACCCAAAGTCGATTTTAAACATGAAGGTGTTGATCGTATTTTAAAATTGATGTTGCCTGCGCTTTTTGGTGTATCAGTAACGCAAATAAATTTATTGCTCAATACTATTTGGGCATCATTTATGCAAGATGGCTCAGTGTCATGGTTATATAGTGCAGAACGTATGACTGAATTACCTTTGGGCTTGATTGGTGTAGCGATTGGTACTGTGATTTTGCCATCACTTTCAATGAGTAAGGCAGAAGAAGATCAAGCGAAATTCCGTAGAATGCTCGATTGGGGCGCACGGATTATTGTGCTTGTCGGTGTACCTGCGAGTATTGCACTTTTTATGCTTTCAACCCCAATTATTCAAGCCTTATTTCAGCATGGTGCATTTGATGTGCGCGATACGCAAATGACAGCTATGGCACTGCAATGTATGAGTGGCGGTGTATTGGCATTTATGTTGATTAAAGTTTTTGCACCAGGTTTTTATGCAATTCAAGACACTAAAACGCCTGTCCGTGTGGGCTTAATTGCTGTTGCGACCAATGCAATTTTAAACATTGTTTTTATTGGTATTTTTAAGCTAATTGATTGGCAAGCAGAACATATGGCGCTTGCGATCGCATCATCAGGTTCAGCATTGGTCAATGCAGGTTTATTATATTTTTATTTACATAAGCGTGATATTTTCCGTTTTGGCGCTCATTGGAAAAAACTTTTTATACAATTTGCTGTAGCCAATATCGTTATGATTACAGCGTTGTGGTATGGCTTAACTTGGTATGATGGCAATGCATCACAATGGCTTCGTATAGTCGAAGTGATTGGATTATGTGTACTCGGTGTTGTCGCTTATGCAGTAGGATTATTGGTTACAGGCTTTAGACCTCGCCAATTAAAGCATTAATATTTTAATAATAAGTATAAAAAATCGCACCTTAAATTGTGCGATTTTTTATGTCAAAAATTTATTTTTCAGATCAATTTTATAAAATTTTAATCAGTTCAATATCAAAAATAAGTGTGTTATTCGGTCCAATGGTATCACCTGCACCAATTTCACCATAAGCCAATTTTGCAGGAATAAAGAAACGATATTTAGCACCAGTTTTCATCAGTTGTAAGCCTTCAGTCCAACCTTGAATGACTTGGCTGACTTGAAATTCTACAGGTTGATCACGAGCAATTGAACTGTCAAAAACTGTACCGTTAATTAAACGACCTTCGTAATGCACAAGTACTTTAGATGATGCAGAAGGAGATTTGCCTGTACCTTGTTGTAAAACTTGATATTGCAAACCACTTACTTGAGTGATAACACCTGATTTTTTTGCATTTTCAGCTAAGAACGCATCACCTTCTTTAGCATTTTTGATCGCAAGGCTTTTAAAGTCTTGTAATTGTTTCGCTTCACTTTGTTGTTTGTAATTTGCGAGCGCTTTTGCCATTTCTTCATCGGTTAATGTGGCTTTTTGACCATTAGAACCTTCTTTAATACCTTGTATAAATGCATCTAAATTAATATCTTTTAAGGTTTCAGCATTACTACGACCCATGACATAGCCATAGCTATAGCCTAATTGATCTTGTTGCGTACTTTTTGTGGTGATTGGGGCTGCCGTACTGATGACACTAAGGCTCAGGAGCGAGGTCGCTAAAACCATATTTTTCATATATATTTCCATGATTTAACAAAAGGCTTAATATTTATGCAAGCTCAGAAGGCAAATATTTGTGGATGCTTGTTCGATGCTGTAGATTGCAAAAGTGAATATTTTAGGGGTATAGATATAACATAATTAAGAAAACCAATAATGTATGTTGTCGCTAAAAGATTGAATAAATATTGATTTTAATTTTATGTCACTTAAAAAGGGAGAGCATGCTCTCCCATCTTTTTAATTTTAAATTATTTAACTTTAATGAGCTCTACATCAAAAATGAGAACGCTGTTTGGTGGAATAGAACCCGCTGTTTGTTCACCATAACCTAGGTTAGAAGGGATATATAAAGTCGCTTTACCGCCTTCTTTCATCAGTTGTAAACCTTCAGTCCACCCTGGAATCACTTGATTCAGCTGAAATTCAATTGGTTCACCACGGTCATAAGAGCTATCGAAAACAGTGTTATCAACTAATTGCCCTTTATAATGGACCTTAACCATAGACGTTGCCGTTGGATGAGCGCCCGTACCTTCTTTAGTAATCTTGTACTGTAGACCCGATGCAGTCGTAATTACACCTGGTTTTTTAGCATTTTCAGCAAGGAATTGATCATTCGTTGATACTGTGGTTTTGGCAGCATCTACTTGTTTTTGTTCTAATTCTTTTTGAAGCAATGCAGAAGCAGCTTTAAGCTCTTCATCGGTATAAATACGCTCTTGCTTTGCATGTGCCGCTCGAATGCCAGTAATGAAACCATCAACATTAAGCTCAGGAGGCGTTTGTTGACCAATTTCATAACCCAAAGCATAACTGATTTTATCAATCGGTTTTGCATCTTTAGACATGGTTGCAACGGTAGGTTGAGCAGGATGCTGCGTTGCATAATATACAGGTACAAGTGCAGCACCGCCTAATAAGACAGCGACAGCAATGGGTAAGGCTTTACTCATAGGTTTTCTCAGTTTTTAATCATTACAACACGAAATTAATCGTCATAGTTTAATTGATAAAGCATATCGCTTCTGTATAACAAACGATATCATTTTTGAATAAAATCAATGAAAAATATTGTGTAGGAGCATTTTATTCCTAGATTTAGCATTTGCTTATAGATTGGCTTTTTTATAAAAAAATTAGCTTTAAAAAAGCTGGGTTGGAACCCAGCATTTTTAAATCAGTCTAAATCTTTATGAGCGGTATAGGCATAGGAATAATTGTATGCACTACTGCCTGCCATTTTCTGAATATCATTGAGAATTATACCATGCACTTTACTACCAGCTTGTTCAAAGCGAGTCACTGTTATTTCAAGTTCTTGAATCTGCGTTTTAGCAAAACGAGCAACGATCAAATTCACACCAGCATATTGTGAAATGATAATGCCATCTGTTACTGCAAGTACTGGTGGAGTATCCATAATGATATGGTCATATTGCGTAGACAATTGCTCAAGTAATTCTTTGAATTGCACTGAAGATAGCATTTCAGAAGGATTTCCTGGATTCTTACCACGCGCAATAAAGTCTAGATTTGCAACAGTTGTTTTATGAATGGCTTGTTCCAAAGATATTTTCGAAGCCATTAATTCAGTTAGCCCTGGTGCAGGTTCACGATCAAAATATTTGTGTAAATACCCACGACGCAAATCGGCATCAATCAATAAAACACGTTTATTACTTTGAGCAAAAATTACAGCAAGGTTAGTTGAAATAAAGGATTTACCGACTTCTGGTGCAGGGCCAGAAACTGCAATAATATTATTTTTAGCATTTGCCAAAGCAAAATGAATTGTGGTTCGAATACTGCGTAAGCTTTCGATCGCTACATCTTCCGAATTCTTTACTGCAAGAATAGGAATTGATTTCTTTTTCTTGAGTATTTGAATGCGACTTTCCTGAATAGGAGAACGTGGAACCGTTGCGTATACAGGGAGATCAAGCTCATTTTCAATCTGAGTAGAGTCTTTAATTCCTGAACGTAGCATATTACGCGTTAATGCAATAAGAACGCCAATAAACCCACCAACAAATAGCGATAAAATTAAAATAATGAGTTTACGTGGTTTAACAGGTTTAACAGGCTCTACAGCAGTATCAATAATCCGAACATTACCAATTTCGCCCGCTTTAGCAATCTTCAATTGTTGGTAGCTGTTAAGTAGAGAAGTATAAAGCTCAGTATTAACTTTTACATCACGATAGATTTGTAAGTACAAGCGCTGTGTTTCAGGTAGCTTTTTAATAGATTGGTTAAGTTCAGCCGTCTTTTCATTGAGTGAAGCGACTTGTGCATTGATTTCAGCCATTAATGGATGATCAGGTGTATATTTTGCAGAAAGTTCAGCTTGCTTCTGTTTCAACTCGATTTTCATTTTTTCGAGTTCAATGTTTTGCTTGAGCATAAGCTCAGATTCTTGTGTGACATCAATGGTATTATATTGTTCACGGAATTGGTTGAACTTAATTTCAGACTCTTCGAGTTGTTTTTTTAATTCAGGAAGCTGTTTATCCAAAAAACTAAGCGTTTGTTTAGATTCTAACGATTTACGTTCAATATTTTGTACGGAATAAACATTAAGAATATTATTCAATACTTCTGTAATCGTTGCTTTATTTGTCCCAGAATAATTTAATCCAATTACACCTGTCATTTTACCTTTTTCAGCAACAGTATAGTCAGATGTAACCAATTTCATGGCAGATGGGAGTGATAGTTTTTTCAAAGTGAATGTTTGTTTAAATGGTGTCTTACTATAAATTTGAACATTCCAAAGACCCCTTAAATCAGAAGATTGATTAATTTGATTCAAATTACCTTTGAAAACAATTTCATCTTTATAGCTTAAATTAAATCGATTTTGGTCTATAAAACTTAAAACTAATGGTTTGTCTTCGTAATACGTTGGTACATCGAGTTTTTTGATTAAAAGTGATGATTGATTACGTGTATAAATAACAGCATCAGGTTTGTAGTCAAGGCTAATTTTATCTTGTGAAACTAAGCGGTCAAATAAATTATTTTGGTTGTCTTCAATTCGGATATTGAGATTTAAATTTTGAATGACTTGACCTAAAATTAATCTTGAATTTAGGATTTCAATTTCGGCATCCGCAGGCGATTTTCCACCAACGCTACCAGCAAGTGACCCTAAGTTCCCTAATAAGGCAGCAGATGCGGCACTTTTACCATCTTCTACAAGAATCATTGCATCTGTAGAATAACTAGAAGGTGTAACCCGTAAATAAAGTAAAGCGCAGATTAAGCTGAGTACGACACAAAGAGCAATTACTTTCCATTGTTCAATCAAAGAGAAAAATAACTCTTTTAAATCAATAGTATCTTCGCTAGTTTTTGAGTTCTGATTCATAAGTAAATAACTGATTAAATTTTAAGGTGTGATTGCCAATCTGAAACATAGCTTTGAATATTAATACAAGTTTCGTCAAAAAAAGCCTGATCGTGCTTATAAGGGTCAGGCACGTTTTGACTTTGCCAGTGTCCAAGTCTGAATACTTTACCTTTAGCAAAGGGCCAAGTCTGCTCAATATGTTTCTGCTGATTTGTACTCATAACAAGAATTAAATCAGATTTTTTGATCAGTTCCGAATTGATTTGTTTTGCAACATGACTTCGCATATCGATATTCAAGGTATCCATACACAGAATTGCTTTATCGTCCGCAGAATGTCCAACCATTGCAGATAATCCAGCAGAATCAATCTGTAGTTCAGGGTGGTTGGCTTTGAGCAAGAACTCGCCCATTGGACTGCGGCAAATATTACCAACACAAACAACGAGGATATTTCTAATTTGCATTAATTACCCCCTAATTGATCAAATGAATACAGTGCGCTTGAGAATGGTACAATCTGGTTCATAATGCGCTGCCAGCGAGTCAGACCCGTTGCATCAATATAAACGATATCATTTTTTTGCATGGCAAATTGATTAGCTAAAGAGAAGTTACCGAGGCTACTTAAATTCAAATGATAAATTGTAGAGTGGCGAGTCGTTAAGTCAGTACGCATTACATAAATTTTAGCAGCACTTGCAGAGTAGGGGTTAATACCTTCACTTTCACCCAGAACATCACTGAGAGTCATGCCCTGATCACGTAACGGAAGTGCTTGGCTTTTATTAGACTCACCCATTACATAAAGTTTCTGATTTTGCTTAGTATTTACAAAAATAGTGTCATTAGGCTGAATGAGTAGATTGTGTAAAGATAAGCCTTGTTTCTCTAAAGTCAGTACATTGAGATTGTACGTTTGACCCTGACGAATAAGTTGGATGTTAGTGTTATCACCTGTTTCAGGATTAACACCACCAGCTTGTCCAAGCGCTGTATATATGCTGATGGGTTGATCATTTAAAGTAAACTGCCCACTACGAAGTACTTGCCCATTAACAAAATAGCGACGCCCTTCATAAGACAATACACGAACAACAACATCAGGATGCTTTAAATATTTAGCAAATTGATTGCGGAGCAATTGGTTGGTGTCAGCAAGTGTTTTACCTGCGACTTTAATTTGACCAACTAAAGGCAAGTAGACATTTCCATTTGGATCAATTGGGTAGCCGACAGCTTTAATATTGGTTGCATCTTGTATCGGTGGTGTAATTTCTGGATAAGCCCAGAGCTGAATGGAAAGAACATCACCTGGGCTTAATTTATATATGTTTTGTTGATTTTTAAATAAACCGATAATATTCGTTGTGCTTTGAGTGGTACTAAGTGCGATTTCAGGAAGGCTATTTTGAGTAAGTTGAACTACAGATAGCTCAGCACCTTGATCAGTTTTATAGGATCCTTGATCTGGAAGATCATAGGTTTGTAGACCAGATGTGACTGCACAACCAGAAAAAGACAAAGAAACTGCTAAAAAAAATAATGTGCGTTGGTACTTCACATTCAAGACCCTTAATTTTGTAGTGCTATTTGCGTTTACTTAAAATGTATCCATTATATTTTTTGATTGTATTCTATAATTTATCCAATGGGTATATTTAATGTATTAACCAAGTGTATCAAGCACAGCATACTCAGGTAAAATCTGCTATATTTACGCTTATATAAAGTTTGAGTTTGTTTGTATTAACACTCTTAATTCCTGTTGGATAAAAATATGTTTCAAATAGAACAGCTTAAAATTGCAATTATTGGTCTTGGCTATGTTGGTTTACCTTTGGCTGTTGAATTTGGAAAACATGTTTCAACAGTAGGTTTCGATATTAATACCACACGAATCAATGAATTAAAAAATGGTTTTGACCATACGCTTGAAGTAACTCAGCAAGAGTTGCAAAAGCAAACTTTATTGAGCTATACATCCGACATAGCACAATTGGATCAAAGCAATTTTTATATTGTCACTGTACCAACACCAATTGATGATTTTAAACAACCAGATTTAACACCACTTATTAAAGCATCTGAAAGTATTGCAAAGGTACTTAAAAACGGTGATATCGTAGTCTATGAATCTACAGTATATCCAGGTGCTACAGAAGAAGTCTGTATACCTGTATTAGAGAAAATGTCAGGATTGAGGTTTAATCAAGATTTCTTTGTGGGTTATAGTCCAGAACGTATTAACCCTGGTGATAAGCAACGCCATGTAACCAATATTCTAAAAATTACATCTGGATCTACTGAGCAAGTTGCAGATTATATTGATCAAGTTTATAAGCTAATTATTGAAGCGGGCACTTACAAAGCACCGTCTTTAAAAGTTGCTGAAGCAGCGAAAGTCATTGAAAACACCCAACGCGATGTCAATATTGCTTTAATTAATGAGCTAGCGCTTATTTTTAATAAGATGGGTATTGATACTGAGGAAGTGCTCAAAGCAGCAGGAACTAAATGGAACTTTTTGAATTTCCGACCAGGATTGGTCGGAGGTCATTGTATTGGTGTAGATCCTTATTATCTAACACATAAGGCACAATCAATTGGTTTGCATCCTGAAATTATTCTTGCAGCTCGTCGTTTAAATGACCGTATGGGTGAATATGTTGCAACCCAACTAATTAAAGAAATGGTTAAAAAACGTATTCAGGTTGTTGGCTCAAAAATTCTAATTATGGGGTTAAGTTTTAAAGAAAACTGTCCAGATATTCGAAATACTAAAATTGTAGATATGGTTAAGGCATTAAAAGAATATGATCTTGATTTAGATATTTATGATCCGTGGGTTGATGTGTCTGAAGCCGAAAATGAATATGGGCTTGCTCCTATTTCTGAGCTTGAAAGTCAGTACGATGCAATTGTCATAGCTGTTGCCCATGATGAATTCAAACAAATGTCGATAGATGAATTTAAAAAATTAGGTAAGGACCAATATGTTTTATATGATTTAAAATATGTATTGGATAAAGAACACAGTGATATAAGACTATAATCAATGAGCTTGGTTAAAAAATTAAAAAATAAAGTTTTTACCAACTCTATTTGGATGATGTCTGAAAAGTTAATATCTATTTTTGGTCTAATATTTGTAACCTCTTTTGTTGCAAAATATATAGGACCAGAGAATTTTGGAAAGCTAACATTTGCAAGTTCAATTTTTGCAATTATTCAAACCATAGCGATGTTAGGCTCTGAAAACATTATTTTTCAAAAAACAGCAAAAGACAGAAGGTTAGGCGAATATATTATTGATTCAACGAAAATTATTCGTGATCTTGT
Source organism: Acinetobacter sp. TY2 (assembly GCF_046269225.1). Classification (NCBI taxonomy): domain Bacteria; kingdom Pseudomonadati; phylum Pseudomonadota; class Gammaproteobacteria; order Moraxellales; family Moraxellaceae; genus Acinetobacter; species Acinetobacter sp. TY2. The sequence goes on from NZ_JBJZOR010000020.1 coordinate 42,812, forward strand.
TTATGTAAGTTTATCTTTATTAACATTAGTCTATATATATTTATTTGCAGATCAGCTTACTTTTGTTTTTTCGGTAGCGACGAGTATTGCAATATATTTTGCAGTCCATGATGTTTACATTATTTATTTTAATGCAATTCTTCAGTCTAAAATCAATGCCTATTGTAATATTTTTGCATTAGTACTTTCTTTGATTGTCCGTTACTGTATTGCGAAATTTCAACTTGCTGTAGAACTTTTGAGTGTGCCAATCATATTAATTACGATGGTGCCTTTTTTCATACGTAAATATTTGTTTAGTAAAGTTAGAATTGCGCAAGGGGGAGTGACGCAAGAAAAAATTGATCGATATCGTAAATTTATGATTGGAGTTGGTCGTAAACTGGTGTTTTATTCTTTATCTGTTGCAATTTTTACTAAAACCTCTCAGCTTTTTTTAGGTATTAAGTCGCAATATGATCTTGGAATATATACAGTCGCAATGACTCTAGGGAATAGTTTTTATTTTGTTTTAGTTGCAATTATTTCTTCGTATTTTACCCAGATTTATACAGAAAAAAATTTTGAACAAAGTCAAAATATGGTCGCAAAATTAAGTGTGGTCATTGTTGGTATATGTCTGGTTGTGATGGTGTTTTTTGCTGTTAGTGGTGTCTATATTGTCCAGTGGTTGTATGGTACTGAATATACAAGTGTTAATGATATTTTGCTGTTTACAGTCCTTGTTACACTATTTTCAGGTTTATCGACTGTTGCAGAAAAATATCTACTAAAATTTAATGCATATGATTATTTAAAGAAGAAAACATTATACCTTGTTGCATTTAATATTGTTCTAACTGCCCTATTTGTTTATTTATGGGGGTTGAAAGGAGCAATTACTGCAATTTTAATTACAGAAATCATGTCTTTTACCGTATTTAATTATTTTTATAAGAATGGAATAGTTTTCGATACACAAAAACGAATATTCCTTTTGTCAACTTACAGGAAGAATACTTTCAATGATTAAACTAAGTGTGATTATTCCCATATATAAAGTGGAAAACTACATTGTAGAATGTTTAGAAAGCATATGCTGTCAGCTTGTTGAGGGGGTGGAAGTTATTTTGGTAAATGATGGAACACCAGATCGTTCAATGATTATTGCAAAAGAATATATTAATGAAAATTATAGTCAGTATTTAAACCAGTTTGTTTTTATTGATCAAGAGAATCAGGGTTTAAGTGGTGCGCGAAATACGGGAATTCGTCAAGCACAAGGTGAGTATTTAATGTTTCTTGATTCGGATGATGTAGTGAAAAATGGTTTTATGTCACGAATTATTCCAATTGTAGAGAAACAAGAGATCGATATAATCCAATTCAAGGCTTATAGATTTCATGATCATTCCTCTAAAAGTATAAACTTTATGGTTGATAGTCCTGTTGTAGGTAAACACCAGATAGATGATTGTATTTTACAATTTATATTTAACTCTTCAAATTGGTTTGCTTGGCTTAGAATTTATCATAAAAAATTATTTGCAAATCGGGTGTTTCCATTAAGAAAGCTATATGAGGATGCTTATACGACACCTTTTGTTTTTTTAGAAGCAAAGAATATTTATTTTATTAACGAATGTTTATTAGGTTACCGTATAAATAATCAAGGTATTACAGCAAAAATTAATGAAAAAAGTTTGGATGACTTAAAGGGAGTTGCCCAGATCTTTATAGAGAGTCTGCCTCAATGTAATTATTTTGGTTTAAGTCTAATTTCAATTAGTCAATATTATATAAGTCAAAGTTTAAAAGCTGAAGGGTATTTTAAAGCTTTGCTTCGCTGGGCTGAAATAAAGCAGTTGATAAAGAATAGTAATTTTGACAAAAACATACTTAAGAACAAAGGTAATAAATTATTTTATCAATATGGTATTTCATTCTTATTATTCGAACAATTATTGATTAAGTTGAGATTAAGATCATGAGTAATATTTGTTTTCTAATTGGAAATATTAGTCATTCTGGTGGGACAGAGCGAGTTACAACAATTATTGCAAATGAGTTTGCAAAAAAAAATCAACAAGTCCATATATTGTCGTTGAGTGGGACGGGTAGTCCTTTTTTTGAGCAACATGAGAATATTATAAACAGTAGTTTATTCACTACAAATGTTTCTATGCGTCGTCATTTATTGGCTGTAATTGCAAAAATTAGAAAATATTTAATAGAACATCAGATCGATACGCTTGTTGTAGTTGATAGTATTAGTTGTGTATTTACAGTGCCTGCTTGTTTAGGTTTAAAAATAAACCATATTTGTTGGGAGCACTTTAATTTAAAAGTTAATTTAGGCTCGCACTTTCGAAATTTAGGTCGTTGGATGGCGGCAAAATGGTGTACTAGGATTGTTACGTTAACCGACAGAGATAAGACTTTTTGGGATAAGAAGTTTAATTTAACCTCATCTAAAAAAGTTATCGCAATTGCAAATCCTAGTCCATACCCATTACAAAATAATGTGCCAACATTATCAAATAAAAATATTTTATGTGTCGGTCGATTAACACATCAAAAAGGATTTGATTTATTAATTCCTGCTTGGGCAAAAATTGCTGATCAATTGCTTGGTTGGAAAGTAACAATTGTTGGTTCAGGTGAAGATGAACAGATGTTGAAGCAAATGGCGTACAATTTAGGTGTTGCAGAATCAATTATTTTTGCTGGTCAACAAAAGGATATGGACTCTTTTTATAGAAAAGCTTCGTTTTTTTGTATGAGTTCTCGTTTTGAGGGGCTGCCGATGGTTTTATTGGAAGCTCAAAGTTATGGTTTGCCTATTATTTCATTTGATTGTGATACTGGGCCTGCTGAGTTAATAGATGATGGTGTTAATGGTTTTTTAATAGATATAAATATGGATATCTCTTATAAAATTTTAGAAATGTGTAAAGGTGATTTTTTACTAAGTTTTTCAGAGCAGGCGTTTGAAAAGAATAAGAGTTTTCATATAAATCATATTGTTGAGAAATGGAGTGATTTAATATGAAGCTTCCTGAAATAGAAATAAGTTATAAAAATTTATTTTATACATTTTTTATTATATTTATTGGTTTTATATATATTCCATTTATTTCATTTATGCCTAATGATTGGTTTAGGGATCGCGATAACTATATAGTTTATGCACAATCTTCTAATTTAATCATGGATTCTTACCAAGGATTGGCACTTTATTTTAATGAGCCATTATTTTTAGTTTTAAATAATTTTTTAAGTTTATTTTTTAAACCAGAAATAATTCCATATTTTTTTGTAGTATTTTTTGTCACAGTTTTTTTTATTGCATTATCTAAGTATTCAAAAAATTCATTAACTTTTTTATTTGGAATTTTGTTGTCTATAACAATTCCATATATGTTACAAAGCGAATTAGTCGCTTTACGTCAATCGCTAGGAACAGCAATTCTAATTCTTAGTTTTATGTTAACTAAAAATGTTTATAAGAATGCAAGTATTATTTTCATTTGCTGTTTTATACATTCTATTTTTTTTATATTTTTCTTTATTTATTGTTTAAACTTTATTTTATTAAAAAATTTAGACATAAATAAAAAATTATTCATTAATTTTATTATTATGGTTTTTATTTCCATTTTTTCAATTGCTTTGGCAAAATTTTTTGGTCTTAGGCAAGGTGAGGAATATAAGCAAAATATGGCAGTTGGGGGTGGGGGGGCTTTCATTTTATTTGTCTTTATTTTTCTATATTTATTATTTTGGGGAAACAAGGAGAAAAAGGAATTATTTGAATTTTCAATGATCGGGTTGATAATGTTTTTAACTGCTTATTTTTTAACTCCTATTGCTGGTCGATTATTTAACACAGTTGCACCATTCGTCATTTTTTTACTAGTCAGTAAGAGCCGTTTACAGGATCTCGCTATTTTAAGCCTGATGTCTTTAGTTTTTTTAATTTTATTTTTTCTTGGTTCATATGGTGATTTATTGAGCATTTCTAATATGGATGCTATCGAAAATTTTTCCATATATATTATTAATTTTTTTAAATTATGAAAATCCTATATTTAATTACTGGTCTTGGCGGTGGCGGTGCTGAAAAAGTTGTTGCTGATTTGGCAGACCAAATGTTCCAACGTGGTTACCAAGTCAAAATAGCTTATTTAAAGGGCGAGGTCGTTGTACGTCCTGAAAATAGAGAAATTGAGTTAGTGTATTTGGGATTAGAGTCTGTAAAAAATTCAAAAAGTGTTTATAAAAAATATAAGGAACTCTTACAAAAATTTCAGCCTGATGTCGTACATGCACATATGGTACATGCAAATATTTTTGCACGTATCTTACGAATATTTTTCCCAGTTCCAAAGTTAATTTGTACCGCACATAGTAATAATGAAGGTGGAAAGGGGCGGATGTTCGCTTACCGATTAACGCACCATTTATCTGATCTGACAACCAATGTTAGTCAGTCTGCATCTCGAAGTTTTGAAACTTTAGGCGCTGTTCCTAAAAATGGAATAACAACCGTTTATAATGGAATAAACTTAAATCGTTTTCATAGCCCAGAGCAAACGGATCATAATATGCGTTTATCTCTAGGTTTATTAGATAGTGATGTAATGTTATTGGCTGTTGGACGGTTACATGAAGCTAAAGATTATCCGAATTTATTTAATGCTATTGAAATATTATTGAAAAATAATATTGAATATAAGCATCTACATCTGTTTGTGGTAGGAGATGGTGATTTAAAACTGGAATTAGAACAATTAATTATAGATAAAGAACTAAAGAATCAAGTGCATTTACTTGGTAGAAGAAATGATATTCCACAATTGATGTCAGCTGCAGATATATTTATCTTATCATCTTCATTTGAAGGTTTTGGTTTAGTTGTCGCAGAGGCTATGGCATGCGAAACGTATGTTGTTGCTACTGATTGTGGTGGAGTTAAAGAAGTCATGGGGGGATTTGGCACATTAGTTCCCAAAAGTGATTCTAAATTACTTGCCGAAGCTATCGAACACGTATTGCAATTGGATTCTAGTGAAAAAGACAATAATTGTATTGGTGCATTGCAATACGTAAAAAACACCCTTGCATTGGACAACATAGTAGGGCAATGGATCGAAATATATGAGTCATAAAAAAAAGATTGCGTTAATTGGTACTACAGGTGCGAGTTTCTATGGATTCCGTGCAGATTTAATTAAAAAATTAGTGTTGGAAGGACATTATGTATATGCGCTTACATCTGAGTATACAGAGCAATGTATTGATAAAATCAAAGCATTAGGTGCTGAGCCAATTACGTATAACTTAAATAGAGGTGGTCTTAATCCTTTTGCAGATATTGCTTCTTATTTACAGTTAAAGCGTATTTTAAAAGAACTTAAACCAGATATAGTATTTTCATATTTTGCAAAACCTGTGATCTATGGAAGTTTAGCAGCTAAGGCAGCAGGTGTTCCAAGTGTTATTGGTATGCTAGAAGGGTTGGGTTACACATTTACCAATCAACCAGAAGGGCAAAGCAATAAAACCAAATTAGTCAAAAGTGTGCAGGTTATGCTCTATAAAATTGCATTTCCTTGTATAGATAAAATGATTTTTCTTAATAAAGATGATCAACAAGATTTGATGCATGCATATGGTTTAAATGTTCCTGAAGTACATATTTTGGGTGGAATTGGGTTGCATTTAGATCAATATCCTTTTTCAATAGCATCATCAGATCCTATAAAATTTTTATTTATAGGTCGGTTGCTTAAAGAAAAAGGAGTTTTTGAACTTATCGAAGCAATGCGTATTGTAAAGAAAAATTATCCACAAGCACATTTTACAATTTTAGGTGCTATTGATCATCAAAATATGGGGGCTTTAAACCAAGATACCTTAAATCAGTTAATCCAAGAGAAATTATTTGAATATCCAGGTTATGTTACAAATGTACAAAATTGGATAGCTGACAGTAGTGTGTTTGTTCTGCCATCATATAGGGAAGGTGTACCACGTAGCACTCAAGAAGCAATGGCTATTGGGCGAGCAATAATAACTACGGATGTACCTGGTTGCCGTGAAACTGTTGTTGATGGTGTGAACGGCTTTTTAGTTCCCTGCTGGAATCCTGAAGCATTGGCAGAAAAAATGTGTTATTTTATAGAACATCCAGAACAAGTCGGCTTGATGGGGTTTGAAAGTCATAAAATGGCCACAGAGCACTTCGATGCTGATAAGGCAAATAAAAAATTATTTGAAATAATGGGTTTAAAACAGTCAAATGAAAAGATTACTTGATATCATCATAGCATCAATAGCGTTGTTGTTACTTTCCCCTGTTTTTATATTGGTTGCTTTCAAAGTTCGTAAAAATTTGGGTTCTCCAATTTTCTTTTACCAAGAACGACCTGGTAAAAATGGAAAGCTTTTTAAAATGATGAAGTTTCGCTCGATGAAAGATGCGAATGACAGCCAAGGCAATCCATTACCCGATGAACAGCGAATTACACCATTTGGTCAAAAACTTCGTTCAACAAGTTTGGATGAAATGCCACAACTCATCAATGTACTTAAAGGCGATATGAGTGTAGTTGGTCCGCGTCCAATGTTGAAAGAATTTGTTGAACTTTACTCGCCTGAGCAAGCTCGACGTCTTGAAGTTCGTCCAGGTATGACAGGACTTGCACAAATCAGTGGTCGTAACGATCTTGATTATGAAGAGCGCTTCAAATGTGATGTATGGTATGTCGATCATCATAATATATTCGTTGATTTTAAAATTATGTTTAAAACAGTTTCCGTTATGACTAATAAAGAGGGCATTAATGCTCCTGGTCATGTTGGTCCTTCATTGTTTCAAGGCAATGAATCACAAAAAACAAATGATGAAGTTAAATCATAATTTTTTATTTATTTGAGTCAGTATAAGTTAATGATCAAAAAAGCTATTCTTCCAGTTGCAGGTTTGGGTACTCGTTTTTTACCAGCAAGTAAATCTATTCCAAAAGAAATGGTCACCGTTGTCGATCGACCTGCAATTGAGTATGTTGTTAAGGAAGCTGTAGCAGCAGGTATAGAGCAAATTGTACTTGTCACACATTCTTCAAAAGCATCCATTGAAAATTATTTTGATCGTAATTTTGAACTTGAAACGACTCTTGAAAATAAGAAAAAGTTTGATTTACTCAAAGAAATTACTGAAATTTTACCACCAAATGTGTCTGTGATCAGTGTACGCCAGCCTCAGCCTTTGGGTTTAGGTCATGCTGTGCTTTGCGCTAAAGATATTATTGGCGATGAGGATTTTGCTGTACTTTTACCCGATGTATTGGTTAAGAATACTGATGCTGATAATGATTTAAACTTGATGATTCAACGCTTTAGTTTAACCTCAGCAGCACAAATTATGGTTGAAGCTGTGCTCGATGATTTAGTTGATCAGTATGGAATTGTTGATGTTACTCAAGCACCTGCTGAAGGTGAGAGTTCAATCATGCAAGGTATTGTTGAAAAGCCCGCTATAGGCACAGCACCATCGAATTTATCTGTGGTGGGTCGTTATGTTTTACCTGCAAAAATTATGCAGTTATTAGAAAATACGCCTAAAGGTGCGGGAAACGAAATTCAACTCACAGACGCAATTGCAGCGTTACAAAAAATTGAAAATGTTGAAGCTTACCGCATGAAAGGTCAGACTTTTGACTGTGGTAGTAAAATTGGTTATTTGAAAGCAGTCTTGCATTATGGCATTGAACATCCAAAATTGGGTGATGAATTTAAACAGCTTATTCAAGCGTTAAAATTATAATAAAATTTTAGGTGTTGCATGAAAATTAATGTTTTTGGAGCGACCCTGCAAGCGGGTGTACTTGCGGGATTGTTCGCAGAACATGGGCATCAAGTATTTTGGTGTTCAAATGAACTTGGTCATAAGGATCAAGTTCATTATCAAAATGAAGATGTGAATCAGTTGATTCAACAACAACTTATATCAGGGTTTTTACATCTAGGGTCTTTTGATGAATTACCTGTAGACAATGATGTGTATGTTTTTAGTTATGCCGCAACTGAGCAAGATCGTACATTAGCCTTATTGGATCGTATTCATAAGATTACAGTTGAACCAAAGGGTTTATTCATCAATGGGTCAACTTTTGGTTTGCACGGTACTGAAGCACTCAAACAAAAATTAAATACCGAAAACTGGGCTTATTTACCTGATGTTATTCAGGAAGGGAATGCGCTTGGTAGTTTTACCTATGCAAAACAAGTCATTGTGGGTGTGGATCATGATGATGTGAAGTCAATGATGCAAGAGTTGCTCCGTCCATTTTTTCAATTCCAACATCAGTATTTATTTATGCCGATTCTTGATGCGGAATTTACAAAATTGAGTATTTCTGGCATGTTGGCAATGCGTATTGGATATATGAATGATCTTGCATTGGTATCAGAAAAGCTTGGTATTGATATTTTTAATGTACAACAAGGTCTAGCCGCAGATAGTCGAATTGGTTCGGCCTATTTGTCGGCAGGTGCAGGCTTTGGTGGTGAAAATTTTTCACATGATATTTTAACTTTATCGAATACAGTTTCAGATATTGGTGTACGAAGTCAATTGCTTGAACAAGTTTGGCAAAATAATGAACGACAAAAAGAAGTATTATTCCGAAAATTATGGAATCATTTTCAAACTAATTTAAAACATAAAAAAATTGTGATTTGGGGTGCTTCATTTAAAGAAAACACCTCAAGTATTCATAATGCACCCATCCATGCTTTGCTTGAAGCCTTGTGGGCGCAAGGGGCAATCGTACATTTACATGATCCTCAAGCCTTACCTGAAATTCATCAGCACTATGGTGATCGTTCAGATTTAATCTTATTTGAAGATCAATATCAGGCGACTGCTCAGGCCGATGCATTATGTTTGATGACAGCTTGGAAACAATATTTAAGTCCTGATTTTCAAAAATTAAAATCTCAAATGAAGCATTTACTGTTGCTTGATGGGCGTAATGTTTATGATCCAGCTTATGTGAAAGCTCAAGGTTTTACTTATCAAGGGGTTGGTCGTTCATGAGTGATTCAAATCAGATAAAAGATCCGACCTTTTTACAGTTAAAACTATTTTCTGAACAATTTTCAGAACTACATTTAAATGATCTCTTTGATCAAGATAATTTGCGTTTTGAGCAATTGTCTACGCAATTTGAACAATTGGTTTTTGATTATAGTAAGCAGCGTCTACAGCAACCTGTGATGGATGTTTTATTACAATTTGCGATATCAAAGCAATTAAAGTCATGGATTCATCGATTATTTTCAGATGAACAGATTAACTATACAGAGCAACGTGCAGCCATGCATTGGGCTTTGCGTGTGCCTAAACATGTGCAAACTGAGATTAATCATGATGTTCATCAACAACTTGATCGGATGTATCAAGTCGTTGAAAAAATTCATGCTGGACAGTACCGTGGTTATACGGGGGAAGTCATTCGTGATGTCGTGAATATTGGTGTCGGTGGTTCTGATCTTGGACCATTGATGGTCAGTCATGCATTACAAGATTTTAAGGTTCACACAACGCAATCTTTAGATGTACATTTTGTTTCGACCATTGATGGTAGTCAGCTATCAGAATTGTTACATCAACTGCGTCCAGAAACGACTTTATTTATTATTTCATCTAAATCTTTTGGCACCATTGATACGCTTTCTAATGCACATACGGTTCGTCAATGGCTTGAAAAAGCACTAGGGCAAGATACGGGTGTTGTTAAAAGTCACTTTATTGGTGTTTCAACTAAACCTGAAAAGATGACCGAATGGGGGATTCATCCTGATAACCAATTTTTACTTTGGGACTGGGTGGGGGGACGCTATTCTTTATGGTCATGTATTGGTTTCCCAATAGCATTAACTATTGGTGTAGAAGGCTTTAAACAATTTCTTGCAGGTGCTTATGCGATAGATGAGCATTTTCAGAACGAGCCATTTGAGCAAAATATTCCTGTTTTAATGGGAATGTTAGGGGTGTGGAATAATAACTTTCTAAATATTCAGACACATGCGGTATTACCTTATGATGGTCGTTTAAAATATTTTGCGGCATATTTACAGCAGTTAGAAATGGAGTCAAATGGCAAATCCATTCAACGCAATGGACAGTCTGTCGATATGGATACTTGCCCGATTTTATGGGGTGAAGTAGGGCCAAATGCGCAACATGCCTTTTATCAACTATTACATCAAGGGACACATTCAGTACATTGTGATTTTATTGCTCCTGTACATCGTTACAAAGCCAATCAATTTACTTATGCAGAAAATGCAGAAGCATTGATTGAACAGCATCATTTAGCGTTGTCGAATTGTTTGGCACAGTCAAGATTATTGGCGTTTGGTAACAAAGCTTTAAATCAGCAAGAAATTGAATCATTACCCATGTATAAACAATATACTGGTAATCAACCAAGTACGACAATTTTACTCAAAGAACTGAATCCTTATAGCTTGGGTATGTTAATTGCGAGTTATGAACATAAAGTGTTTGTACAGTCAGTGATTTGGAATATCAACCCATTTGATCAATGGGGCGTAGAAAAAGGCAAAGAAATTGCCAACCAGTTGTTACCTATTTTAAATGGTACAGCACATAATTTTGAACATTTAGATGCATCAACTCAGGGGTTGATTAAAGTCCTCTTGAATCAGGAAGAGATTTAAAAAATGGCAAATATTTTAGTAACAGGTGGTGCAGGTTATATTGGTTCACATACTTGTGTCGAATTATTGACGGCAGGGCATGATGTTGTTGTACTAGATAATTTGTCTAATAGTTCAGAAGAATCGCTCAAGCGAGTTCAGGTGTTAGCTAATAAGACCCTAACGTTTATTGAGGGTGATATTCGTGATGCTAAAGCATTGGATCAACTCTTTAGTCTGTATAAGATTGATGCAGTGATTCATTTTGCAGGTTTAAAGGCGGTAGGTGAAAGCCAGCAAATTCCACTTACTTATTTTGATAATAATATTGCGGGTTCAATTAACCTTGTTCAAGCGATGGCTCGAGCAAATGTTTTGAAACTGGTTTTCAGTTCTTCAGCAACAGTTTACGATGAAGCTAATGTTTCACCTTTAAATGAGACGATGCCAACAGGTATGCCAAGCAATAATTATGGTTATACTAAGTTGATTGTAGAGCAATTATTAGAAAAATTATCGATTTCTGATGAGCGTTGGTCAATTGCTTTGTTGCGCTATTTTAATCCCGTTGGTGCACATAAAAGTGGTCAAATTGGTGAAGATCCTCAAGGAATTCCAAATAATTTAATGCCATTTGTCACGCAAGTTGCAGTGGGTCGCCGTGAAGAGCTTTCTATTTATGGTAATGATTACGACACTGTAGATGGTACAGGTGTACGTGATTATATTCATGTGGTTGATTTAGCGAATGCACATTTATGTGCATTGAATAATCGCTTATTTGCAACAGGTTGCCGTGCTTGGAATATTGGAACAGGTAATGGTTCATCTGTTTTAGAAGTGAAAAATGCCTTTGAAAAAGTAAATGGTGTTCCTGTTGCATTTAAATTTGCACCACGTCGTGAGGGTGATGTTGCGATTTCATTTGCCGATAATGCTCGTGCTGTTTCAGAATTAAATTGGACACCAAAATATCAATTGGAAGACATGCTTGCTGATAGCTGGAACTGGCAGAAGCAGAATCCAACAGGCTATAAAAACTGATTGATATAAAGGCAGTTTTATTCAGATTGAAAAAAGGAGTCCATAAGGGCTCCTTTTTCTTTTAATCGACAGAAAATTAACCTTGAATCAATTGGGTCAATTCATTTACATAATCTTGCATTGGTTTTGGATTTTTGTCTGTACGGCTTTCAATATTCAAACGGAGCAACGGCTCTGTATTCGAGGCGCGAATATTTAAACGCCATGCACCGAAATCAAGGCTTACACCATCGGTACGATCAATCGTAGGTTGTTGATCTACATAATTGTCAAAAATTTTCTGAATGGTCTTTTGAGTATCTTCAACTTTAAAGTTAATTTCACCACTACATGGAAATTTAGCAATCATCCCTTCAACTAAAGAGGAAAGAGATTGTTTAGTTTCAGACAATACGGCTATCGCCAATAGCCACGGAATCATACCACTATCACAATAGGCAAAATCACGGAAATAATGATGAGCACTCATTTCACCACCATATACTGCATTTTGTTCACGCATTTTATCTTTAATAAATGAATGACCAGATTGTGATTGAACGGCAATACCTTGATATTTTTCAATGATATCAAGCGTATTCCAAACTAAGCGCGGATCATGAACAATCTTTTCCCCAGCTTGTTTCAATAAGAAAGCCTGTGCTAGTAAACCAACAATATAATAGCCTTCAATGAATTGCCCTTTCTCATCAAATAAGAAGCAACGGTCAAAATCACCATCCCATGCAATACCCATATCTGCTTGATGCTCAAGTACAGCATTTGAGGTACTTGCACGATTCTCAATTAAAATTGGATTGGGAATACCATTTGGAAATGTACCATCAGCATCATTATGAATTTTAATGAATTTAACTGGAATATTGAGCTGCTTAAATTGAGCTTCAATTGCATCAACGACATGACCTGCTGCACCATTGCCAGCATTCATCACGAGTTTTAATGGACGAATTGAAGAAGGATTAATATATCCCATCAAATGCTGAATAAATTCAGGAAGAATATTATATTTTTCTGTTGAGCCTTTTTGATTTACTTCAATGAATTGTTCAGATTCAGCCAAAGTCTGAATCTCTTTTAAACCAGAATCCGCACCAATGGGACGAGCATTTTCACGTACAAGCTTAAGTCCATTGTAATCCATTGGATTATGGCTGGCAGTGATTTCAATACCACCTTGTACATCTAAATGAAATGCACCGAAATAAACTTCTTCCGTACCTGTCAAACCTAGGTCAAGAACATTCACACCCGCATCATTTAAGCCCCGAATCGTGGCTTGTTTTAAAGCTTCACTGGTTAGACGAACATCACATCCGACTACAATTTTTTTTGGTTGATAGATTTGACCATAAGCCCGACCTATTTTATAGGCAATATCTTCATTCAGCTCTGTCCCGAGCTTTCCACGAATATCATAGGCTTTAAAGCAGGTGAGTTTATTCATTCTTCGATCGTTCTTTAGTGTTAGTGACATATATCAAAAGTATAGCTTAAATTGGATTAAATGATCAGATTCTTGTTTGTTGGTCAGAAATGTAAAGCAAAAGTTAAATTTATATATTCCGATAAACTGCCAGATATTTTTATAAATTATTAAAAGATTTAAAAAAACAAATTGTTATGAATATTGATGTGATACGTGAAAATGTTATTGATCGGAAATTTCGGAGGGGGTTGAAAAAAAATTGATCAATTTAAATAAAAATGTTAAAAATGCCTACCAAATCACAGAAATGCAAAAAATATTGCAACATCTATAAAAATTCATGCAACTTTGCTTAAGGTATAAAAAATATGTCTAATCAAGATATTACAAATTTGAACGCAGTCGCTGCAGGTATTCTTCCTTCACCTACTTTCAACGTAGGTCTAAATGGTCTTAACGTGTCTGGACTAGGGGAGATTGGCTTTACAGGTACAGTTACAATTACCAATCAAAAAGGCGAGATTGTCGGTAGTGGTTTATATAATAGCCTTGGCCGCTATTCATTTAATTTAACAAAACCACAGCTAAATGGTGAAAAATTATTTGCAACATTAACAGATGGGAACGGAAATTCTTCATTGCCAGTGGGAGCTACTGCTCCAGATATTACACCACCAGAACCACCGTCTGTTGTGTTTAATGCCGCTGGTAGTAATATTTCAGGGGTGAGTGAACCTGATGCCCGAATTAAAATTGTTGATTCAGCCTCAGGCCGTATCATTGCTACAGCAATTGCAGATAAGGATGGGACGTATTCAGTAACTATAAAACCTGCTTTAATAAATGGTCAAGAGATCGAAGTTACAGCGATGGACTTGAGTGACTTGATATCTGAGCCTGCAGTGGTGAAAGCTCCAGTGGTTATTTTACCAAAGTCACCCACTGATGTTGAAGTTGTCGATGGTGGTACGACTGTTACAGGTAAAGCTGAATCAGGTCAAAAAATTGATATCAAAGATGCAAATGGTAAAGATATTGGAACAGGGATAACTGATTCTAATGGTAATTTTGAAATTAAATTGGATGTTCCACAAAAAAATGGTGAACCAGTTTCTGTAACAGCGACTGATTTAAATACAACATTGGTATCACCACCAACAGAAGTGAATGCTCCAGATTTAACACCACCAAATGCACCAACAGCAACTGTAGATCAAACGACAGGTGAAGTTGTCACAGGTAAAGCAGAGCCGAACAGCGACATCGAAGTTAAAGATGCGACTGGTAAAGTAATTGGTACGGGCAAAACGGATTCAAATGGTGATTATTCTGTGAAACTAGATGTGCCACAGAAAGATGGTGAAACGGTTGCCGTTACAGCATGGGATGCAGGTGGTAAATCACCTGCGACAAATGCACAAGCACCAGATTTAACACCACCGAATGCACCGACAGCAACTGTAGATCAAACGACAGGTGAAGTTGTCACAGGTAAAGCACAGCCGAACAGCGACATCGAAGTTAAAGA
>NZ_JBJZOR010000021.1:0-56642 GCF_046269225.1 Acinetobacter sp. TY2
CCTGGTTTAGCAAGTACTTGACCACGTTGAACGTCTTCACGTTTAGTACCACGAAGAAGAACACCACAGTTCTCGCCAGCACGACCTTCGTCAAGAAGTTTACGGAACATTTCTACGCCAGTTACAGTTGTTTTAACTGTATCTTTAATACCAATGATTTCTACTTCTTCACCAACTTTAACGATACCAGACTCAACACGGCCAGTTACTACTGTACCACGACCTGAGATAGAGAATACATCTTCGATTGGCATAAGGAATGCTTTATCGATTGCACGTTCTGGTTCTGGGATATAAGTGTCAAGCGCTTCAACAAGAGCAAGAACAGCTGGAACACCGTAAGGGCCTTCATCGCCATTCAATGCAAGAAGAGCTGAACCACGGATTACAGGAGTGTCATCACCAGGGAAGTTATAAGTAGAAAGAAGTTCACGAACTTCCATTTCTACTAATTCGATTAACTCTTCGTCATCTACGATGTCACACTTGTTAAGGAAAACAAGAATGAAAGGTACACCAACCTGACGAGAAAGAAGGATGTGTTCACGAGTCTGTGGCATAGGACCATCAGTCGCTGAACATACAAGAATCGCGCCATCCATTTGAGCAGCACCAGTAATCATGTTTTTAACATAATCGGCGTGACCTGGACAGTCTACGTGCGCGTAGTGACGAATTACAGAATCGTATTCTACGTGAGAAGTATTAATTGTAATACCACGTGCTTTTTCTTCTGGTGCTGAGTCAATTGCAGCGTAATCTTTCGCTTCGCCACCGAACTGTTTAGCACAAACAGTTGCAATTGCAGCTGTTAAAGTTGTTTTACCATGGTCGACGTGACCAATTGTACCCACGTTTACGTGTGGCTTATTACGTTCAAACTTAGCCTTAGCCATGAGAGCTTCCTTTTTTAACTACTCATACAGGGTCACTGCATGAGTACTTGAGTTTTAACTATGTATTAGTTTGGACTTATAGTAATCGAAAGATTACTCGTCGTCACCTTTTTTACCGCCTGACTGGAATTTAGAAATGATGCCTTCAGCCACGTTACGTGGAGTTTCAGCATATTTAGAGAATTCCATAGAATATGTCGCACGACCTTGAGACATAGAACGCATAGAAGTTGCGTAACCGAACATCTCAGCCAATGGAACTTCAGCTTTAATCGCTTTAGTACCACCAGGAAGATCTTCCATACCTTGAACCATACCACGACGACGGTTTAAGTCACCCATGATATCGCCCATGTAGTCTTCTGGAGTTTCTACTTCAACTTTCATGATTGGTTCAAGAAGGATAGGATCCGCTTTCATGAAACCATCACGGAAGGCATAAGAACCCGCCATTTTGAACGATAATTCGTCCGAATCGACATCATGGTAAGAACCATCAAACAATGTCGCTTTGATACCCACAACAGGGTAACCAGCAAGTACACCATTCTTCATACGTTCTTGAATACCTTTGTCAACCGCACCAAAGAATTCTTTAGGTACTACGCCGCCAACAACTTCTTCAACGAATTGATAGTCTTTTTCAGCATCAGCTTCCATCGGCTCAAGACGTACGTATACGTGACCGAATTTACCTTTACCACCAGTCTGACGAACAAATTTACCTTCTTGTTCAACAGTCTTTTTAATCGTTTCACGGTAAGAAACCATTGGTTTACCAATGTTTGCTTCAACACCGAATTCACGCTTCATACGGTCAACAATGATGTCAAGGTGAAGTTCACCCATACCAGCAATAATTGTTTGACCTGACTCTTCGTCAGTACGTACACGGAATGATGGATCTTCTTTAGCCAAACGACCTAAAGCAATTGACATTTTTTCTTGGTCAGCTTTAGTTTTTGGTTCCACAGCCAATGCAATAACTGGCTCTGGGAATTCCATACGTTCAAGTGTAATAACGTGTTTTTCATCACAAAGCGTATCACCAGTAGTAACGTCTTTAAGACCTACACATGCAGCGATATCACCAGCGCGGATTTCTTCAACGTCTTGACGATCGTTTGCGTGCATTTGCACGATACGGCCAATACGTTCACGCTTAGATTTAACAGGGTTGAAAACCGAGTCACCTTGCTTAAGAACACCAGAATAAACACGTACGAAAGTCAAGTTACCTACGAATTTGTCATTCATGATTTTGAACGCAAGTGCAGAGAACGGTTGCTCATCAGATGCTTCACGAGTCGCTTTAGTTTCAGCTTTATCGTCAAGTACACCTTCAATCGCTTTAACTTCTGTAGGTGATGGTAAGAATTCAATTACAGCATCCAACATACGTTGAACACCTTTGTTTTTGAACGCTGTACCACAAAGCATTGGTTGAATTAAACCAGCAAGAGTTTGGGTACGAATACCAGCAACGATTTCTTCTTTAGACAACTCACCTTCTTCAAGGTATTTGTCCATCAGTTCTTCAGATGCTTCAGCTGCTGCTTCAACCATGTTTGTACGCCATTCTTCAGCACTTGCTTGAAGATCAGCTGGAATTTCACCGTATTCGAATTCCATACCTTGAGATTTTTCATCCCAAATGATCGCTTTCATTTCGATTAAGTCGATCACGCCTTGGAAGTTATCTTCAGCGCCAACAGGAATTACGATTGGTACAGGAGAAGCACCCAAACGAGTACGCATTTGTTCAACAACACGGAAGAAGTTTGCACCTGTACGGTCCATCTTGTTCACGAATGCTAAACGCGGTACTTGGTATTTGTTTGCTTGACGCCATACAGTTTCAGACTGAGGTTGAACACCACCTACAGCACAGTAAACCATACATGCACCATCAAGAACACGCATAGAACGTTCAACTTCGATTGTGAAGTCTACGTGTCCCGGTGTATCAATTACGTTGATACGGTGTTCAGGAAATTGCTTAGACATACCTGACCAGAATGTAGTCGTAGCAGCTGAAGTGATTGTAATACCACGTTCTTGCTCTTGCTCCATCCAGTCCATTGTTGCTGCACCATCATGTACTTCACCGATTTTGTGAGATACACCTGTGTAGAACAAGATACGTTCAGTTGTTGTAGTTTTACCGGCATCAATGTGCGCAGAAATACCAATGTTACGATAACGAGAAATTGGGGTTTGACGTGCCATGATTTCTTGCATTCCTAAATTTTGTTGTTTAAAACAGTACGCATCAATAGAGTATTGATGCGTACGGATACTCAGACGTAATGGGCAACTTAAATACCCGCCCATCCCCCGCTTTGGAAGAGTGCGATGTTAAATCGAGCTGCAATACGCATGAGTATTCTCCTGATTAAGGACTGTTTTAACCGCTTAGAAGCGGTAGTGAGAGAAGGCTTTGTTAGCTTCAGCCATACGGTGCACATCTTCACGTTTTTTGATCGCTGAGCCTTTACCTTCAGCTGCATCAAGCAACTCACCAGCAAGACGTAACGCCATAGTTTTTTCAGAACGCTTAGCAGCAGCATCTACTAACCAACGCATAGCCAAGGCAGTACGACGGGATGGGCGTACTTCCATAGGTACTTGGTATGTAGCACCACCAACACGGCGTGCTTTTACTTCGACCATAGGACGAACTTTTTCAAGAGTAGTCTCGAAAAATTCAACTGGGTCAACTTTAGATTTTTCTTGAACGCGGTCTAAAGCACCGTAAACGATACTTTCAGCAATAGATTTTTTACCATCTTGCATTACGTGGTTCATGAATTTAGCGATTGTTTGGCTACTGAACTTCGGATCCGGAAGGATTTCACGAGCAGCAACTACGCGACGTCTTGGCATTTTAAACTACCTAATAAATATGACACTTCAGGTTTATCCAGCATTAGTGCAAAGTGTCATGCACCTTTCGCTGGCCTTACTACACGTCGCTTGAATTTCACAAAATTAAATGCAGAAATCAGACAAGCGAGACGATAAAGGATTGCGGTTCTACATCTTAAAAATAATTCTTAAAAGAATTATTTCTTAGGACGTTTAGTACCGTATTTAGAACGTGACTGGTTACGATCTTTCACGCCAGCACAGTCTAAAGAACCACGAACGGTATGGTAACGTACACCTGGTAAATCTTTAACACGACCACCACGGATAAGAACAACACTGTGCTCTTGTAGGTTATGGCCTTCACCACCGATATAGCTAGAAACTTCAAAACCTGAAGTTAAGCGAACACGGCAAACTTTACGCATTGCTGAGTTAGGTTTTTTAGGTGTAGTTGTGTAAACACGTGTACAAACACCACGACGTTGTGGACAAGCCTTCAACGCAGGAACTTTTGATTTTTCAACCAAAGTTGTGCGACCCTTACGGATCAACTGATTTGTTGTTGCCATTTGGCAAATCTCCCGTTAAATAAAAACCCAAAAAAATACTACTTTTTAAGGGCACGCAATTGTATTCCATGAAGTGAAAATGGTCAATATTCGGCAATACGCCAAATACCAACCATTTACATATTTCATGACTTTTTTCAGTCATTTTTAATCGTTCGGCTGAGAAGTATCTTCTTTTGAGCTGAGTGGCTCTTCATTTTTAACTGCTGTTTTACGTATTGTACGCTTCTTCTCAGTTGGCTTTTTTGTATTTTCGCCTTCAATCTGTACTTGTTCTGTTGCCAGAGGTTTAGACTTCATGTCAGCTGAATCAAGAGATGGCTCAGTATTGTTTTGCGCTATTGTATCTATTGTTGAGTTTTCTAAAGGTACTTTCACATCAGGCTCAACAATGAGCTCCTCATCTTGCTGTACTTTTTCAGTCACTTTTTTTAGCGTTGCTTCATTCTCATTCAATACATCAACTAATGGGACAGCTTCCCCCTTAGTTTTTGGTGCAACTTGAACATCTGAAATCGGCTGTATAGCATCATTTTCAGGGGCGGCATCCACTGCATCGTCTGCTAATGTATTGGATGCATCAAGTAACAAAACAGGTGCTTGAGCTAAAAACCTCTCATACGCCGTCAATGCATCTAAATCATTTTCAGGATGTTGCAATATATATTGGCGGGCGCCATGAAAAACAACTTTGGCATGGTCTGTTGCATCATCAACCAATTTCCAACTATATATAGCACTGATGCCAATGCTCGCTAATGGTGTCAGGCGAGAAATAAAACCCATTTGAGGGATATTATTCATCCATGCCCATTTAAAGCTACCATCATCGTTGGTAAGCATTTTTTTCAGCATTTCAGTGTCATTACTCGAACCAAGTAATTGTTGCAGCTGACTCATATTATGTGTTTGAGCGACTTGGCTCAGTGTTCTCAAAGTAGCAAGTAAAGCCTGTTTTTCTGCAACTGTGCCTAAATCGAGTTGTTTAAAAATATATTCAACAATGTTTTGATCTTCAACTTTCAACTCAAAACCGTAAGCACGACCTGTGTGATAAATACTACGGAGCGCAAGTGCAAGTGATGTCGGTACATCTAATGCTGCACCAATAACACCTGTTGAGCCTGTTACTGCACCTTGTAATGCAGCAATGATTTTATTTTGATTTGCCAATGCCTGACTAATCCGTGCTGCACGTTCAGGGTCTTTCGCCAATTCCTCTAAACTTTTTGCCCCAACTTCTTTGAGTAAACCTTCCACTGAGGTGAGCTGTGAAACAGCATCATTGAGTTTATCAAAAACATAATCGGAAAGTTTGTCGTTTAAATCGGGTGAAATAAATGAAACTACCTGATTCATTTTTTTGTAGTGTCTTCCAAGCAGTTGGCTTGAAACTTTCGGTAAATGTTCACGCATCATTTGTTGCGGATTGTCATATTGTTTTTTTTCAAACACACCCTTTGTTCGGGCTGAACCTTGTATCACTTGTGATGCCTCAGGTGCCTGTGTCAGCTTAGAAACAGTTCCAGGTGCGACATGATTCATAACACTTAAGCCTGTCGCACTGAGCTTTTTAGCCACTCCAAATACATTAGAGACTAAACTGCGTGATTGTTTGTGATCAGAATTTGTCATTTATCCCCCATTATCCTTGTTCTCTATAATTGTCCTTGATACTAGGTGTAGTCTTGATTTAACACAACTTTAAACTGTAATTTTTAGTGTCATATAGGTGAACAAATTCGCCATTGTTGCTTTTCAAGCAGAGGCACGGATTTGCCATAAGAATTCAAAATTCTTTCTGTTATGATGAGCATAATTTCAAATTAGTATCTGCCGATCAATAGTCAAGCAATATATTTTCTATATAACCGATCTATGTCAGTCAGATACTGCACCATCACCATAAAGGGAACTGTAGATGAAACGTGTTGTGATCACGGGTATGGGTATCAACTCATGTATCGGTAATACATTAGAAGCTGTTCAAAATTCTTTAGAAAACGGTATTTCAGGAACACGTCATAATTCAACTTACGAAGAACTTAATTTTAAAAGTCATGTAAGCGCAGCCGCTGAACAAAATTTTGATGGCATTGACCGTAAACTCAAACGCTTTATGGGCGTATGTGCCATGTATGCTTACAACTCTGCCTTGGCAGCCGTTGAACATGCTGGCTTAACTGCTGAGCAAATTGGTGGCAATCCTCGTTACGGTATTGCAGGTGGTTCAGGTGGTGGTTCAACAGCATCTGTTATTGAGATGAATGAGTTACTCAATACCAAAGGCGCACGTAAAGTTGGTCCATTCTTCGTCCCACGTAATATGTCCAATACTATTACAGCAAATGTCGGTGTCGCATTCAAATTACAAGGTGTCGCACATTCAATTACCAGTGCTTGTGCAACGTCTGCCGATGCCATTGGTTATGCATACAATCTGATTCAACTCGGCAAGCAAGATTTAATGCTTGCTGGTGGTGGTGAAGAAGATCATTGGTCACAAAGCTTATTGTTTGATGCAATGGGTGCGTTATGTTCTAAATATAACGAAACACCTGAAACAGCTTCACGTCCTTACTCTGCTGACCGTGATGGTTTCGTGATTGCTGGCGGTGGTGGTTTTGTTGTTCTTGAATCACTTGAGCATGCACAAGCACGTGGTGCAAATATTTTAGCTGAAGTGGTAGGCTATGCTGCTAACTCAGATGGTGCTGACATGGTTGCACCATCAGGTGAAGGCGCAACACGTTGTATCCTTATGGCTTTAGAAGAAGCAAAACAGCATGGTGTTGATCAAATTGACTATGTAAATACGCATGGTACATCAACGCCTGCAGGTGACATCACTGAGCTTAAAGCAATGGAACGTGCATTTGGTGAAGGTCAAGTGCCTGCATTTAGCTCAACTAAGTCTATGACGGGTCACAGCCTAGGTGCTGCAGGTGTTCAAGAAGCGATTTATTCTATTTTAATGATGCAAAATGACTTCATTGCGCCAAACATCAACGTAACTGAACTTGATGAAGGTGCAAAAGGTTATGACATCGTACTTGAAAAACGTGACGCAAAATTGAATACTGTAATGAGTAACAGTTTCGGTTTTGGCGGTGTAAACGCATGCCTTATTTTCAAAAAATGGGCAGGCTAAGTTCAGAAATTTTGATCATTCATCAACATTGATGGTGAATGATCAACTTTCCACACACTGCCCTTTTAAGGGTAAATAGATGGATGCTCCTTCAGATGCTTTCCTTTGGGTAAAAGCACTTCATATTATTGCAGTTGTTTGTTGGTTTGCTGCCCTATTCTATCTTCCTCGTCTTTATGTCTACCATGCTATGAGTGATGATGCTATTAGTCATCAACGCTTTGAAGTCATGGAACGTAAGCTGTATCGTGGCATTATGATGCCTGCAATGATCGCAACACTCATTACAGCGCACTTCCTTGTCGATTGGGGTGATCCAACACGGCATTATCATGAAGCAACTTGGTTTTATCTCAAAGTAGGTCTAGTTGGGCTATTGGTGATTTATCATTTTGTATGTGGTTACTACCGTCAAAAGTTGATTGGCAATGCACACTACAAGTCACATAAATTTTGGCGCTTTTTCAATGAAATGCCAACACTGATTTTATTTGCAGTAGTGATTTTGGTGGTGGTTAAACCGACGTTTTGATCTATAAATAAAAAACCTCCATTTAGGAGGTTTTTTATTTATTAATGTACAAAATAAAACTTTAGTTTCAATTGTTTATTCTTTCCAATATTTGGTCTCTTATTGATTCGGTGATTCCAAGCATAGGGTCTATTTGTATCCAACGATTTTTTAAGTTATCGGTTAGTTCGTTTAAAATTTTATCATCGTCAAGAATTAAAAATTCAGCAGTTCTATTATTTAAAAACCATTCTTCAATTTCAACATTTCTCTTCTTAATGTCGGTTGCTTTTTTTGCGTTATTTATTTTAGATATCTTACTAACATTTATCCCCCTCAATTCAAATATTTTATTCCATTCCGTTAAGTTGTAATTAATTCTGTGAGTAGTTGTCAAAATGATTTCAGGATTAATTTTGTTAATAACTTCAATAAAGTTTTTACGAGAGTTCTCATTAAATTTATAGAATTTGTCTTCTAAGAATTCTGGTTGTTTCCAAGAGGGAGACGTCTCCAAAACTCCATCAATATCAAGGAGTAAAATCATTAGGAAAATTGACACTTTGTTGATTTACAATTACTACTAACTATAACATGACTCAATTCATTACTTTCAATACCTAATAAATTTCTTCCTAATCACTCGATTTAACGGTGTTGAATAATACTTTTCGATCGCCCAACTCAAGATAAACACCGCAATAAAATAAATTGGTAAAAGTATCAATTTTTCAATAGGCAACGTTTCTTTTGGAAAGTAAAAAACTTTCATCAAACCCAAAACAATCAGATGAAATAAATACATTTCATAACTGCGCTGACCAATCCACACCATGATTTTTGTAATGAATGATTGTCCATGCACTTGTGGATTTTGCGCAAAACAAAAAATTAAAATTGCAGAAAATAATGCAAACGCACTGATTCCCCATGTGCTGACTTCTTTGATAGGTGCATATAGATACAGTCCAATCATTAACACTGAAACGACTGGAACGATGACTTTTATAGCTGATGAATTAATTTTAAAATTCTGCACAATTAAAGCCGTTAAACAACCAATTGCGATCCCGTCAAAACTTGAAAAATAATGATATAAATACACCCCACTATCTTCGCCAAAATGTAAAGATCGGAAATATGGTGCATAACAAATAATGGCAAATAAGAATAGAATAAAGCCTTTGCTTCGTCCAAGTAATACACACAATACTGGAAAGGCAAGATAAAAAACCTCTTCAACCGATAACGACCACAATACGCCAAGTGCGTAATTCACCCAGCCATTTTCAATGATCAGAATATTCATCCAAAAGGTAAAGGCCGCAAAAATCGTTAAGCTATAAGATACTTCAATATCATTTGGTGCTTGATTAATAAAGGGTTTTAAACCCATAGCACCTAGTATAGTGACCATTACCACCAGTAAAACTAAACAAGGTATAATGCGAGCAATACGGCGAATATAGAAGTCTTTGAGCTTGATATCGGCAAGTGAACGACTTCGTTGTAAAGTATGTTGGGTAATGAGAAAGCCTGAAATGACAAAAAATATCGTTACGCCATAGTTGCCATTGCGGGCAATCAAGGTACTTAGGCTTTCTCCAAAAAAGTGCACACCTAAAAAAGTGTCATGCAATTTGTACGGAATATTAAAGTGGTGAATAAGTACCAAAAGAATTGAAATACCACGTAAAACATCGATCTTATAATTTCGCATATTAGTATTCTGTTTTTCCAGCCTGATATTGAAAGCTATTTTTATTTTAATTTCAAAACTATATTTTGAACAATTTGTAAAAAAACAGGAGATATGAAAACATATCTCCTGCAAAATAACTCACTATTGCCTAGGCTTAATAGTTTTTATTTCTTCCGGTTAGCCATTCGTGGTTTATATACGAAATAATAGGTTGTTGTTAAAATAATGATCCATAAAGGACTAATGAGTAATGCTCTAAATGTGTCTGCTTCTAGGCTCAATACAACGAGCATTGAAGCAAGAAAGATCAGGACAGTATAAGACATCCAAATACCACCTGGCATTTTGAAATTAGAGCTTTCATGTAATTGAGGACGTAACTTACGATAGCGTAAATAACACACCATAATAAGTCCCCAAATACTAATAAATAAAATCACACAAAGCGAGCTTGCCAAGGTAAATGCTTCCACAGTATTCGGTACGAAGTACTGTAAGGCAGCACCTGCCATGATAAATCCACAAGAGAAAATTAAACCTTTTGCAGGAACGGCACGACTCGATAATTCTGCCAACTTTTCAGGTGCTTGACCTTCTTTTGCCAAACCAAACAACATACGACTTGTTGAAAACACGCCACTGTTCATTGAAGACATCACTGAAGAAAGTACAACTAAATTCATAATCAGCGCTGCACCACCAATACCTGCATGCATAAACAGCGTCACAAAGGGACTTTGATCGGCAGGAATTTCTGTCCAAGGCGTTACTGACATCACAATAAATAATGCCAAAACATAGAATAAAATAATTCGTGTTGGAATCGCATTAACTGCTTTAGGTAAGTTCTTTTCAGGATCTTTAGTTTCTGCAGCCATCGTTCCAATCAGTTCAACGCCGACAAAAGCAAACAGTGCAATTTGGAAACCTGCTAAAAAGCCCATTCCTCCTTTTGGAAACATGCCACCATTTGTCCAAACATTGCTAAAGCTTGCAACGGAACCACTTGGTGCGACAAAATGAGTCATCACCATATAGCCACCAATTAAAATCAAACCAACGATGGCTAAAATTTTAATCAGAGCAAACCAAAACTCGATCTCACCAAATAATTTGACCGTGAGTAAATTAATTCCGAGAACAAGCAATACACATCCTGCACTTATTAGCGCTTGCCCCATTGGGGTAAATGCCATTCCTTCGGGTAGCCAAAAATTAAGATAATTGATAATTGCAGCAAGATCGGCGATACCTACAAGGATCCAACCAAGCCAATATGACCACCCAATATAATAACCAGCACCTGGCCCAATAAGGTCATGTGCCATATCAATAAAGGATTTGTAATGTAAATTTGAAAGTAAAATCTCCCCCAATGCACGCATGAGGAAAAAGAACATTGCACCAATAATCATATAAATGATTAAGATTGATGGCCCTGCTAGAGAAATGGTTTTTCCAGATCCCATAAATAGACCTGTACCAATCGCACCGCCAATCGCAATTAACTGTAAATGACGATTGGATAGTTTTCGCTGAAGCTCATGTGGCGACGATTGTTCGTCCTCTTGATGACTTATATTTGTCATTAAAATATCCTTTTTGACAACTTTGGGAGATTCAACCCGCTTGTGGCGTAAGAACATCCTCGTTCTATGGTTCAATCAAACAAAACGAACCTTCTGCTTTACACAAGGTTCGTTGGTTTTACACGTTAACCTTTTACTGTTTAGCGCTGTGCAGCAGTCACTGCAATTTCGATCAGCCAATCTGGATTAACTAAATCAGCTTGAATGGTGGCACGTGCAGGTGGCACGCTGTCTTTGATCCAATCAATCCATACCGTATTGAATGTTTGAAAATCAGAAAGATTCTTAATATAAATATGCGCAGACAATAAACGTGATTTATCCGTATTCGCTTCCGCAAGTAACTGATCGATCGTTGCTAGAATATCTTGAGTCTGTCCCGTAATATCAGCATCAGTATTTTTAGGCACTTGACCCGATAAATACACCACTTTATTAAAGACAGTTGCCGCACTCATTACATGCGTTGGGTTAATATTTTGAATATCTGAATGTGTTTGATTTGACATCAATATTTCCTTTAAATCGTTGTTTATAGAAGATACTATTTCCAAAGTATCTATATCTTTTGAATGACAATTGATATTTAAATCACTGTTATTCCAAAATTTTAAATGGAACACGAGTTGTTATACCGCACATCAACTCATATCCAACCGTACCCGAGCTTTCAGCAACATCATCTATAGACAGAACTGCTCCTGTTGAGGATTTTCCCCAAAGTACAACTTCAGCTCCAATCTGTACATCTTCAATATCTGTAAGATCAACCGCCAACATATCCATGCTGACACGACCAATCGTTTGTGTACGGATCGAATTTACGAGCACAGGTGCATTGTGTGAAATACGTTGATAACCATCGGCATAACCACAGGCAACAATTCCAACTTTCATTGTGCGTGTTGCAGTAAATTTTGAACCATAACCAACGGTATCGTTGGTTTGTATTTCTTGAATAGCGATAATTTCACTACGCAAACTCATCGTCGGTTTTAGATTCCAATCTTGAATGCTATGCGTCGGAAAATCGGGAGAGCTACCATACAGCATAATGCCGCTACGAACATAGTCTGAATGTAACTTTTTAGAATGACGGAGAATAGCTGCGCTGTTTGAAATTGAACACTCACCATCCAAACCTTGAATGGTTTGTTCAAATACTGTGTGTTGATATTGAATACCCTCTTGACCTAGACGGTCACCATCAGCATCTGAAAAATGCATCATGTGGGTAATCGATTTTACGGCCTCAGATTGCTTTAATCTTTGCCAAATATTTCGATACATCTCAGGCTGGAAACCTAAACGGTTCATCCCTGTATTCATTTTGAGAAAAACGTCAAATTGAGTTTCATTTTTCGCTTGAAATTGCTCAAGCCATTCTACTTGTTGTTCATTGTGAATACTAAAACTCAATCGATATTGTTCACAATCCACCAGATCTTCGGCTGAAAAAAAGCCTTCTAAAAGTAAAATTGGACCTGTCCAACCTAAATCTCGAACACGAATGGCTTCAGCGATATCCAGCAGCGCAAATCCATCCGCCGTTTTAAAGGCATCATAAACACGTTCGATGCCATGCCCATAAGCATTGGCTTTCACCACAGCAAAGACTTTACTCCGTGGCGTCGCTTGTCGTGCAATATTTAAATTGTGCTGTAATGCATCTAAATGGATAACCGCCTGAATAGGTCTTGGCATTGTTTCGTCCTTGAATATTGGTCAATGTCCTAACTTTTAAATAGATTAGGCCTTATTCACAAAGCCTTATCTCACTGATTCTCTAATCAATATTCCCTCTCTTGAGCGAATTTCAAAGTACTAGTTTAAAATTCAGCTCAAGTGAGGGCTAGGGAGAGATGCTTAACAAAGTTAAGCAGCATACGGATAACGCTGAATAGATAGACCTTCAGTGCTAATGTCCGTTTTATGATTAAGAACTAAATCACTAATTAACTTGCCCGAACCACATGCCATCGTCCAACCCAAAGTTCCGTGACCTGTATTGAGGAATAAGTTTTTAAACTTGGTCGCACCAATAATCGGCGTACTATCTGGTGTCATTGGACGTAAACCTGTCCAAAAAGAGGCTTGAGCCAAATCACCACCTGGGAATAAGTCTTGTGTCACCATTTCTAAAGTGCCACGACGATCTTTATTTAAACCGTGGTTAAATCCACTTAATTCAGCCATGCCACCAACACGGATACGTTGATCAAAACGCGTAATGGCAATTTTGTAAGTTTCATCAAGTACCGTAGATTGCGGTGCAAAATTTGCATCAACAATAGGAATGGTAAGCGAGTAACCTTTTACAGGGTAAACAGGCAAGTTTAATTCAAGTGGTTTTAAGAAATCACGAGAATAACTACCAAATGCTAATACATAACGATCGGCTGTCAGCACTTCACCATTGACCAACACGCCTTTAATTTCATCGCCTTCAACCACAAGCTTTTCAACATTTTGGTTAAACTTAAATTCAACACCTAAATCTTTCGCTAAATTTGCTAAAGCATTGGTAAATAAGTAACAATCGCCCGTTTCATCATTCGGTAAATGTAAACCACCGACCAATTTATCTTTCGCATATTCCAAAGCAGGTTCTACTTTGGCTAAATCATCTTTCAATAATAATTCGTGTGGAACGCCACATTCTTTCAATACCGCAATATCTCGTTGCACCATGTCTAACTGCGCTTCGTTACGGAAAACTTGCAAAGTACCTTTTGAACGGTTTTCGTATTGGATACCTGTTTCTTTACGAAGTTCTCTTAAACAATCACGGCTATATTCTGCAACGCGAGTCATACGTTCCTTGTTGATCGCATAACTTTGTGCATTACAGTTTTTCAGCATTTGTGCCATCCACTGTAACTGCCACATGCTACCATCCATATTGATTGCAAGCGGTGCATGATGTTGGAACATCCATTTTACAGCCTTGAATGGAATCCCTGGCGCAGCCCACGGTGTCGAGTATCCAGGAGAAATTTGACCTGCATTACCAAAACTTGTTTCTTCTGCAGGCCCAGCTTGGCGGTCTAAAACTGTAACTTGTGCTCCTTGCTGCGCGAGGTAATATGCACTTGCGACACCAATTACACCACTACCTAATACAATTACACGCATGTCTCATCCTTTACACATTTACTAGTTTATTTAACTAGTATATTTTTGCCTCAATAGTTTATTTCACTATTTTTAAGGTTATAATTTAGGTGTTTTAATTTTTTATCGTGCAAATTAAAGAAAAAAAGGATTTTCTTGATGCGTAAGTTAGACCGTATAGATCGGATGATTTTAGATATTCTACAAAATGAAGGTCGGATTGCAATTAGCGAGTTGGCATCCCGTGTCAGTTTATCGACAACACCATGTTCAGAACGCGTTAAACGCTTAGAACGTGAAGGCATCATCATGGGTTATCACGCACGGCTCAATCCTAAACATTTAGATCGAAATTTATTGGTTTTTTTAGAAATTAGCCTATCTGCAAAATCTGGGGATGTCTTTGAACAGGTCGCTAAAGACTTAATGGAAATTCCTGAGGTACAAGAGTGCCATTTAATTTCAGGTGATTTTGATTATTTGGTCAAAGCACGTTTAAAGGAAATGAGTGCTTATCGTCGACTTTTAGGTGATTTATTAAAAAAACTCCCTTCTTCTGCCTCATCTCATAGTTATATTGTGATGGAGGAAATCAAGGAATCTTTATATTTGGATGTGAGGTAGTTTTTCTAATTTAAATTTTTAGACCGCTTTAATTGGTTTTACTCCATGAAATATGAACAACAATTAAAAATGACGAATGATAATTTTAGTCATATTTTTTAATTTTTAATAAATTATTTCACAATGATAACATTGACATAGCTCTATTTTCACATTTGAATCTGCATATATATTGAGAGCCATCAACATTGGGAAACACATCATGTTCAACAGAATTATGTCTAGCCTCGGAATTCAAGGCATTCAGGTCGATACTCGCCTACATAACTCTCATGTACAAGCAGGACAAAATCTTTTAGGTGAGGTGCTATTTAGAGGTGGTTCATCGAATAAAAACATCAATGGTATCTATTTACAGTTGATGACGACTGCCGAAGTTGAATCGAATGATTCTGAGCATAATACCGCACTTAATATTGCCCAGTGGCATATTAGTGGTGCATTTGAGCTTCAAACTAATCAATCACATAATTTTCCATTTTCAATTCAGCTCCCTTTTGAAACGCCGA
Organism: Acinetobacter sp. TY2; assembly: GCF_046269225.1. NCBI lineage: Bacteria > Pseudomonadati > Pseudomonadota > Gammaproteobacteria > Moraxellales > Moraxellaceae > Acinetobacter > Acinetobacter sp. TY2. The sequence continues at coordinate 15,537 of NZ_JBJZOR010000021.1, forward strand.
TTACAGAAATACAATGTCGTCAGAATAAAAGCCGTGTTTGGCTACATACGCATTTAGATGTGGACTGGGGACTTGATGCGACTGATAAAGATTTTTTACAAATTTCACCAACACCCACACAACAGGCTTTCATTCAAGCGATGCAACAATGTGGCTATCAACTTGCAACCGTAGACACGGAAAAAGGTACGTTACGTGGCAATAATTTTCAATCCACAATTGGTTGCTATCAAGAATTAGAATTTAAACCACAAGGAATTTTTAGTGGTATTAATGAAATTGAAGTTTCATTTGTCGCTGAACAACATCAAACACATGTGCTTTTAGAAGTGGATCGTAAATTTCGTGGTGATGGTTTTAAAAGTATGACCATTCCTCATAACCAAGCAAATCTTGCCAATATTACGCATGAGATTAAGGGTCTATTGGGTATTTAATTCAAAAACAACCCCTCTTTTTCAAAGATGGGTTGTACGAGATTAAAATGATCGTAATAGTAAATAGCTAACTAATGTTAGGTCGTATTATTAAAATCATATTTTACCACTTGAAGAATTTGGATACGTGGTATGCGCATTTGTCCGAGGCAGGACTACTTTAGATAAAAATGTTTCTGCGATGATTGGAATTAGTTGACGGAAGTGAATGATTTCTGCAAATAACAATGGTTTTAGGTACTTTTGCCAAAACAAAAGTACCTCTAGCCGAGGACTAATCCCTACGGTTAAACTTTTGATGCACGACTCTGCCAAATAAGTTTATAAGAAATAGTACTTATACTATGGATAACATCAGTAAGTAATAAATACTCCACTCAAATTACATTGAGTAATTCAGCAAAAGTTTGAATTCGAGCTTTAGGTTGTGCTTCATCCAACTCTTGTTTTGAGCCATAACCATATTCCACCGCAATGGTTTCAATACCAAAACGGCGCGCACCAAAAATATCATGCTCACGGTCACCCACCATTAAACATTCAGTAGGTTCTAATTTTTCTTGTTCTAGAATATAACCGATCAAATCGCCTTTATTGGTACGCTCACCTGTCAACTCACTGCCGTAAGGATAATCAAAATATTGCAACAATTCGAAATGTTGTAAAATTTGACGTGCATAAACTTCAGGTTTAGCCGTCGCTAAAAACAGTTTATAACCTTGTTTTTTCAGCTCTTGTAATGTCGAAGTAACATCATCAAATAGATGATTTTCAAATAAACCTGTCACCGAAAAACGCTCACGATAACCAAGTAATGCTTGTTCGGCTAAATCCGCATGAACATCAACCTTTAAAATCTTGGCAAGTGATGCTTTGAGTGGTGGTCCAATAATCCAGTCAATATTTTCACTATCTGCAATTGGGTGTCCAACTTTTGCTAAGCCATAACGTGCAGATGTGGTAATACCTACTTTAGGATCGGTTAATGTGCCATCTAAATCAATCAAAATATTTTTAATCACAATCTACCTCTATTTAGCTATCGAGAGTTCCCGAAAAGTTGCCTATACTAGCGTAAATTTGTGATTTAAGGATAATCAGGTGCGTCCAACTGTACTGTGTTTTTCGGGTCTTGATCCTTCAGGTGGTGCGGGTTTACAAGCAGATATTGAAGCGATTGGTCAAAGTGGCGCACATGCTGCTATTGCTTGTACAGCATTAACCATACAAAACTCACAACAAGTCTTTGGTTTTGAAGCAACATCTAAAGAATTATTGCTTGCGCAAGCCAATGCCGTGGTCAATGATTTACCAATTAAAGCGATTAAATCAGGCATGCTTGGCACAACAGATAATATTGCTACACTTGCTGAGTTTTTACGTGAACATCCCGATTACTTATATGTACTTGATCCTGTTTTAGTCGCCAATAGTGGCGGTTCATTGGGCAATCAAGAAACTTTGGTCAAAGCCTTTGTCGAGCTAATTCCACACGCAACCGTGATCACGCCAAATACCGTTGAGCTTCGTGCTTTAACAGGTGAAAATGATTTAGTAAAAGCTACCGCTAAACTCTTTACAATGGGTGCAAAAGCCGTTTTAGTCAAAGGTGGACATGAAGATACACCTGAATATATTCGTAATGCTTTGTATATCAATGGTGAATTGATTTCTGAAACAAAATGTCCACGCCTTGATGGTGAATATCATGGTTCAGGTTGTTCTTTAGCAAGCTTTATTGCAGGACGCTTAGCGATGGGTGATGCTTTAAATGTCGCAGTCAATCACGCTGAAGCATGGTTATTTGGTGTGTTAAAAAATGCGGATAGCCCTATTGAGGGTGGTCAGAAAATTCCAAAACGATTTTAAGTTATTTTATTTATAAGTTTTATTCGTACGAATAAAACTTATAAATAAAAATACTCAAACAAATATAGCTTACATTTTCATCAAGATAATTTATAATTGTAAACATCAAACTAATGATATTCATAAATAAATGACACTGAAAGGTCCTGAGTACGAGAATTTTACTTTCCATTATTTTACTGCACTAATTCAACAAAAAATTTTCCCTTTTACTCCTAATCAGTGTCGTCTTACACAACAGAAGCCTTTCTATTCAAAAGATAGAGAAAAGAATATATTCTTTGATTTAGTTTTAGAGGTTTTCCTTTCAAATCAGGATGATCCTTTTTTAATATTTGTAATTGAGTGTAAAAATTATAACCATAAAGTTCCTGTTGACGATATTGAAGAATTTGCCTCAAAAGTTGACCAAATTCGTTATCAAAAGATTAGCCCTATTTGTATAACTACTGTGGGTTTTCAATCTGGTGGATTAACCTTTGCTAAAAATAGAGGAATTACTCTGTGGAAAGTTATACAGACGAGCACAACACCTGAAATTATATTAAACCGTCAAAAAAAACGCTTAAAAGAATTAGAACCTGAAATAAAAGAGGCATTGATAGATGAAGGTTATAATGAATGGAAGTTTGGCAACACTTTCATTCAAACACCTAGTAAATTTACACTCTATCCTAAAGACTTTATCAATGAAATAATTTTGAATGAGCATGAAAAAAACATTATGTTCAAAGACTTTAAACAACAAAAAATTAATGTTCCATACTTATCAAAAACTAAAATTTCATTAATAGCTGAGGATATTTATAACCAATATAAAGCTAATAATGGTCAATTAGATGTCATAAAAGTTTTAAATAACTTTAATATTTCTGTATTTACAACTGAAAAACTTATAGATCAAAACACAATAGCTGAAATTAATTTTAGTCAGAAAAAAATCACGCTTTTCGGTAAAAATAAATTTTCACAAGCCCAATTTAATTTTGCTCTTGCCCATGAAATTGGTCATCTTCTCTTAGGGCATGATAAATATTTAAAGACTGAACGTCAGACATCTACTACGTCTACAGAAATTGAGTTTACAAGTTCTTTACCAATAAACTTAGATAGAGTTGAATACCAAGCCAACTATTTTTCTGCCTGTTTACTATTACCTGAAACTGTTCTTACAAATACATTCATACATTTGATAAAAGAACATAACATCACTTATAGAGGATTTTCACTTCTATATATCGATGAGCAACCTTGTAATTTAGATAATTACAGTAAAATTTGTATACCTCTAGCTGACTTCTTTAAGGTTTCACAGGAAACATTAAAAATAAGGTTAACAGAATTAGGATTAGCAAAATTTAATATAAAAAAAGAAAATAAGCCTTTTGATAATATTTTACATTCATTTCATCTCTAACTTTAACAATACATCTTTATTCTCTAGCCCACCCGCAAAGCCAACCAATTTACCATTTGCACCAACCACACGGTGACACGGCGCAATAATCGAAATCGGATTCTTACCATTAGCAGCACCGACTGCACGAACGGCTTTCACATTGCCAATCTGTTCTGCAATATCTTTATAACTACGTGTTTCACCAAATGGAATGGTAAGTAGAGCTTGCCAAACTTTTTGTTGAAATTCTGTACCTTCGAAATCGAGTGGTAAATCAAAAATCTTTCTCTGCCCTTCAAAATACTCACTCAATTGTTTTTGCGTTTCTAGCAAAATGGGATGCTGTTTATTTTCAATCAACTCTGCCAAGCGCACCCGATTTGGAGTTTCATTTTCCCAAAGCACCGCAATAAGCGAAATGTCATTTGCAACAAGTTTTAACACGCCTACAGGTGAATCTATTTCCATAAAAAAAAGTTGCATTTCTCTACTCCGACTTTGGATGAAGGTACAGATTAACTTAACTCGAAGAAATTTTCATCAATACCAAACCTGAAATAATCAACACAGCTGCAAGCATACGCATTGCTGAAGCAGGCTCGCCTAAGAAGAAAATTCCCACTGCAAAAGAGCCAATTGCCCCAATTCCTGTCCAAACGGTATATGCCGTACCGAGTGGCAAAGTTTTCATGGCATAAGACAATAAGGCAAAACTTGCAATCATAAAAATAATGGTCAATACGCTTGGGACAAGTTTAGAAAAGCCATCGGACACTTTCATAAAATATGCCCAAATGACTTCTAAAACCCCTGCAACAATCAATAAAACCCAAGCCATAACACTTTCCTTAATTTAAAAATCAATCATATTCAAAATAAAAAAGCACTACATTTTAAAAACATAGTGCTCAAAATCCAACCATTAACTTGATGATACTTTCATTAAAACCAAGCCTGAAACAATCAATACTGCTGCAAACATACGCATAGCCGTTGCAGGCTCACCTAAAATAAAAATACCAACGAGGAATGAACCGATCGCCCCGATGCCCGTCCAAATGGTATATGCCGTCCCAAGTGGCAAAGTACGCATTGCATACGCCAACAGACCAAAGCTTAAAATCATAAAAAATAAGGTAATAATACTTGGTGTGAGTTTAGTAAAACCTTCGGACATTTTCATGCTATATGCCCAAACAATTTCAAAAATGCCCGCAAAGATCAGAAAAATCCAAGCCATGATGCCTGCTCCAAATTTATATTAGAGTCAGGTCGTCCTGACGAATTTTTCTCAAAAGATCAAGTTTTAGATGAAAACTCAAGAATGAGGGAGGTCGTTCCTCCTTGTAATTTGATCAGTATAATCAATTTCGAAATTCCATTGATCATGATTTACATTTTTTGACTAAAAATACACCTGTAAAAAATAGGGATTTAAGACAAGAACCTTAAAACCCTATTTTCACAACAATTATCAGTGCTTATATCTTAAAATTTAAAGCGAATACCCGCACCATAGAGCCAACCTTTTTCAGAATCAGATTTAACTTGCCACGGTGTTTCATCATTGCCCTTCGAATATTCATAAGCAATGTCGATATACGGCATGATTTTCTTGCTAATTTCATAGCGGGTTTCTAGCCCTGCGGTTGCATTACTCAACCCTGATTTTTGAGCATATTTAGAATCATCACTAAAAATCACATTAAGTTCTAAATAAGGCTGAATAATCAACTTTTGTGTAATCAGTAAATCACGTTCAGTTTCTAAACTAAATGCCGCATACTTATCTTCACCTGCATAAAAATATGCATCGGTTTCAAAGAAATACGGTGCCATGCCATGTAAACCAATCACAGCATCTACATTTTCTTCAGTATCTTTTTGATGATGATTTAATTCAACTTTTTCACTTCGATAACGCGCGCCAATTTGTGCATCCCAAAAGTCTGAGATCATACGGCTATATAAAAATTTAGCATTATAATGTGCATCATGTGATTCTTCTTTATCTGCATGAAACTTAATAAAAATCTTATTTTCGTCAGTGCCAATACGAGTTTCAAACTCTGACTTTAACGCACCAACGCCGTCTTCATTCATCAACCATTTATTATCTACGGTCGTGACTGCATAAATCTGCGCACCATGTTCTTTACGGTGATGATTTTGATGGGAGTTTTGATGACTACCTCCATCTTGCATAGGTTCGTTCAGATTGACTACTGAAGTTGTCTGATGCTGTGAATGATTCATCTGACTATGATCCATAGATTCTTGTTTCATCTCAGCATGGTTCATTTCAGCATGGTTCATTTGTGAATGATCCATCGGCATAGCTGTCGTGGTCGATTTTGCACTATGATCCTCGCCATTATGAGCAAAACTCAAAGCACTCACCATCAACAAAGACGTCGCTAAAACACTTTTAGAAAAAAGATTAATGATGTGCATGTTGATCTCCTTTCTTTGCATTTTTATTCTGAGATTTTTCAGTTGAATCTTTCTGCTGAGTATTTTCAGATTGTACTTGCAGATGATTCATGTATTCGGAATGGGTCATCTGTACATGTTTTTCATGTTCTTGCGCAGAATGTTGTGAATGATCCATTTGACTCATTCCTGAAGTATTTTTTCCTTCTGTTGTAGATGGGTGATGACCTTCATGTGCCAAACTCAAAGTACTTAAACTCAATACTGCAACCGAAAAAATCGCTTTTAATACAAAATTAGTGGTGCGCATGTTCAGCTCCTTTTTGCTCAGTTGTCGCTGTGTTTTGAACTTTGTTTTGAGCGTTATTGGCTACACCTTGAATTAGCGTTGTAGATACTTGTCCATCGCTAACATTTGCGACAATGAGTTTATTCATCATACCAGCACTCATGTGGTACAACAGATGACAATGAATCGCCCATTCGCCCAACTCATCCGCAGTCAATAAAGCAGTCACTGTTTTACCTGGTGGCACAATCAAAGTGTGTTTATTCGGCATATCCACAGGCGATTGACCATTTTCCAACTGCATAAACATTCCATGCAAATGCATCGGATGCGCCATCATACTGTCATTGATAAATTTGATACGGATACGCTCGCCATATTTCACTTTCAATGGTTCAGCGTCACTAAATTTTTTCCCATTAATCGTCCAAATATAACGCTCCATCGTGCCACCCAAACGCACGACCAACTCACTTGTTGCTTCACGTGTATCTTTTTGTGGTTCAAGCGATTTTAAATCGGCGTATTGCAAGGCTTTATTACCTGCAGGTGTTGATGCATTTGCCCAACCGTAAACCACTTGATCATTTTTTTGTGGTACTGATGTGCTGTGCTGACTGTGATCCATCTCTGAATGATTCATACCTTGCATATCATCATGATTCATCTTTGAGTGATCCATGCCTTGCATATCAGCATGATTCATCTTTGAGTGATCCATGCCTTGCATATCACCACTACCATGCCCCATATCCTCCATAGTCAAAAGTGAACGTGGACGAGGTGCAGGCATGTGTATGCCATGTGTCACAGGAGTCAATTCATTGTGAAGTGTACCAATCGCATAACCTGAACGATCAATAGACTCCGCTTCAATCTGATAATGTCCTATTTTTGGCTCAACAATTACATCATAAGTTTCCGCAGTACCAATACGGAATTCATCCACTGCAACTGGTTTCACAGACTGACCATCTGCCGCCACAACCGTCATTTTTAAATTGGGAATACTGACATCATAAAAAGACATTGCTGAAGCATTCACAAAACGCAAACGCACTTTCTCATTCGGCTTAAACATGCCTGTCCAATTTTGCTCAGGTGTTTTCCCATTGATGAGGAACGTATAGCCTGTGACATCAGACATATCGGTTTTCAGCATACGCATTTGATTCCACATTTTCCGATCAGACCACGTTGCTTTTACCCCATCACGCTGTACTTGCTTCCATACATCGCTGAGTGTTTCACGTTGATCTTGATAATATTCTGCGGAAATTTTCAAATCTTTTTGAATTTGATCACTGGTTTTTTCATGAAAATCTGACAGCATCACTACATAATCACGTTCAGCTTTTTCATGTGTTGCCAATGGCTGTTTACCTTTTGGATAAATCACAAAAGAGCCATATAAACCATCCTGTTCTTGCCCCTTAGAATGGGCGTGATACCAATAAGTTCCGCTTTGACGGACTTTAAATTTATAAATGAAATCACCTTTTGGTTTAATGCCATTAAAGCCATTAAAACCAGGTACACCATCCATAATTCCAGGCAAAAGTAATCCATGCCAATGGATTGAAGAATCCTGAGTTTTTAAATTATTATGCACATGAATAACAGCATCATCACCTTCTTCAAACTCAAGTAAAGGGGCAGGAAATTGACCATTGACCGTGATACGTTTGACAGGTTTTCCTGTCACATTAACAATAGCTTCGTCGATGTTAAGGTGATATTCCTTCACGGCGGCAAATACCCATGAAGACGATACAATACAAATGCCTGCAAGCAGACCTTGATTAAATTTTATAGACATAACTCAACCTAATTTTTTGAAAATAGTTTTGTATTTAGAAGTTTTCGAAAAAATAGATTAGGTTTTAGGAGGACGTAGAATTTCTCGCCAATGACCAACAAGATGCTGTACTTGATAATGTACTTGTAGCGAACTATTCTTTTCTAGATCATTAGGCGTGATAAGTTTGGGAATATCACTATTGAACCAAACAATCGAAGACTGACACGCAAACAATGCACAATCTTGGCATTCAGCATGCTGTGCATGTTTATTTTGTATCAACTGTGCATGACAATCGTTCAGGCTTTGCACCTGATCATCTACACTTTGACCTTGCTGTAATATTTCTATGCAGTGATTTTTCATCTCCTGCACTGACATATTTTGCATATTTGGACTTACATGGGGTTGATTAATACTTTGTTGATGTTGCATCTGCATACTAACTTGCATGCTCTTAACCGATGCAACAGACACACTGCTCCACGCTACAACAAAAGCCATAACGGATACAAACCAAAGATGTTTGCAAAGCTGTGTGAACACAATCCAACCTATAGTTAGAACCAATTTCTACTTTAAGGATAACTTTTAATTGAATTTCAAGCAAATATATTTCTGTTGAGTTGTTTTTCAAAAATTGATTCTTTCTTATACCGATCAATTATCAATCAAAGCTGAATAATTAAACGACTTAATCCTATAGTATTCCCATAAAAAAAGAGCTCTTTTGAACTCTTTTTGAACAGATATAGGCGATATTGCAAGCACTTGATTAAATATCGATTAAACTATACGCACTTTATCTACAAGCTTATCAACACAGTTATCCATAAAGTTATCATCATAGTTATCCACAATTCACATAACTTAATATTGGAAATATTAGACGCTTAGTGAACCTACTTTTGCCAATTCTGCACGCATTTCATCAATGACAGCTTTATAATCTGGCTTACTAAAAATTGCAGAACCTGCAACAAACATATCTGCACCTGCTTCTGCAATTTCACGAATATTCGCTGGTGTCACACCACCATCAACTTCTAAACGAATATCACGACCTGAAGCATCAATAATTTTACGTGCTTGGCGTAATTTTTCCAAAGTCATTGGAATGAATTTTTGACCACCAAAACCAGGGTTGACACTCATCAATAATACTTGATCAACTTTATCTAAAACATAATCAAGATAATGCAGAGGCGTTGCAGGGTTAAAAACTAAACCTGCCTTAGCACCACCATCCTTAATCAATTGTAATGAGCGATCAATATGATCAGTCGCTTCAGGATGGAAAGTAATGATGTCTGCACCCGCTTCAAGGAAGTCACCAATCATACGATCTACGGGTGACACCATTAAATGCACATCAATCGGTGCTTTAATACCATATTTTTTTAGCGCCTTACATACACCTGCACCAAAGGTTAAGTTCGGTACATAGTGGTTATCCATCACATCAAAATGAACAACATCTGCACCCGATTCTAATACATTTTCTACTTCTTCACCCAAACGAGCAAAGTCAGCAGATAAAATAGAAGGTGCGATTAAATATGGCTTGGACATGATGGAACCTAGCTTAAAGGACTTGAATGTGGTCATTATAGCAGACCTCGACTGTACTCGCTCAAAGCGAATTGGACTTTTCAAATCTAAGTGAAAATCCATTTTTTTATAGCTTTAATTTCTCTGTTAGGGTTTTCCGAGTTTCTGTTGCTTTTCAAAATCTCTGACCATCTGTACACGTTCTGCCGTTGCGGGATGTGAAGACAAGGCTTCCAATACCGTTACTATATTTGAATGATCTTGTGATGTTGCCTGTGCTGTAGATGCGGCTTGCTGATCTTTATTTGCGGTCTTCCCTGCCTTTTGATCACTTTTTTGTTCTGCTGCAAGTTCTTCATCTTCCATACGTTGCAAGAAATTTGCAAAATGGGAAACCTCAATATGCTTTTTATCCATCAATTTTAAAGCATATAAATCGGCTTGCTGTTCAAACTGACGAGAGTATTTTGCACCTAAAATCGCCACTGGCAATGAAGTCATTAAATCACCACTATCACCTGTTACAGCAACCAACAGAATTGAAAAACCTAAACTTGATAAGGCTTGTTGTAAACTATGACGTTCGACTAAATGCCCTTGCTCATGTGCGAGTACACCTAAAATTTCCTGATCACTATGTGCCATTTCTACCAATTGATCAGTCACAATAATCGTATTATTAGGCAGAGCAAGTGCATTAGCACCAATTCGCCCACCGTCTCGAAAAATAATTTTTGCAGGACGACCCTCGGCAATCTTAGATAAATACTCTTGTTTGATCTGCGCTTGTTGACCTTGTACCAATTTGCTCGGACCTGTCCAATCATTCACAATATAGTCTTCGGCTTTCTGACCAATATTCTGCAAAGTATTTGCAGGTAATTGAAAAGCCACCACTTTAGAGGCAAATGGAATCCCCCATTTCAATGTTGAAAAGCCCAATGCCACCACAAAAACTACACTAAATAAAATCAATGCAGGGGTACGTTCAAGCTTCCAAATTTTTTGTTGAAATTCTTTTTGTGGAATCGGTACCCATTCAGGAATATCTATCGTTTGAAATTCAATACGGGCATCATTATTCAACTCTATGACGGGACACTTTTTTCCTAAAGCACCAATAAAATTCATTTGTTGTAATTTAAAAGTCTTTTTACGCAGATCATTTTGTTCACGATAACTGATCAAAATCGAGTTCATATCAACTGCAGACAATTGTGCCTGATGTGGTTTAGACACAACACCATCATAAAAAACCACGGAAATGGAGTTCATATAATCTGTACTCATATTTTCTATCTCCGTATTTATAATGAAATATCAAGGTCAAAAATATCACTGATTTCTTCGGCAATTGCACTGTGATCTGCCTGTGCCATATTCATCATACGATCAGGATCATCTTCTAAATGTAAACTAATCGATTCCAATTGATATTTATATAAGCGAATGGCAGCCCATGCAGACATCAGGCCAACTGTAATAATTTTCATAAACCAATTACTGACTACAATCCACGCATAACGCCACTGATTACAATCGGTTTTAAATTGACTATTACCAAGTGTTGTATTATTCCATGTAGTGATAAATATACGTGCCTGAATTAATGGCACAATAAAAACCCAACCAAAGAGATAACTTAATCCCAATAATCCCGCGGTATAAGCCGTTAAAAAATCTAAGCCAATTGCAGCAAAAATACCAATGGAAATTCCACAGAGCATCAGCACCCCAACAAAAAGTGCAACAGGTAAATACACTGCACTCATATAATCTGTCCAACTGTTATTTAGACGGAATTTCAATTGTCCTGCATACAGATGATTGAGCACATAGCGTTTATAAAAATAGATCATCACTGGTGTAAATAAACCTAAGGTACAAACAACAATTAATGCACCTAAGAAAAACTGCTTATAGGCTTCGCCCGTAGTACCATCAAAATAAAAACGGCTGTTCGCATACTTACTATTTCGAGAGGTAAAACGAATAGTTGCACGTAACAACCATGGCAAAGCCAAATAAATAATGACGACACCAAAGGCTGCAATGGTCATTTCCAAATAACCAGCCAAAGTAAATGCACCCCAAATACCCAGTGCAATTAACCGACCAATTAATATTTTGGTGGGTAATCCCGTAAAGTCAAAAAAACGTTCAAAGAACTCAGTATTACCATAGAAATAACGCAATCGTCTGACTTTTGCCCATGGTGCATAAAAGCCCAAACTTGCAATAGTCAATAGAATATTCACAATCCAAATACCAAAATATTCTATCGCTTCACCATGGAATTTAAAGCGATAAATTCTACCGAGGTATTCAGGACGTGAGTCCAATGTATGAGGTACAGGAAGGTCAGGAGGCAATTGATTTGTAAATGTAGAATCATATTGTTCTTGCATTATTTTCTCTTTTTTTTAAATTTGGGAGTTCAATCGATTCAATGCTAAAAAAGGTATGACATATTCACAAATATACAAGATATCAATGTGGTTTCTCATTAAATAAGTGTATATTTTTACAATGATAAATGAAACCGTGTTGAATCACCCCTATAGACAATTCAACGTTATACATAACAAATCTAAGTTTTATTTTTGTAACTGTAATGCATGAAACTGTAAATGTTCATCCATAAAGGTCTGAATAAAATAATAACCATGATCATAATCTGCATGTTGACGTAGCGTTAACTTTTGCCCAACTTTTAGACACGCTTGCTGATATTTTTCAGGATTCAATTGACTATAAAATTGATCTGCTAGACCTTGGTCAATGAGTACTTCACTCAATAATGTACCTTTTTCTAAAACCAACTGCGTAGCATCATGCGCTTTCCATAATTCTCTGTCATCACCCAAATACGTTAAAAATGCTTTTTCACCCCAAGGACAATCACACGGCGCACAAATGGGTGCAAATGCTGATACCGATTTAAATTTTTCAGGATACTTCCAAGCAAGGGTCAATGCACCATGACCTCCCATACTGTGCCCCATAATGCCAATTGCATCCGTACGAATTGGAAATTTCTCAATGACTTGTGTATATAATTCATCAGCAACAAAATTTTCCATTTGAAAATGTGTCGCCCACGGCGCTTGTGTCGCATTAATATAAAAGCCTGCACCTTGACCAATGTCCCAAGAATCACCTTGCTCGACATTATCTCCTCGTGGTGAGGTATCTGGTGAAATGAGAATTAAACCGAGTTGTGCTGCCATACGCTGTGCGTGGGCTTTAATCGCAAAGGTTTCTTCCGTACAAGTCAAACCAGCCAAATAGAAAAGTGCAGGACATTTTTGCCCACGCAGTGCTGGTTCAGGTAAAAAGACTGAAAATTTGCTTGTTCCATTTAAAGTCTTAGATGCAAATTGAAAAATCTGTTGTTCGCCTTCAAAGCATTTATTTTTCTGAAGCAATTCCATTCTATTGTCCTTTACTCACACTGTGTCAAATGGCACAGGTCAATTTGATTTGGGTGTATGTTTCACATCAAGCTCTAAAGCATGAGGTTGGATATTTCCATCTGCCTGCGTATTTTGTATACCTTGTGGAAATAGATGCTGTTCAAGTTGTGGCAACATCAATTCCATATTTTTCCCAATGACCCATTGCGGTTCTGAAGGTTCAAAGCCTTGGTTACTTTCCCATTTTGCAACCGTTTCAGCCGCTTGATTAAATGCACTGTGTAAGGTATTTTTTTCACGCATAGCCTGATCAAAGAATGCTCGACCAAAATAAGTATAATCTGCTTCGTTAGAACAACCAAAAGATGCCCGATCTGCGGCTGAGGCTGTAATAATTAAAGTATCAGGCGATTGTAATGCAGGAATAAAACTCCCCGAATAACAGGCTGAAATCACAATCACTTTCCAACGAATACCCGATTTATCGAGTGTTTCACGTAGCCATTTAGGATCAATATCATCCAAATCAATAGGCTCATTTTCCATTTCAAACTGATTCGGTAAACCATGTGATGTCATATATAAAAATAACACATCACTTTCATGGTTCATTTGCTGCCCAATACGGCGTAGCGCAAGTTCCATACTCGTTTTAGACGCAATTGGGGTTTCTGTACGTGTCTCAGGATTATTAACCAATTCAACTGAACGTCCAAATGTCCCAAAACGAGTATCAAACTGCTCTTTAATTCGATCTATTTCAAAACGGAAAACATCTTGATAACTCGCACCTGCAACACCTAAAAAATACCAATGCGTTTGTGCAAACTCACCAAATTGAACTTGCTCCAAGGACTTATTGAGTAAGCGACTTTGTGCATAAAAGGCATCTTCAGATAAACTCGGTGGAACGTCTTCCACTTTCCAAATCGGTTGTTCTTTAATTGAAACTTGCCAAACAGACAGTGTAATGACCGTCCCAATCATAATCAGGGCACGTTCCCACCAAGGCCAATGTAATTCACGTGAAATAACCCAAACCACTGCTAAACTTTGCCAAACAAAAAGCAGAACAAATAAAAATGGAATGTAGTTATAAACAATGTCGGGTAAATAATCGAGATTACCCAAATACTGAATTAAGCATTGGAACAGCATAATATGCGTGTCAAGAACGAGCCACAGCAAGGCTGGAACTAACATTAATCGTGTATTATTGGTTCGCTGTGATAAAAATATCCCAACAATTAAGGCAATAAATGGCCATAACGCATAACTAACCAAACCTTGTTTGTTGAAATCACCGACCCCACCCGTGACCAACCAACTAAACAGCGTATTGGCACAGCCCCCTAATATTCCCCAAAAAATAAGTTGTAAAATTGAGGGATGTACTATTTGTAATGATTTTCTTGATCCAAGAAATAGCCACAATCCCGCCCACTGATTGCTTTTAAAATCATGCCAAAAATTTATTGAAGGTTTTAAATCGATCATGTCAGTTCTAGTTTGGGTAGATCACGATTACAGTGACCTAAAAATACTTCTGATTGAATATTTTGCTTAAGTTTTATGCAACACTTGAATAACTATATATCAGTTCTTACATAAATATTGAAACAATTACCAAATTACTCAATAACTTGTTTATTGAAATAGGCATCAAAACGACATGCATCGCCCTGCCATTGATGGTCGGGTGATTGATCATCAAGAAAAATTGCAAGTCTCGGTCTTTTTACCACAACACGCTTGGATATTTTCCGTGCTAAGACTAAAAGATAATCACCCAAATCCATTTCACCATCTTCAGGTAAAAGCATATGCAGTAGTTGCATTTGCTTTTTTACTTGTGCCTGTTTTTTGACGGCTTGTAAATTTTGATCACGTTGCGGAAACATCGGATCGAGATAAGTCACATCAACCATTTTTTTCTGCTCAGCTAACTGTTGTAAATAAGCGGCTGAATCTGAGAAAACCAACTGAATACGATCAACCACTAGACCTAAAAAGGGATCATGGCGAGATTGTGCTTGCGCATCTTCAAGTAGGGTAAATAAAATCGGATGCCGTTCAATCAGTGTAACCTGCGCACCAAGTGCTGCCATGAGCAAACTATCATGCCCTAGCCCTGCCGTAGCATCAATTAGCGATGGCTTTTCGGATAAATTACACGCACGTGCAATCATTTCAGATTTAAGGCTTGCACGTTTTAAACGTGGAATTTCTGCTTTCCAATCGGGTTGCATTTTCATGCCATTGGCACTGAGCCATAAACCTGCGTCATCTGCACACAATGCCATTTCAGGATTCAACCGTAAAAAACGGGCATTAAGTTTTTCAACTAACTCAATATTTACATCCACACCACGTAAAGAAAGCACAGACTGATATGTCTGTGCTTTCTCTAAATATTGTGCTTCAGTGTATAAGCGAAGCTCGCTTACCATAATTTCCAACCTGTGAATGCAAACAATAAAATTACTAAACCTGATGCAATGCGATACCATGCAAAAATCATAAAATCACGTTTTGCCACATAAGCCACAAGTACACGAATAAGAATAAGTGCCGAAATAAATGAAACCAATAAACCAACGGCAATCACCGCCCAATCAGTCGCACCTTGGAATACATGATAACTTTGATATAGATCAAGTAAACCTGCTCCCACGATTACAGGAATACCTAAGAAGAACGAAAATTCTGTCGCTGCCTTACGTGATACGCCCAACATCATCGCACCAATAATCGTTGCGCCTGAACGTGATGTACCTGGAATTAAAGACAATACTTGAATTAAACCAATCCAAACTGCATCTTTAATGGTTAAATCATCAACTTCTTGTGCACGAACAACGGGTGGATTTTTCTCCACCCATATAATAATCAAACCACCAACAATCAAACCAATCGCAATGGCAATATCATTGAATAATAATGCTTTTACTGTCTGCCCCAAAGTCAATCCGATAATCACAATTGGAATCGAAGCCAAAATTAAGCCTATACCTAAACGACGACCTTTTTCTTCACCTGTGACAATACCTGTTGCCGCACCCCAAAGACGTGCCCAATATTCATAAATCACTGCCGCAATTGCACCCATTTGGATCGCAATCACAAAAACATCACTCTTTTCTTTGGTCCAAAAATTCATCAATTCCGATGCAAGGATTAAATGTCCTGTACTCGAAATAGGCAAAAACTCGGTAATGCCTTCTACGATACCCATGATTGCCGCTTTCAGCAGCAGTAAAAGATCCATGTACTATTCCAAATATTCTATAAAATTATGGTTTGCCTTGATCTGCAATTTTTTTCCATGCGTTATCACGTAAATAGACCGGCAATGCCATTTCAGCACTTAACCATTGCTGTTTTTTTGCCAATGCACGTGCAATTGTCGCAATATCATCCGCATGGGCAGTAATCTGCGGGTATGATTCCAAATCAGCCTTAATTAAAGCTGAACCTGAACCGATTATTGTAAATTTTTGATACGTTGCACCTTGAACATAATCCAGCATTTTTTCTTCATCGATGGCTTGCATAATGTTTTGATCATCAAGCTGATAACTTGCCATATAGACTTCTTGCATGCGCGCATCAAGTACCGCAGTCACTTCACGTAAACCAAGTTCACGATATGCAGCTTGCGCCAATGCTTGCAATGTTGAAACAGGTATTACAGGCAAATCATTTGCCCATGCCAATGCTTGTGTCACTGCTGCATTAATGCGCACACCACTAAAAGAACCTGGTCCACGACTAAATGCAATCGCAGTTAAATCGGTAAGTTCCGTTTGTGTTTCCTGCAAACCTTGCTCAATTAACGGTAAAATCGTCTGAGTTTGTGCCTTTGCTCGTAGATCACACTGAAAATAAAGTGTCTGATCTTCATCGACTATTGAAACAGAACACTGCTCATTAGCAGTTTCCAGTGCCAGCAATTTCATGCACAACCCTACTTCACTTTGAAAATGCCGTCCATGATACTCCACTCATTTTAATCCTGCGAGAATTTCTCAAAATATTCCTTGTTTAGCCGATTAAACACAAAGATAAAAAAGCCGATCTGTGAATTCCACATCATCGGCTTTTTGATTTACGCTGTTTTAGGTCATTTTTTGCTGAGCTTGATTCTATTTAAAATTCAAATTTTTCTAAATTAACAAAGTCTTTAAAATGTTCTGCATAATGCATTGCGCTTAGTTTCAAACGAACTTCTGCTTGATCATCTAAAGTACGAATCACTTTTGCAGGCGAACCGACCACAAGTGAATTGTCAGGAATCACCATTCTTTCAGGTACCAACGCATTGGCGCCAATAATACAGTTTTTTCCAATTACTGCGTTATTCAGTACGACAGCATTGATACCAATCAAGCTGTTATCACCAATAGTACAGCCGTGTAGCATCGCTTGATGTCCAATGGTGACATAAGCTCCTATATTTAGCTCAATACCTGCATCGGTATGCAATACAGCATTTTCTTGCACATTACTAAAGTCACCAATGCGAATTACGGAATTATCACCACGAATCACTGCGCCAAACCAAATATTTACTTTTTGCCCCATTTCCACCTGACCAATAACGGTCGCATTGTCTGCGACCCAACCATCCCATGGTTGATGAAGTGCTTTTGGTGAATGTCCTTTATAGGTATACATCATAACTTTATGCCTCGAATACGTTCCTGTATCAATACGATTTTTTCATTCACCGTACTCTTCCATTGTGCCCTTTTGATATATTGATAATTTAAACCACACTTAGATAAATCAAAATATCGTGCTATTTTTTATTTAAAATTTTAGATTGAAAACTTGGTGAATTCAGTAAAAATGGCCAATTTTTTTGATGATTAAGCCCATATTGAAACAATGAAATAAGAATACGAGCCGTTAATCCCCAAATGATCTCATTTTCAATTCTTAAGCTTGGAAAATAAACCAATTGATGTGCCAAACGTACCTCATACGGAATGGGCTTTGCATCCATTAATTTTTGTAAAGGTGCATAAAAGATGCGATCAATTTCAGTCGGCTGAGCAATCAGTTGGACATTTGCAGGAATCAATCCCACAACGGGTTTAACCGTCATACCACTCTTAGCAAGTTCCATGGGTAAATCGCCCAACAATTTGACATCAAAAGGATTTAAGGCTGTTTCTTCCCATGCTTCACGCAGTGCAACCACAATATTACTGGTATCGGAGGGATCACGTTTTCCACCGGGAAAAGAAACTTCACCTGCATGATTATTAAGATAAACCGAGCGGCGTGTTAGCAATACCTTAGGATCAGCTTCATCTGTAATGGCAATTAGAACAGCAGCTTTTGCGGGGTGTGTTCGTTTAGCAAAACGGAGTCTTTGCTGTAAAACTTGTGTCAGTAAAGCATCCTGCATTCTTTCCCTCATCGCCATTTTCTTATTCTTTTAATATCATATATGAAATTTCATGTATTCGGCTATAAATGATGCGAAATAAGCATTTTTACGCTATGCTGAGTCATCATCTTTGGTTCATGAAGCTTATGAGTTTTTGCACAACATGCGGTCATAAAACAATAGAAAAAATTCCTTTAGGTGATCAAAAAATTCGAAAGGTATGTACACATTGCGCAACAATCGATTATGTCAATCCTAAAGTCATTTGTGGTTCACTTGTTCTTTGGGACAACAAAGTTCTACTGTGTCGCCGTGCCATTGAGCCGCGCTATGGACTGTGGACATTGCCCGCAGGTTATATGGAATTACAAGAAACGATGGCACAGGGTGCAGCACGTGAAACCCGTGAAGAAGCCGAAGCCGAAGTCAGCATCGGTGAATTATACTGTATGTATGACATTCCACGAATAGGACAAATTTATGTACTATTCAAATCTACACTCATTGATGGTCAATTTGGTGCAGGTGATGAAACCATTGAAAGTCGCTTATTTGAAGAACACGAAATTCCATGGGGTGACCTGGCATTTCCAAGTGTAGAACGCACTTTACGCCATTATTTTGCAGATCAAAAAACGGGAAGCTTTCCAATGCATTTAGAAACTTTAGGTTCTCGTTTAGATCATACAGGCTAATTGAGTTAATTAAATGTTATAGAGACTTTTTATAAATATATTTTCATATTGACTCAATCAAGCAAATAAAAAACCATCCGAAAGGATGGTTTTTTATAATAATTAAATTTTATTATTTAGTTTTCACAGTATAACAAGATGGTAAATCAATGGTAATAATACCACTCGTACGTTTTGCTAACTCTTTTTGTTCAGCAGTTACCTTCTTTTCGTTATCTTTGACTGAGTTATAAACAACCTGCGACATCGCTAACAAATTCCCCCACTCAGCATTAGTCGCAGCTGCACCATCCCAACCTGTAATATTAATACCTGCTGACACATTACCTACAATTAAATTTTGTAGATTTAAGCGCACACCACCAGAGCTATAAGATGTTATTTTTCCTGAACTATCCTGTGGCAAGAACATCAGACTTTCATTTAAACCTATCAATGCACCATCAATATTACCAAATGCAGGATTTGCTAAAATCATACGAATGGTCAATGATTTATCACTAACGCCAAAGTTTGCAGCCCCTGTTGTACCCACACGATATTGCTGTACACCATTAGTGTCTTTATAAGTTGAATCATCAACACTCACACATTCAGCCGATGACATATCATTTACTGTTGCATTACGTCCAATATTGGTTCGAATATCACCATTTTCATCAACAACAATACCCAATTTAACATCAGAAACTGACGAATCGCTAAACTTAAAAGTCAGATTTGCATACAATGGGAATATATACTTTTCACCTGATTTCACATTATTAATCGTGCTAAAAACCTGTTTATCAAGATAGGTTGCAGGGTTAGTTTTATATATATCAATTGAACCTGTCAATTGTTCATTGCCAGCAGATTGTCTCCAACGACCATAGACTGAATTATCCGTCGGTGCTTTAGTATCCCCTGTAATTTGCTTGTACATAAACTCAGTACCAGGAATAGTCATACCATTTAGTAAGGCACCTTGATAAATTTCAAGTCGATCCGCAATATTCGATGGTGACTGTAAAACAAATGGTGTTCCAATTTTTTTCGTAAATGAATTAATCCAATTACTTGTACCTTGAGCATTTAATTTATTTGGTACACTCTGTGTCAATAAATTAATTCGACCAATCGTGCTAATAATATTTTCACCCGTTGTTACAGGCTTACCCATCCATTGCACAGCATAACCTGTAGAAAAACCTTGACGATTAGTCAGTGCGTAGAGATTTGCAATAGATTCAATACCACTTCCAGATGTAGTTGTACCAAAGAAGCCACCTAGATCGACACTACCTTGTTTAATTGCAAGGAAATTTGCAGTATACAGCCCCACATCAGATAAATTGATTAATTGTACTGCGACTTTTTCAGCAGCTTGTTGATCAATCGCTCCAATATTCAACCATGGTTGTAAAATATTGACATAACTGCCATCAAGGAAATTTTTTACATCAACATCCGATGCAATTTTACTTAGATTATTCTTCAATTCATTGGTCAGTTCGATGGGTTGAACATCACCTTCAACACTTGCATCCTGAGCGGTTCCAACCGCTTGCATAACACGAACCAATCCAACCATGACTTTGAATGTATCATCATTCATATTCATTTGTGTTGGTGCTTTACCAGTCATTGCTGTAGCAATATCAATCAGCCCAATTGCTGCGGGCTGTCCTGTCACTTTCAGTGGACGTATTTTTGTAAGATCAACCACACCTAAAGAAATTTTACGTGACGTTTGCGTACCTTGAATATAAAAACTCGCTTTATCACCGACAGCACAACCACCCGACGCCAAACCACCATCCATTTCTGTAATAAAATGGTTTTTAGTATCTGTACTACAGTCAAAGTTCAAGCCTTCAACAGGATAATCAACATAGAATGCTAAACATTTTTCAGATGAATCACTACAACCATTCGTGGTCGTAACCACACCTTTGTTGGGATCTTCAAAAATTGTTGCGCTTTCACCACCACCGCCACATGCAGCCAGTGCAGAAACTAAACCTGTTAATGTAAAAGGTAAAATATATTTTTTATTCATCATTCTCTTCTCATCACTTAGCGAATAACGCTAAGCTTAATTTGTCCCTGATTTGTTAATTGCATATTTTCAGCATCCACTGCTGCAGAAAGTGGCGTCATAAACATATATGATGCCGTTTCTGGCTTTTTCAGAATACCTTCCATTGCAGCATGTTGCATATTGTTTTCGTCAAGATTTTGATTTTTAAAACCACTAACGCCTTCAACCACGCAACCTTTTTGATCTAAAAAGACCACTAAAGGCCAATAATAACTTGGCGATTTTTGTGACGAAGCATAAGAGGTCAATAAAACATTTTCGACCTGTTGATCAAGCTTGACCACTTCATAAGCAAAATCATCTTTGATTGGCGCAACAGGCCAAAATCCGATATCCTTATTTTTTAAATCTAATATCTTTGCCTTTGTAACTTTTTTATCCGTAAAACAAGCTTTTTGTAGCGACTCAACAACTTCTGTTTTAGGCAAACGATAATACGTTGGCGATAAGGCAATTGTCTTAGCAATTTCAGGCTTCTGTTTCTGAATTTTTTCAATCAATGAATGACCAAGACCTTTTTCTCTCTCTACAGTTTCAACATGATGACCCGCACCTGATGAACCTGCTTCAGGCATGATATAAAAACGCTTTTTACCTTCCAAATTAAATTCACGTTCTTCTAAATATTCATTATTTACATACTGAACACCATCAATTTCAACAAAGTTATTCGGCTTTTGATCGTCTTGTGATTGAATTTTTTCATCTACTTTTAACGCTTGTTGAGTTTGAGTAAATTGTGTTTCAGCTTGCTTATTTACCAATAAAGACGTCTGTTTTACATCACTGTGTATAACCTGTGTCGATGAAGTCGTAGATGGCTGATCTGACTGATTTACTGATATAGGAGTATTTATTTTTTCAGTCACGATTGGCTGTGGCTCTTTACGAGTTGCATCTACTTTTTCAAATACTTCAGCTTTTTGAGTCGTTGGAACAACAGCTACTTTGGCAACTGCGACCTGATCAACTTTTTTAGCGGAGTTTTCTTTATTTAAAGCCTGTTGCTGAGTTGATGCTGACTTGTCGATATTTTGAGTTTGTTCAACGACAGATTGCGCTTTTTGCGGAAGGTTTGAAATATTGCGTTGTACTTGATGAACATCTTTTGACTGAACATTCGCATTTTGGATTTTTTCAGATATTACTTTTTCAGGTGTTTTTGTTATTTGAGGAACATCTGATTTTTTTTTCGATGTTCGCTCAGGAACCACCATTGGACGTCCATCAGGTCCAATAATGGTATAAAACCCTGCACCTACAGCCGTGGCACAAACTCCTGTTAACAGGAGTAATGCCAAAGGTGTATGTCTAAATATTTTTTTTAACATCAATGCCATTACCATCTCGTTCTATAGTTCAGACCCAAAATTGTAACTTTTGTATTGGTTTTTACATCCATACCTGCATAAGGATTCAATAACAGATTACCTACGCCAGTTTGGTTGGACATACTACTCGTATTGGCTGGAATATTATCTCGGCTACGTAAAAAAGCTAAAGATAGATCAATATCTGTATCTTCATCAAAACGATACCCTAAGCCCAAACCAAACAATTGCGCATTGTTAATTGGAACCATCGTATTACGCTTATCATCTGGAATCGCACTAGCACGAGGTTCATAACCTGCACGTAATTTCAAACGATCTGTTGCTGAATATTCTAGACCAACGCCCCAACTCCATGGTGATTGGAAGCCAAGTGGTAAGGCTAAAGATGTATCAGTAACATCATTAGACAAAAGTTTCGCAATTTTTAATGCCGAAATTTGTCGATCAAATTCAAATTTGAATTTTTCCCATGCTTTAAAATCTGTCCAACCCAAGTCAAAATTCACTTGTAAATCAGGTAAAATTTTATATTTTATCCCAGTTTGAAAATGCGCAGGATATTCAAGATCCATTGCAATTAAACCCGACTCTGTTGGCGGAACATAGCCTGGAAAACCTAAAATAGCTGCAAGAATTTGCCCTGTTGCTGACTGATTGAGACCTTTGATTAATTCTCGTGGTGCATTGGCATTATCAATAAAGTATTTACCTTTCATCCGCATTTTTGCAGAACTTTGATAAACCATACCAAAACCGAACTCGTCCGTTGGTTCCCACATTAACCCTAAATTATAACTTGGGCTGAGACTTTGCTCCATTTGGACTTCCATTTGTCCAAACTTACCAAATGGATTCATCCCCTCATCGGCATTACATAAACCGAACAAAAGTAAGTTAATAATTTCATTGGAATCATTTCTAAATGGTGCACAAACAGATTCATCTACCATCCGTAGTACGCCAATCATTTCATTGGGGAAACGTAAGTCCGTTTTCAATGCAATTGCATTGTATGACATCCCAATAGATGCACCTATCGAAAGCTCATCACTGACCTGATAAGCAATAGATGGCGATAAATAAGTAATACGCTCAATGGCAACCTGCTGCCCCATAAAATTACCAGGGTTACCATTTTCAGAACCAAAACCGGCAACCATTGGTGCATAAGCTGCTGTTGCATAAGTCAATTTAGAGCCAGGGGGATTATATGACACACCACCCGTTGGCGCCATTACTGGCCAACCCGCACCTAAATCTACAACCTTCTTCAAAATTGGAATATATAAGCTTGCATATTCTACATCACCATGAACAGAATCTTTGAAATCTGTACACAAGCTTGATGGATTATCTGGACTATCATTACAAATTAATGGGTCATCAGAAAAACCAAAAACGTTATAGCCTGCAGGTGCTGAAAATTCACGTTGCACATCAAAATTTGCAATTAGCCCCTGTACATCCGTCTGCAAACCTTTCAGTTTAGTTAGAGCTGCTGGGTTAAAATGAATGGCACTAATGCCAGGAGGGTCTGCGGTAACTGCATTCCCCATAGTTAAAGATCGAACATCAACAGACAAGTTTAAGCCCAAATGTGCAAAAGCTTGTGTCGTGCATCCCGTTAATAAAATTGCAGAAACCAACGGGCGTAAGCGTATGTTTTTCATACCAAACCCCTATTAGCTTGCTTTTTTCTTACCAAATCCAAGAATATCAAGTGGGAATGATAACCCCAATGACACATCAGGAGAATCTTCTGTCAAGCCAATGCCAAGTGTTCCATTGACAATTGTTTCAGGACTTACACGTACACCCAATGCAATAGAAAACATTGAGCTCGTTTGGTCTGCACTGTCGTACGATTCGCCATTGGTATAAGTAAATGATGTGTTGGTGTTAAAGGATTGTTGATATGACATTGTCATGGATACGTCATAGTTAAATGAGTATGCAAAACCAAATGAGAAACCTGCTGTAATCCCTGGTTCGAATTCATCGAGGATACGGACTGTGTCGCTACCTGGACCACCACGAACTTGATTTAAACCTGTTTCTTTAAAACCATAATTTGCAGATGCTGAAGCAAACAAAACGACAGGATCAATATACTTACGTGTACTTGCACCTATACCTGCTGAATAATAACCTTTACCTGTTGATAGATCCGTTATTGGATTAATCTCATAAGGGCTGTCACCTGTTTTAGTCGATAAGCTACCAAATAAGATTAAAGGTAAGCGATCATTTTTAAGTGGAAATGGCTCCCAACGTGCGCCAAAATTAATATCGCCCAAACCTGCTGTTGTGGCATCTTTCATTTTGTCTGATTTAGCAATCAAGGGTACAGACGCACTAAACGTTAAATTATCAAGTACACCATATTGAAATGAAAATGTATTGGTAATGGTATGACTTGCATCTTCATCCACACGTAATTGATATAAACTACCCTCATTCATTGCCGCATTAATTTGTGTATCACGGTAATAAGAATAATCTAAATCATAAAATGTTGAAATTTCACCCTTTTTAATTAAAGAGTATTGACGCTCATTTGAGGTAAAAACTTCTTGAAGGTTGGTTTCTTGTGTTGCATCACCTTCTTGTTTTTGTAATGCATTTGCAGCCTGACTACCCTCTACAGGTTTAAGTGAAGGTGTTTCATCTTTATTGATGGTGACTTTATCTGCAACTGGTGCAACAGCGTCTTGTGTTGCTGTTTTTACATCACTAACCGTATCCACAACAGCTTCGCTAGCAACATCCGTTGCTTCTTCTGCAACTGCATCGACAGCATTTTCCTCATTGGCTGCATAAGCACCACCCATGACCAATTGAATGCTTATCGCTAGCAGTGTTCTTTTCATCCATTGATTATTCATTTTATTCCCTACCAAAGAATTTGATTATCTAATTTTTAATCGATCTTTTATTTACGTTTATAATAGAGTCGCATATAGGTTGTAATTGGCTGACCATACGTCTCTGAGTTCTTATCTTGGTCAATGACTCTTCGCATGGTTGATGCTTTATCTGCAATTTTATTCATATAATCCGTTGAAAATTGCGCATCAACCAACGCATAACGATTGATTGTTGCATCATCAACATGTCTTAGATCTGCATCTTGTAGGGCAAGCATATCTTTACGTTGCCCTTCTTCGACATTAATAATAAATAATGTATTATTTTCCCAAATTTCTTTGAATCGCTCTTGATCGAAACTGATGTTACCGAGGGCAGGATCGGCAACATATACTCGACCATCCTTATAAGCTTTAAAAACAACGAAATGTTTAAATCCAGCATAGGAAATAGGTACAATAGCAGGTTGTTTTTGATTAACTAAATCGGAAAACTCACCTTTATAGCCATTACTCTGCAATCCAACAGCCGTGACAAATCGTTTCATATCGAGCAATGAAAAGCTTCGACGTTCTACAATTCGTTCATACTCACCAAATTTGAGCAAACCTTCCATCGTTTGCTGTTCGGTCAAATTCGTTCCAACATAACCATTGAGTAAAGTAGTTAATGCCGCTGAACCACAACTATAGTCATAAGCCTGACGAACGATGCCACGAAATTGATTTTCAAGCGCAGGTTTAATTTCTACTGCTTCACGATGATATTTTGAAAAAGCCTTATCTCTTGAGTCTGCAAGTTCTGTGTAATAAACAGCTTGAGCAGGCTTTTCTTTGATGTCTAATGCATGGCTGGCAAAATAATAAATTAATGCCGAACCTAAAGTAATCTCTAACATAATTTTAACTATTCTAGTATCGGCAATCAATTTGCCTAAAGTGTTGATTTTATTTTTAGAGTAAACACTCTACGTCCCTGTGACTAGAAGATACCTTCTTTTCCAAAAAAATACAGCTAATTTTTTGACTACTTCATCATTATCGTATTTTTAAGTAAAAAAAAGCGCGTGGACTCACGCGCTTTTTTAATTTATCTAGACTATAAACAAAACTTAGTGACCAGAGATTGTAATCTTAGCACCTGGATCAGTCATAGCAGCGCCATTAAATACTTTCATGCCAGAAATCGCAACATCACCAATTGAACCAGAACCTACACCAGTACCAGGCGTAGCAGCTACAGCACCTGATTTAGGAACAAAACCAGTACCGCCACCTAATACTACTTTAGTGATATAAATATCTGTAGAGCCCTTCATTGCAGTAATTGCAAGACCTTGTTTAGTTACAGCCACATCAGCATCTAATGCTAAATCATTACCAACTGTATCTTTAATTTTGATACCACCCAATACGATGTAACCACCACCACCAGTTGATGCATCTTTAATCGCTAGATCTTTAATTTCAAGACCACCAGTCATAGAACCAGCAAGCTTAATCATTGCGCCTTGCGGTGTGTTACCCAATTGGATAACAGCGTTCATTTTACCTGTTTTCAGGCTTAAACCACTTAGAATTTCAGCACTAGCTGTACCAACAGTATATGCACCCGCAGTACCAGCTGCATCATTAACTTCAATTTTACCTAACTCAATATCAAGACCAGACACTGCAGCAGCAACGTTTAAGAATGGTTCTCCTGCACCACCATCAGTATCAATAGTCAAATCAGCTAAGTTTCCAGAAGCCAACATACGAGTAGTATCTAAAGCACCCGCAGAAGTATGAGGTGCACTAAGAACAACATTATTTAAAGTGATTGCACCTGTTGTAGCAGTACCACCAAAACCTGGAGCACCAGCAGCACCAGCAGCAGCCAAACCATCACCATCAAAAACGTGAACTTTAGCAATATCTACCTTAGAGATACCAATACCGATAGAAATACCATCTTGACCTGTTGTTGCGCTCAATGCAGCATCATCCATAGCTTGCATAGCCATTG
Organism: Acinetobacter sp. TY2; assembly: GCF_046269225.1. Classification (NCBI taxonomy): domain Bacteria; kingdom Pseudomonadati; phylum Pseudomonadota; class Gammaproteobacteria; order Moraxellales; family Moraxellaceae; genus Acinetobacter; species Acinetobacter sp. TY2. The sequence continues at coordinate 43,117 of NZ_JBJZOR010000021.1, forward strand.
CATTTGAACTTACAGCTACTGCAGAAACTAAAGCAAGTTTAGTAAATAATTTCATGTGTACTCTCCCAAGAGCATTTTTTTTCATTTTTAACCACTCTCCGCCGCTCCATGTTGTTTTTATTTTTTTACAACAGAAGCATCAATCCTTGAGTAATCCGTTTTGCCTTTTTAAATTAACTCCATGTTGTTTTTTGTTCAACTGCTGTTCATCAAAATCAGTAACTAACCGACAAACGGCAATTACTGTGACTACATCGTGAAAGTAAGATAAAATTATAGAAACTCTGATATTTTGAATGTAATGCCAAGCTCTTCCTTTTTTAATCTTTTATGCCCATTCGATGATCTAGATGTTGCATTCATCTTACAACGCCTTTCATCACTCACAGGCTGTGTCTATTTAGCAAACAACAATATGCCTGTAATTGCATTTTCACCCGTATCTTATTGTATTAAAAAAAGTAATTTTAAAGCCCTACATTATGTTCGCGATCATCAATCAGAATATACGCAAACTGCATTGCAAGATCTTAAATCTTTTATTGATATTGATCTGACGAAAAATTCACAAAGTTTTGATGGTTTTAACGGTGGTTATATCGGTTTTTTTGATTATAATTTTTCTGCAAATCAACAAATACACAATCAACATCGACAACAACCTACGTTTTTTTTAGGTCAATATCTCACGTTTTTACGCTTAGAAAATAAAAAATGGATTTTTTATAGCACAGAAGAAAATGCAGAAGAAATTTTCAATCAAATCAATTTTTTAATTTTTCAAAAACCAACATCAAGCTCTTTATTTTCAATGATGACACCCTGTCAAGCACGTTGGGATAAGACACAATATCTACATGCTTTTGAGCAAGTTCAAGAGTACATTCAAGCGGGGGATTGCTATCAAATTAATCTAACACAAGAATTTACTGCAAAAACATTAGGAAATTTGCTTGATACAGCACAAGACTTGTGGAAACTCACCAATGCACCTTATGCAGGTTATCTCAAAATTGATGATTTTGAATTGCTCAGTTGTTCACCTGAATTATTTATTGACTTTGAAAGTGAAAGAAAAATTGTTACTAAACCGATCAAAGGCACAATGCCTCGCTATGTTGATCCAATTTTAGATAAGCAATCTAAACAAATATTAAAGTCATCGAAAAAAGATCAAGCTGAAAACGTGATGATTGTAGATTTACTGAGAAATGATCTCAGTATTTATGCTGAAACAGGCACGGTAAAAACACCAAAACTCTTTGAAATTGAAAGTTTTAATCAAGTTCATCACATGGTCAGTGAAGTCACTGCAACATTAAAATCAGATATTCATCCTGTTGATGTGCTGTTGTCTGCACTACCAGGAGGATCAATTACCGGTGCACCTAAAATTCGTGCGATGGAAATTATTGAAGAACTTGAAGGCGCTCCTCGTGGTGCATATTGCGGTTCAATGGGTTATTTTAATTTTGATGGTACAGGTAGTTGGAATATTTTAATTCGCTCTGTCCAAAAGTATCAAGATGAACTTTCAGTTTGGGCTGGTGGTGGAATCACCATTGCCTCCGATGGTGAAGCTGAGTATCAAGAATGTTTTGATAAAGTTTCTGCCATATTGGATTTACTCAATACATGGTATCAACCTAAATCTTCAGATAAAAAAAGCGAATCCTAAGATTCGCTTTTTATCCCTGCTCTTCTCTCTTGCGCCAATAATGGCTCAGCGTTAGGGGAGATTAGATCAAAATATCGTTTTCAAGGTATCCACTAAACGTTGATTTTGCTCATCTGTGCCAATGGTAATACGCAAAAATTGATTGATTCGTGGTTTATTGAAGTAGCGTACAATAATACCTTGTTCACGTAATTGACTCGCCAATTCACCTGCATCATGTGATGGCAATGTTACAAAAATAAAATTAGCTTTAGAAGGTAAAACTTTAAATCCAAGCTCAGTCAATTGAACTGTTAATTTGTCACGACTTTCGATCACTTTCTTATTTTGCGCTTCAAAATAGGCTTGATCTTCAAATGAAGCGACAGCAGCAGCAATGGCAAAACGATCTATTGGGTAGGAATTAAAACTATTCTTTACCGCTTCAAGTGCCGCAATTAAGTGCGGTTGTGCAATAGCGAAACCAACACGCAAACCTGCCAATGAGCGTGATTTAGACATTGTTTGACATACGACCAAATTATCGTATTTTTCAACTAAACTAACAGCGGATTCCGCACCAAAGTCTACATAAGCTTCATCAATTAAAACTACCGAATCAGGATTGGCTTGCAACACTTCTTCAATTGCAGATAAACCAAGTGCAATACTGGTCGGTGCATTTGGGTTGGTAATGATAATCCCGCCATTCGGCTGTTTATAGTCATTAACTTCTATTTCAAAATCATCATTTAACGGCAAAATTTTAGTTTTTTCTGCAATGCCAAAAAACTGACTATAAACAGGATAAAAGCTATAGGTAATATCTGGATATAGAATCGGTTTTTCTTGCACAAAAAATGCTTTAAAAATGTGTGCTAATACTTCATCTGAACCATTACCAACAAAAACATTTTCCACATCGACATTCTGCTGTTTAGCTATCGCTTGTTTCAAAGCTGTCGCATCAGGGTCAGGATATAGACGCAAAGCATCTGCTGAATTTTCCAAAACAGCTTGTACCGCAGCTACAACATTTGGTGATGGCGGATACGGATTTTCATTGGTATTTAGTTTTAAAATATTTTGAATTTTCGGTTGTTCGCCAGGTACGTACGGATCTAATTCACGTACATCAGGGCTCCAAAAACGCATTTTTTCGGGGGTAATATTTGACATTTTATTTTCTCTTATTGCCCCTCTCCTAACCTCTCCCTGAGCCGTATATGGCGGAAGAGAGAGTTCTTTCATATTATAAAAGTTCCTTCTCCATTCAGGAGAAGGCTAAGGAGAGGCTTAAATACTTTTTAATTACTGATAACGATATCTTGCCGATCTCGCATGTGCATCCAGATTTTCCTGCTGTGCAAGAATATCGGCAGTTTTCGCAAGCGGTTTCACACCCTGCTCAGAACACATGATCAAGCTCGAACGCTTTTGGAAATCATAAACGCCAAGTGGCGAAGAGAATCGTGCTGTACCCGATGTTGGTAAAACATGGTTAGGGCCTGCACAATAATCACCAATTGCTTCTGGCGTATAACGTCCCATGAAAATTGCACCTGCATGACGAATGCTTTCGGACATTTTTTCTGCTTCATCTAAGCAAAGCTCCAAATGCTCAGGTGCAACTTGATTAATTAAATCAATCGCTTCTTGACGATTTTTCACCAAAACCAATGCACCGCGGTTTGCAATAGAAGTACGTGCAATTTCTGCTTTTGGTAATTCTGCTAAATGTGCTTCAATTGCTTCCGCAACGTCATTTAACAGCTGTTCATCGGGTGTAATAAATACTGCTTGTGCAACAGTGTCATGTTCAGCTTGTGACAATAAGTCCATTGCTAACCATTGCGCATTATTTTTACCTTCTGCATAAACCAAAATTTCAGAAGGTCCTGCAATCATATCAATACCGACTTGACCAAACACTGCACGTTTTGCTGCTGCAACAAAACGATTCCCAGGCCCTGTGATTTTGTCGACTTGTGGAATGGTTTCAGTTCCATAAGCCAAGGCTGCAACTGCTTGCGCACCACCAATAGTAAATACACGATGTACGCCTGCCAAATATGCTGCTGCCAATACCAATGGATTTAAATCACCATTCGGTGCAGGAACAACCATAATAATTTCTTGCACGCCTGCAACATGTGCGGGAACCGCATTCATCAATACTGAAGATGGATACGATGCTAACCCCCCTGGTACATAAATACCAACACGGTCAAGTGGTGTCACTTTTTGACCTAAAGTATTACCCAACTCATCAACATAAGACCAACCGTCTTGTTTTTGCGCTTGGTGAAATGTACGAATACGGTTGGCTGCCATTTCCAAGGCTTCACGTACTTCTGTACTTAACCCATCAAACGCTGTTTTAAGTTGCTCTTGTGTCAGTTCTAAATCTGAGAATTGATGTGCTGGATGTCGATCGAACTGTTGGGTGAGTTTCAATACATGTGCATCGCCATGTTGGCGTACGTCTGCAATAATTTGGTCTACTGTTTTTAACAGCTCAGGATCACTCACGGTTTCAAAAGCCAACAAGTCAGCAAAAACTTGCTTAAAGTTCTGCTCTTGAGTCGATAAACGGCGCATCAATTTACCCACAAGGTTAATTTGTAAAGATTGAGTTTACCTTGTTTTGTCTATCTTGTGGGCAAGTTCATTCAGGCATTTCTCTATTAGTTGATGGAAAATTACGCTCATTTTCATTGAAAAGTCAGGTTAATGATTTCAAATGATTCTATCTCTGCTATTTCATTTTAAATGGATTCAAGCTTTCTCTTACATTAATGAATCAATTTTCATTGTAGGATTAAAATTCAGACCATAAAAAACCGCCCTAAGGCGGTGATTTAATCTGCAAATTTTATGTAGCTAATTTCTTCGCTTCACGCTCTGCAACCGCTTTTTCAAGCTGTGCAAGAATCGGGTTCAACAAAGTTTGCTTACGTTTAAAGCTCGCTTTATTGACAATCAAACGTGAAGATACTTGGCAAATTTCTTCTAATGGCTCAAGACCATTGGCACGAAGCGTATTTCCAGTATCTACCACATCGACAATGTAATCACCCAAACCGACCAATGGCGCTAATTCCATTGAACCGTAAAGTTTAATTACATCAACTTGCTCACCTAGGCTTGCATAATATTGACGTGTTAAATTGACATATTTAGTGGCAATTTTCAGACGACCTTTCGGACGAACCATGCCAACTTTACCTGCTGTCATTAACTTACACACAGCAATTTTTAAATCTAATGGTTCATAGACATTTTGCGCGCCATGTTCCATCAAGACATCTTTACCCGCTACACCAATATCTGCTGCACCATTTTCAACATAGGTCGGTACATCAGAGGCACGTAATATTAGAATACGTACATGTTTGTGTGTGGTTGGAAAAATTAACTTACGAGATTTATCTGGATCTTCCAATAAGTTAATTCCAGCCGTTTCAAGCAAAGGTAACGTTTCTTTTAGAATGCGCCCTTTGCTCAATGCCAACGTTAAACCATGATCAAAATTGCCCATTACGTCAAAATTTGGATCATCGTTTCTCATATCGCTCATTAACTTGTCTCGCTCACTCGCTGAATTTGGACACCTAAGCCCTGTAATTTCGCTTCAATATCTTCATAACCACGATCGATATGATAAATACGGTCAATGGTTGTTTCCCCGTCAGCCACCAAAGCAGCCAAAACTAAGGAGAATGAAGCACGTAAATCTGTTGCCATAACAGGTGCAGCAGATAGTTTTTCCACACCCGTCACAATCGCATCATTACCATCAACCTGAATGTTTGCACCCATACGCGCTAACTCAGGAACGTGCATAAAACGATTTTCAAAAATCGTTTCAGAAATTGTCGCAAAACCACGACCAATGGCATTCACTGCCATAAGCTGTGCTTGCATATCTGTTGGGAATTCTGGATGTGGTAAAGTTTGAAAACTCACGGCTTTTGGACGTTTACCCATCATATCAAGTTCGATCCAATCATCACCACGAGTAACTTCTGCACCCATTTCTTCAAACTTATCTAAAACAGCTTCAAGTAGGTTTGGATCTGTATGTGTAGTTTTAACTTTTCCGCCTGTAATTGCAGCCGCAGCTAAATACGAACCTGTTTCGATACGATCTGCAACCACTGAATATTCACAGCCATGTAGGCTCTCAACACCAGTCACAACCAAGGTGTCTGTGTCTAAACCTTCAATTTTCGCACCCATTTTAATGAGCATTTGCGCAAGATCAGTAATTTCAGGTTCACGTGCTGCATTACGAATTGTCGTTACACCATCCGCCAAAACAGCCGCAGTTAAAATATTTTCTGTACCGCCTACAGTCACCATATCAAAGATGACTTCACCACCTTTTAAGCGACCATCGACTTTAGCAAGGACATAACCTGCTTCAACCTCAATTTCTGCACCTAATGCTTCTAAAGCTTTTAAATGCTGATCGACTGGACGTGAACCAATGGCACAACCACCTGGCAATGATACTTTTGCACTACCATAGCGCGCCAACAATGGACCAAGCACCAAAATAGAGGCACGCATAGTTTTTACTAATTCATAAGGTGCAAACTGATTATCGAGTGTAGAGGTATCTGCAACAACAGTATCGCCCTCATAACTCATGGTGATACCTAGACCACCAATCAATTTAACAAGCGTTCGAACATCTTTAAGATCTGGAACGTTTTTAAGGGTAATTGGGCTATCTGCAAGAATCATTGCAGCCAATAAAGGTAGAGCGGCATTTTTCGCACCAGAAATACGAACTTCACCGTCAATTTTTGCACCGCCTTGAATGACAAATTTATCCATTGACGCTTAAGCTCCAAACATACTGGCTTTGCGCCATTCTTCTTTAGTCATTGCACGAATAGTTACCGCATGTACTTCACCACTCGCAATATATGAGTTAAGCGGTGCATAAACAGCTTGTTGACGAGGAACAGGACGTTTTCCTTCAAATTGATCATCGACAATACGAAGATCAAATTTACCTGCTTGTCCACTGACAGCAACTTCTGCATCAGGAAAAGCCGCTTTTAAAATTTCAGTGAGCTGTTCACTATTCATTGCAAAGACCTCATTATGGGACTGACAGTGTAAAAACCGAGTATTTTACTATAAGTTCTACTTAAAATTCATCATTCAGTACATTATTTATCAATAAAAATGCAGACCAGAGTAATTCAAATCAATAAATCCAGATTTACCAACGTGAATCATTTTCACATGGCTCACCATCATGATTGCCATCCATTTTTGTGCCAGGACAATTTCGTACAAACCAACGTGCTTCTTCTCGTGAATTCATCTGAGAACAATGTACCCGCCCATCGCAACGATAATTGTTTGGATTTAAATTGGTAGGTTCTGCAATTTGCTGAATAGTAGCAACAGGCTGATTTGCTAACTGAACACGCTGATATTTCCCATATAGCATATAAACAAGCCCAACAATGACCAACAATCCGATTACAGTCATTCCTAAACCACTACCTGAACTTGATTTCTTGTTATTTCTACGCTGTGTAATATTCTTTCGGGCATTCGCACGACTCTGTGGCGTATGTCTTTCAGCTTCACTCTGAATATCTAAGCGAACAATATTTTGTGCTTTAGATTTCCCTTGATCATCAACAATACGAAACTTAAACCGCTCGCCTTGTTTAGGCTCAATATCACGGTTTGGGCAATCTGTAATATGAAAAAATACTTCTTTTTTTTGACCATCAACTGAAATAAAACCAAATCCTCGTTCAGCATTATAATTTTTCACGACCCCATCAACAAACATAATTGACTCTTTTCATTCATTTTATTTAAAAAAAAATGATTATAATCATATAAATATAAAAAGAGGCTCTTTTGCCTCTTTTTATTTTAGTGAATTTAAAATATTTTAAATTAATTGCAGATCTTCTTCTATAAATGGTTGAAAATTACTTTGCGCCTGTCCCTGAATATCTCGATGTCGCTGTAATTGTCTTTTTAATTTTTCTGTCAACTGTGTAATTGAACTATACATATCATCGGCTGAAGCCTGAGCAAACAACTCTACTCCAGGCAATCTAACGATAGCTTCAGCAATATGATTACCACTACCTTTTCTTGAAAGCTTATCCAACTGATGATCTTTACTTAATTTCACCTGCACACTATTGACCTGATCAAGATGCTTGGTCATTTGAGCAAATTTTTCTCGAATTGTATTTTCAATAGCAGGCGTAATACTTAAATGATGTCCACGAATTGTCATTTGCATAAAGCGATCCCTCTCCCTATTAGGCTCTGAAATGTCTTAACCAAAACAATTCCATGACAGAAACATTGCAAAAATTATGCTCAATTCTATATCGACATCATGTAATCATTTCAGTTACTCCAAAAAACAAAAAAGGCTCATTATGTCGTGAATTCGTCATAATGAGCCTTTAGAATACTCACATTTTAAATTTTAGATCAAGACTTTTCTGTCTGATGATGATGGAATATGTAACGACTCTCTATACTTGGCAACAGTACGCCGAGCAACATCAATTCCATCCTCTTTCAATAAGTTAGCAATAATATTATCAGACAATGGCTTACGCGGATTTTCATCGGCAATCAATTTTTTAATTTTGGCGCGAATGGCTGTTGATGATGCCTCACCTCCAACCGTTGTACTCACGTGACTTGAAAAGAAATATTTCAATTCAAATAAACCACGCGGTGTAAGTAAAAATTTATTGGTCGTTACTCGAGAAATTGTTGACTCATGTAATTCAACTTCATCTGCTACATCTCGTAAAATTAAAGGCTTCATGCCTTCCGCACCAATTTCCAAAAAATCACGCTGATGTTTCACAATACATGTTGCGACTTTAAGTAAAGTTTTATGGCGCTCATCAACACTTTTAATAAAGTTTTTAGCTTCAAGCATCTGATTACGCAAGTATTGATTATCATCACTTTGATCTGCTCGACGAATCATGCCTGAATAATATGGATTGATCCGAAGTTTAGGCATAACATCAGGATTCAACTGCACATGCCAATGCCCATCTTTCTTCATCACAACTACATCGGGAATTTGATAATCTGAATCTTTATTTTCAAATTCCATACCTGGATAAGGCTTTAAAGTCTTCAGTAAATCTATTGCTGAACGTAATATTTCCGCATTTAAGCCTGTTTGTTTAATCAATTTATTTAAGTCGTTAGTAACCAAAAGTCCATAATGTTTGAGTAGCAATATCGCCTCATTTCGAAATGGCTCAAGCTCTGATAATGACTCAACTTGTACCATTAAACATTCAGCCAAATTTCGTGAACCAATACCAATCGGATCAAGCCGTTGAATCAGTTTTAATACTGCAATAACTTCGTCTTCTTCAACGTCATAATCCATTTGCTCAAGTAAATGTTGTACTGAAGCTATAATTTCTTCAATTTCAGCATCTAAATAGCCTTTTTCATCTAGAGCATCCACAATACAATAAGCAATTAAGCGATCAACTGGCGAAAAATGCAATAAATTAATCTGTTCAAGCATGTGTGACTTTAATGAAACATCGCCCTGACGATTGTCCTCTCGCTCTTCAAATTCAGGTCGCTCCATCGCACTTGATTGATGAGTATAAACATCATCCCAATCCGTATCGACAGGTAATTCATCTGGTAGATGATCCGCATTTAAAGATTCTGATAGTTCTTTTTCTTGTTGCTCTTCTTTAATCGTATCCAAACTTTCCATGGAATGATTTTCTTCTTCCAGTTTTTCCAATAATGGATTGCTATCGAGTTGAATCTGAATTTCTTGCTCTAATTCTAAACTTGAAAGTTGAAGCAAACGAATGGCTTGTTGCAATTGTGGTGTCAACGACAATGAATTCGCAACTTTTAAACCAATCGATAACTTCATAAAAGCGCCTTTAAATTAATTGTTATGCAAAAAATATGCCTATTTTATTTTTTATAGCATAACAATTCATATTTTTACATCTTAATTCACTTTTTTTATAAAAATATGTATATCGAGTTATTTAAAAAATTAAATCATCATCACATTAATAAATGTTACTAAAGAGCCTATGTTCTCAAATAAATATAAAACCCTCTTGTTATTTTTCATTTCGAGAATAAAAATATCCTACCAAAATTTTGAGATCTAAATCACACAACCAAAAAGTAAATATATTACTTTTTAACCTTTACATATTCAAAATTCGAGTATAAAAATAGAAACTATAAGAAATAGATGATGGATCATATTTCTACAATAGGCACATTGGCATAAATTATGCTTAATTTAAAATATAAGCTAATCACAATTTGCCAAAACTAAATAATGATGGAGACATGAAAATGAAGCAGTATTCGACAAAAATTTTAACCACCGCATTAGGCGTTCTTATCGCGGGTGGAGCATTTTCACAAGTTCAAGCAGCAGATACCATTTCAAAGATTAAACAATCAGGCAAAGTTATTATAGGATATCGTGAATCTTCCGATCCTATTTCATATGTGGTTGGTGGAAAACCAATGGGCTATGCTATTGATATTTGTAATAACTTTGCGAATGAACTCAAAAAATCTTTAAAGCTTCCAAATTTAAAAGTCGAATACAAACCAGTAACGTCATCGACCCGTATTCCTGAAATGTTAGCGGGTAACATTGATATGGAATGTGGTACGACAACAAATTCTATTTCACGTCAGCAACAAGTTGGTTTCTCAACCAACTACTATGCGACTGAAGTTCGCATGGCTGTAAAAGCAAATTCTCCGATTAAAACCATTGCTGACTTAAATGGTAAAGCCGTTGTGACGACACAAGGAACAACCTCTGACAAATACATCAAAATGGGTGAGAAAGGTCAAAAAGTAAATGTCAATAATGTCTATGGGAAAGACCATTCTGACTCATTTGCAATGGTTGCCTCAGGTCGTGCTGCAGCCTTTGTGATGGATGACAACATTCTTGCAGGACTCATTGCCAAATCTTCAAATCCAAAAGAATTTAAAATTGTCGGCCCTGTATTATCTTCTGAACCATACGGCATCATGATTCCAAAAGACGATCCTGCATATAAAGCGATTGCTGACCGTGTCGTTACAGGCATGTGGAAAAATGGTCAAATGGCTGCACTATACAAAAAATGGTTCTTATCACCAATTGCACCAAAAAATGTCAATATGAATATGCCTATGAGTTCATCTTATAAAGCTCTCATGGCAAAACCAACAGATGCCGGAATTAATTGATTGATCTAATGTGCAAATAAATCGCATTTTATATTTTTTGCACTATATTAGAACAATCATCGGTAGGTCAAAACATTAACCTGTTTTGACCTCTCATTATTTTATAAAAATACAATTATAAGGAGCACACATGTCTGTTGGCTCACTCAATTGGACAGCATATTGTCTTCCTTCCAACGAATATGCAATGGATAAAGCCGCTTGGGCTGAATCCATCTGTAAAGTTATCGGTGGTGAAAGTTACTCCCCTGTTGCTGAAGCCCCGACTTGGCTACAACTCCTAGGTTCAGGTGTTTGGACCATGATTTGGACAGCACTGATTGCCTTTATCATCGCATTCACACTTGGCTCACTCATTGGCATTCTCCGCACATTACCCAATAAAGGATTAGCTTTTATTGGTACATGTTATGTCGAGTTGTTTCGAAATATCCCATTGATTGTGCAATTATTTTTTTGGGCATTCGTTTTTCCCGAGCTCCTTCCACTTAGCCTCAGTACAGGTAGTGGAGAAATGGTCAATGGTGGTTGGTGGCAAAATATTTTAAATGATAAACCTGCCGTGATCGGTGTTTTTGCACTAGGACTGTATACGGCTGCACGAGTTGCAGAACAAGTTCGTGCAGGGATCAATACCGTATCACGTGGACAAAAAAATGCAGCCTATGCGATGGGTTTTAGCCAAAGCCAAAGCTACCGCTATGTAATTTTGCCTGTTGCCTATCGTATCGTTTGGCCAACGCTAACTTCTGAAGCAATGAATGTCTTTAAAAACTCAGCCATTCTCTATGCGCTAAGCATCTTAAACTTCTTTGCTTATACTAAAACTATGCGAGAAGAAACTTCTCAGGATATTGTCATTCTGATTCTCTCAACACCCGTTTATTTAGTCATCACCTACTGTATTAAATACTTTATGGCATGGATTGAAAAACGAATGTCCGTACCTGGACTTGGTTCGGGAGGTAAATAATCATGGATTTTAGTATTTTACAAAATCAGGATGTCATAGATACATTGATTGCAGGTTTCAAATTTACAGCAACCGTAACGATACTTTCTATCATTGGCGGGATTTTAATTGGTACACCACTAGCAATGATGCGTCTCTCGAATAATAAAATTGCGAGCAACTTTGCAAAATTTTATGTCGATTTCTTTCGTGGCGTACCATTAATTCAAGTTATTTTTATCTTCTATTTTCTATTACCTAAATTTTTCGATTTTCAATCGGATATTTATTATGGCCCATTATTTTCAAGTGTCGTTACTTTTGCCATTTTTGAAGCGGCTTTTTTCTCAGAGATTGTCCGTTCAGGTATTCAATCTGTTTCCAAAGGTCAGGTCAATGCAGGTTATGCCCTCGGCTTTACCTATGGCCAAACCATGTCAAATGTCGTTTTGCCACAGGCATTTCGTAATATGTTACCAGTCATTTTGACCCAATCTATTGTTCTGTTCCAAGATGTTTCATTGGTTTATGTGATTAGCGCACCTGACTTTTTAGGCAATGCAAATACACTCGCCAATACTTACGGTTCAGAAACTAAAGCGACATTTTATCTCATTGTTGCGATTGTCTATTTCTGTATATCCTTTGCGCTATCACGCCTCGTGAAGCATTTACATCAAAAAATCGCAATTATTCGCTAATAGGAGAATCAATATGCCAATGATAGAAATACAACAAATCTCAAAATGGTATGGAGATTTTCAGGTTTTAACCGACTGCACTACATCCATTGAAAAAGGCGAAGTTGTCGTTGTTTGTGGACCTTCAGGTTCAGGTAAATCAACTCTGATTAAAACAGTCAATGCACTAGAACCATTCCAACAAGGCAATATTGTTGTCGATGGTACAACACTGAAAGATCCTAATACCAATTTAGCCCAATTTCGCTCACGTGTAGGCATGGTTTTTCAACACTTTGAACTCTTTCCACATATGACCGTACTTGATAATCTTATGATTGCACAAGTAAAAGTCCTCAATCGCCCTAAAGAAGAAGCACAGAAAAAAGCACTTGAATATCTTGATCGTGTCGGGCTAATTGCTCACAAAGATAAATTTCCAGGTCAACTTTCAGGTGGTCAACAACAACGTGTCGCTATTGCACGCGGACTGTGTATGGATCCTGTCTGTATGCTATTTGATGAGCCAACCTCTGCACTTGACCCGGAAATGGTCGGTGAAGTCTTAGAGGTCATGACTCAACTGGCAAAAGAAGGAATGACCATGATGTGCGTAACTCATGAAATGGGCTTTGCACGAAAAGTTTCAAGTCGCGTAATATTCATGGATCAAGGAAAAATTTTAGAAGATTGTGCAACAGATGACTTTTTTAATAAACCTGAAGAACGCCACGAACGCACGAAGTTTTTCTTAGAAAAAATTTCAATGGTGCATTAATCTCATATTTAAAGAATAAATAAAAAGCAGATCAGACGATCTGCTTTTTTGTACGTAAAAACTTACAAAGACTACCGTAATTAACATCTGTTCCGATTTTATGATCAATCGTATTCTACTTGTATAGGGAACAGGAAGTTTCCCAGACAAAAAACAACAATAATTGGTCTGATTAACAGG
>NZ_JBJZOR010000022.1:0-54648 GCF_046269225.1 Acinetobacter sp. TY2
GTGAGAGTAAGTCATCGCCAGCTTTTAAATCTAAAACACCCTCTGTCATAAGACAGAGGGTGTTTTTTATTGTCAGGAGGAAAATTGAAAAATAGACGAAATTTAAGAAAATAATAGGTGAAAAGTCGATAAATATTTATAAAAAAATCACCATTTTCAAATAAGAATGAATTATTAAGGGCGTGTAATGAATCTAAAATAAACACAAGGGCATCATGGAAAAATTTATCATTCATAAAAATGATTTTAGCACTGAAATTACGACCCTTTTTGGTCAATAAGCAGAACTGAATTATCAACGAATTAGATTGTATAGATCACCTTGAATGAAGAGCATGATGTTTGCGCGATTGCATTACCAAAAAATGATTTTGTAAATTTCATTTCATAAAGTATTAAAAATAATCACTTAAGAAAAATTAAATAAACTGTATTGTTTAATTTACATAAAGTGTGAATTTTGTCGCAAAAATAAATGAACAATAAGACTAATGTGCTATTCCTATAGTGGTATAAATTATGTGAATATAGTCTCAATTGCTTTGATGAGCGACGTTGGTTTTATTCTAAAAATTATATTGAAACTAATGATTTGGAAGAGCGTTTTTTGAAATATAGTTTCACAGGAATTGAATGATGACGGATAAAGCAGTCAACGTTAATCATATTATTGATCACGCAAAATTTAGACCATTTCACTTTAATGTTTTGGTGTGGTGTTTATTGATTATTTTATTTGATGGTTACGACTTAGCCATCAATGGTGTAGTGTTGCCACTTTTGATGGCTGAGTGGGGTTTGACAGCAATGCAGGCAGGTATGCTTGCAAGTACAGCTTTAGCAGGTATGATGTTTGGTGCGATGATTTTTGGTTCGCTCGCAGATAAAATTGGTCGTAAGAAAGTCATTATGATCTGTATTGTGCTATTCAGTGGTTTAACATTTGCAGGTGGTTTTGCATCTAATCCAACAGAATTTGCCATTTTACGTTTTCTTGCAGGTTTAGGTATTGGTGGTGTAATGCCGAACCTTGTAGCCTTAACCTCAGAGTATGCACCAATTCGTATGCGTAGTACGCTTGTAACAGGTATGTTCAGTGGTTATGCCGTAGGTGGTGTGATGGCCGCTTTGCTTGGCTCATGGTTCACCCCAGATTTTGGTTGGCAAATCATGTTCTTTATTGCAGGTATTCCGTTATTTTTATTGCCAGTAATTTGGAAGTTTTTACCTGAATCTTTAACTTTTATTGTTCAACAAGATCGTCAAGCAGAAGCACGAAAAATCGTAAGTCGTTTAGAACCAACAATCACAGTAAAAGAAACAACGACATTTGAATTAGATAAAGTCGATGTTCCTGAGTCTGCAAGTGTAATGAGTTTGTTCCGTCGTGGTCGTGCGATGAATACAGTATTGTTTTGGATAGCTTTCTTCACTTGTTTACTCACGATGTATGCATTAAGCAGTTGGTTGCCAAAACTAATGATGGCAGCGGGTTATTCAATGGATAACAGCTTAATGTTTATGATGGTGATGAATATTGGTGCTGTGATTGGTATTATTGGTGGCGGAATTTTAGCGGATCGTTTCCATTTAAAACCTGTTTTAATGTGTCTTGGTATAATTGGCGCAGTAGTCATGAGTTTAATGGGCTTTCAGTCGAATGAATTCCTACTCTATATTTTAGTCTTCTTGGCAGGTGCAGCATCAATTGGCTCGCAAATGTTGCTGTATAGCTATGTTGCACAGTTTTATCCATTGGCGGTACGTTCGACAGGGATTGGTTGGTCATCTGCGATTGGTCGTATGGGGGCGATTATTGGTCCAATTTTAATTGGTGGTTTGTTAGGTATGAATTTACCTGCACATTTCAATTTTATGGCGGTTGGCTTACCTGTGTTAATTACCGCAATTGCAGTTTCGTTGATTATGAATAGCAATGAATCTGAGAAAATCGGTTCAGGTGTGACAGCAAAAGCTTAATAATTTAAGATAATGAAAAACCCTCACATTGTTGAGGGTTTTTTTATGGGTAAATATAAATTGAAATGGGTGAATAGGGTCGTTTAGGTTTTAATTTTTGCATCATCATAAACAAGCGTATACTGAGTTAGACATGAGGAGTGATTATGTCTACAACGTCCACATCCACTGATTATATTGAGTATGGTACTCGTCCCTTTCTTGCTATTCTCTTTTCGCTATTTTTAGCTGGTTTTGCTGTTTTTTCATCATTGTACTGCGTGCAACCGATGATGCCATTTTTAGCAAAATTCTTTCAGGTGACACCCACACATAGCAGCTTTCCACTTTCATTTTCGACCATTGCACTCGCTTTAGGACTGTTATTTGCAGGCTTAATTTCAGATCGTTTTGGTCGTAAAAAGATTATGGTCATCTCCTTATTTTCGACCTCTATTTTATTATTAATTAGTTCAATTTTGCCCTATTGGGAAATATTTCTTGCGACTCGCATGATGGTTGGACTTGCTGTCAGTGGTGTTGCATCTGTTGCGATGACATATATAGGGGAAGAAATTGCGCAAAAAGATGTTGGATTTGCCATGGGTTTATATATTTCAGGGACAGCCATTGGGGGAATGGGAGGGAGATTGATCGCAGGTGTATTACTCGATTATATCTCTTGGCAGACTGCGACTAGCATTATTGGTGCACTTAATTTATTAATTGCCATTACGTTTTATATGGCATTGCCTGCATCGAAACATTTTAAAGCTTATCCAATTAATTTGAATCGTTTTATAGAATCTTTTAAAAAGAATTTGGCAGATATCAAACTTAGACTACTTTTTGCTGAAGGCTTTATTTTGATGGGTTGCTTCGTGACCGTGTTTAACTATATGAGTTATCACTTGCTTGAAAAGCCTTTTGAGCTTTCACAGATGTGGATTGGTCTCATTTCAATTGCATATTTATCGGGAATTTATAGTTCACCTCGTGCAGCAAGTTGGAGTCATAAATTCGGGAGAGATAACGTCCTCATTGCAATGTTGAGCATGATGATCTTCGGTCTCTGGATTATGCTCATTCCTACTTTATGGGCTATTTTAGCGGGATTACTTATTTTTACTTTTTCATTTTTTGCAGCACATTCAACGTCAAGTAGTTGGGTGTCGGTACAATCCTTGCAATATCGTGCAGTAGGTTCATCACTTTACTTATTTTGTTATTACTTAGGCTCAAGTTTCTTGGGGAGCAGTGGTGGATTGGTTTGGGAGCAAGGAGGTTGGTTTGGTTTAACTATAGCCATTACACTTGTTCTGATCATTGGGGTATTCATTGCATTTAAATTGAAGCAGATCCAAATTCAGGAAAAATTGAAGATGAATTGAAATGATTTTTTCTTAGTTGCTAATATTTTGCTGAATAAATTGAATGCTACTTCGTTTGAATTGTTCAAGAGCTTCGGCTTGCCCCTTTTATTTTTATACTCAACCTTAGAATGAAATGCCGCGAAAAAATTGACATAGTTGACATGTAAACTCATTTTTAAGTTGATTTTAGATAGAGTATTTCATAATCAACTGATTTAGCATATTTATTTGAGTTTCCATTCATCATATTTATTTATTCAATTAAATGGATCGGTGTTTATATGATGTTTGACACTCATAAAGTAAAAATGTTTGTTTTTTAATCAAGCAACATGAGCAGAATTCATGGTAAAATGATCGGCTTTCATCTTAGATCATCTCCCGATCGCCAACTGCCAATCGAGATTACTCATCATGTCTACTGCTTATACTGCTCAAACTGCGCCTACAGCGTTGTTTGATTACGACAAATATTGGGCTTCGTGCTTTGAGCCTGCCCCATTTTTGCCGATGTCACGTGAGGAAATGGATCAACTTGGTTGGGACAGTTGTGATTTTATTTTGGTCTGTGGCGATGCTTACATCGATCATGCATCTTTTTGTTCAGGCATTATTGGGCGTGTTTTAGAAGCACAAGGTTTTCGTGTTGGTATTATCGCACAGCCTGATTGGACGTCTGCCGAAGCATTTAAAGTATTGGGTAAGCCTAATCTCGCTTGGGGCGTAACCGCAGGGAACATGGATTCGATGATCAACCGTTATACGGCTGACCGTAAAATCCGCTCGGATGATGCCTATTCTCCTGATAACGTTCCAAATAAACGTCCTGACCGTGCAGCGACTGTGTACTGTCAGCGTGTCCGTGAAGCTTATCCTGATGTTCCTATATTATTGGGTGGGATTGAAGCATCACTGCGTCGTATTGCTCATTATGATTATTGGTCAGACAAAGTCCGCCGCTCGGTGTTGATGGATTCGAAAGCCGATTTACTCATGTACGGCAATGGCGAGCGTTCAATTACTGAAGTCATGCACCGTTTGGCGCGTGGTGAAAAAATTACAGACATTACGGATGTTCGTGGTACGGCATTTATTGTCAATAAACATAATCGTGCCTCTAAATCTAAGTTTGTTGAAATTGCATCGAATGATGTCGATGCAATTGGTCGTGTTGATCCAATCATCAACCCTTATGTGATGACAGAAGATTTAGATGGCTGTGAGATTGAGAAAGATAAAGGTAACTCTTTAACTCAATATCAAAATTTCCAAAAAGAACTTGTTGCTAATCCAATTATTCGTGAAGGCGATCATTTGGATGCAGATACACAGATTGTTCAATTACAACCTGTATCTAAGGCCATTAAGCATAAATTACCACCCCGTGAATTAGCGGTCATTCGCTTACCTGCATTTGAAGAAGTTGCAGAAGATCCTGTTTTATATGCGCATGCTAACCGTATTTTGCATTTGGAAACCAATCCCGGCAATGCCCGTGCAATGGTACAAAAGCATGGTGAACGTGATGTGTGGTTGAATGCACCACCAATTCCATTAACCACCGAAGAAATGGATTATGTGTTTGATTTGCCTTATGCGCGTCTGCCACATCCATCTTATGGTGAAGCACGTTTCCCTGCATTTGACATGATTAAATTCTCTGTGAATATCATGCGTGGTTGTTTTGGTGGTTGTACTTTCTGTTCAATCACAGAGCATGAGGGTCGTATTATTCAGAATCGTTCTGAAGAATCGATTTTACGTGAAGTTGAAAAAATTCGTGATACAGCTCCTGGCTTTACAGGCATTATCTCTGATTTAGGTGGTCCAACAGCAAACATGTATCGTTTGCAGTGTAAAGATCCTGAGATTGAAAAGAACTGTCGTAAGCCATCATGTGTATTCCCAGGTGTATGCCAAAACTTACATACCGATCATGCACCGCTGACTCAGTTATATCGTAAAGCACGTGCTATTAAAGGCGTGAAAAAAATTCTGATTGGTTCAGGTCTACGTTATGACCTTGCAGTTTTGAACCCTGAATATGTGAAAGAATTGGTGACCCATCATGTGGGTGGTTATTTAAAAATTGCCCCTGAACATACTGAAAAAGGTCCATTGAACAAGATGATGAAACCGGGCATAGGTACCTATGACCGTTTCAAGCAGATGTTCGAGCGTTTCAGTAAGGAAGCAGGCAAAGAACAGTATTTAATTCCGTACTTTATCGCAGCGCATCCGGGTACAACTGACTATGACATGATGAACCTTGCTATTTGGTTGAAGAAGAATGATTTCCGTGCCGATCAGGTACAGACCTTCTATCCATCGCCAATGGCAACAGCGACAACTATGTATTACACAGGTAAAAACCCACTCGCAAAAGTGGCACGTTATACTGAAAATGTCGATATTGTAAAAGGTGACAAACGTCGTCGTTTGCATAAAGCATTCTTGCGTTACCATGATTCAAATAACTGGCCGTTGCTCCGTGAAGCCTTGAAAGAAATGGGTCGTCAGGATTTGATTGGTAATTCGAAGCATCATTTGATTCCGACCTATCAGCCTGCGGGTTCGGCAGAGGGTAATTACCAATCTGCGCGTAAGAAAAACTCTACGGTAGATGGTGATTCGCAAAAACGTAATGGTGAGCAAGGCAATCGTACTAAGGCATCACAAGGTCAGTCACGCCCTTCAAATACCAAAAAACGTCCTGAGCGTGGTCAAATTTTAACGCAACATACAGGGTTGCCTCCACGTGAAACAGGTGACAGTAAAAAGCCATTTGGTGGGTCTAAGCCTAAAAATAAAGGTAAAGCTAAAGCATAAAATATTTTAAATATACGACTTTATTTTTGAATAAATTAAAGGATGCTTCGGCATCCTTTTTTAATGTTGAGAACAAGTGCCGAAAATAAGAGTAAAATTTTGAATAGGTAATTTAAAATAAACGGTTCTATATTAATAATTTTATCGGAAATATTTGTACTTTATAGAAAATACCGCTATAAATATATAGTTGTTGTATTTTCATAAAAATGTCATATTACGTGAATAAAATATAGTTTAGTTCAAATTATAATTGTATAAATGATCGTTGATTCATGAATACCATTTAGATTTTAAAAATTGTCTCGCAACGAATTGTTAATGTTTGAGATAATCGTGTAATGATTCATATTGTTTTTTTACAAAACTAAGCTATAGCAATAATCAGTTATATAATAGAACTTAGAACCAAGAAGAATCGGTCATAAGCCGAATATTATAAAAAATGAAAGGATAATAAATCATGGATTTGATCGTTATCGTAAGCCTTATCATACTGAGTCTATTCAGTGTTGTTTTTTTCAATAACTTGAAAAATGACAAAAAAAATGACAGTGCATTACGTCGTAGAGCTGTTTTTAATTCAATTGAGATGATGACATTTACCCGCTTAAAAGAAGTGCTTCCTGAAGCAAATGTATTGGCTCATGTTTCATTTGATGCTTTGTTGACTACTAAATATTTACACACTCGC
The DNA here is from genome assembly GCF_046269225.1 of Acinetobacter sp. TY2. Classification (NCBI taxonomy): domain Bacteria; kingdom Pseudomonadati; phylum Pseudomonadota; class Gammaproteobacteria; order Moraxellales; family Moraxellaceae; genus Acinetobacter; species Acinetobacter sp. TY2. The sequence continues at coordinate 6,856 of NZ_JBJZOR010000022.1, forward strand.
CGTAAATATCAAAAGATGTTTGCAGACTTCGTGGTACTTGATAAAAATTGTAAAGTGATTGCAATAGTGGCTTTAGATGACATCCATGCGTTGAAGCGCATGAAACAACAGGCACATCAAGATGCTTTACTGGAATCGGCAGGGTATCGAATGGTTCGCTATAACGGTGCTCCGGAATATCAGCAATTACGTGAAGACTTTCTGATGGAGTTTACAGGGATGCATCAGCCTGAACAGGAGTATACGATGAGTATGGGGAAGTCTGATCTGTATTTAAATACAGTAAATCGTATTCGTATTTTTGGTTAAAAAAATGCATGGTCTAAACCATGCATTTTTATTTGACTCTATATTTTATTCAGGTTTAACAGCAACAACTGTCATTTCTACAAGAACATCAGGATGATACATTTTCGCTTCTACACACGCACGTGGCAGTGCTTCAATATTTGATACCCAAGCATCCCAAATTTCATTAAATGCATCGTAATCTTTATCAATATTTTTTAAATAAATGGTCACAGACATGATATGGCTTTTATCGGTACCTGCATCTGCAAGAAACTGATCAATAATATCGAGTGTCTGCTGTGTTTGTCCTTTAATATCTAAGCTGAAATCACTAGCCAATTGTCCTGCTAAATGAACTAAATTGCCTGAAATTGCAATTTCAGAAAAGCGTTTTGCAACGTGCAGACGTTGTACAGTCATGGTCATTCTCAAATTTTCTCTTAGCTTAAAGTTTACGTGATCATGAGCCATCTGCACATCTGATTTTCAGATTTTGTGCCGTGTGTTGCTTGTTGGTGAGTGTATCGATTCGAATCAACATTTTGTATTTAAAAATAATCAGGCAGTTTTGTTTTGGACAAATCACGAGATTTCCCAAATTGAGAAATTGAATTTTGGCTGAACGTAATTGATTTAAGCAGAATGCAATCGAACATTCTAGGGGGCAGAGTTGTTGAATTTGTGTTGTGTTTTGCTGTTTTGGATATTTTTTCTGTGTAGAAATATTCATTTTTAGACCTATGGATCAAAATCATTTTATTTTAAAGATACTTAAAAAGTGGATGGTAGTGTGCCATCCACTCAAGGGTGAATTATTGTGGTGGAGTGTAAATTTTTAATTCACGTTCAGTCCGCCCATTCAATTGATACCAATCGATATTTCGGGTAATGAACATCACAATGCTCAGGATAATGAAAGCGATCACCGAACCCATCAAGAATGTTTTTCCTGACGATTGCAATAACATATACATGATGCCGTACAGGATACTGAGAATAACGCCAAATAAGGCAGCAGCTTTGAAGCCTTTCATGACAAAGAATAAATACCATGTCATCAGGCTGATACAGGCAATAGCAGCTACTATGTATGCCCATGCAAAAGCATAATATTCACTGATTGCGAGTAAAAGGACAAAGAAAATGCCTTGCGCCATTGCCACTAATGCGTATTGAATTGGGTGAATGCGTAAACTTTTCAGTACTTCAAATAGGAAAAAACAGCCAAAGGTAATGAGGATAATCACAATACCGTATTTAATGGCACGGTCAGTTTGAGTATAGACATTGACGGATTCTAAAAATTCGGTAGAAAGCCCGATTTTTTCATGAGTATTTTCAGCAGTATAACTTCCTTCATTGTCTGAGTATTGCGATGATTTCAATGGATTTAAGCAATTTTGATTATTTCCATTATTGGCAGTACAGTTTGTCAAAACATTAAGATTTTGTTGCCCAAGTGCAATATTTTTCCACTGTGCAGAGAATTGTTTTTCAGCACTATTCTTTTTATAAGGTAGGCTTTGACCATCATATTTAGCATCTGCCCAATTGCCTTTTGCAGCGTAGGTAATCACATTACTAGTGGGAATAAGGGTAAATTTATTCAGTCCTGCGGTATTTACTTGCAGTTTAAATTGAAAACCATTTTGAATGGCATTGAGCAGTTCAGGTCGTTGTTTTACGCCAATTCGCATAAAATTTAGTCCTGAATTGGTAGTATCTTGTGGGGTAATTTCAAACTGATAATTTTGATTTAAAATCTTGATCGTTGGATTCTGATTTAAACCGCGTGGATCAGACATGGGCAATACAATTTCCGCTTGATTCCATTGATAAGGGTGTTGTTCTAAAAGTGGTTTTTGAAAACTACCTTGTGCTGTGAGAAGTGCTTGATAGCTGATTGCTCGGTAAATGGTACGCTTATATTGGTTATCAGAGACATCAAATTGTGATGTCCAGTGCGTTTGATCTGCGCCAATCAGTGTCCAATGAGTTTCGATACACTTATAGGGTTCTTTTTTCTCATTTTGACAGATTCTATTTTCTTGATAAGGTACACGAATATACGGTGAAACAATGCTTTGAGGGCGGATATGGTTCTGAGCAATATCTTGTAAGAAGTCTTGTTGATATTGTTGTCGCTCTGAAACCAAGGCTGAAATGAAATTGAGTCCGACCCAAAATATTGCCATTAAAATAATAATAGCAATGATTTTGAGGGTTAAAAAATTTGATCGCATCGCAGTTCCTTGTTGTTCTTTCGATGAGGACAGTTTGCGAGTGCTATATGTGTTTTATTTGAGTGTAAATTGATTTCAATGTGAAGTTTAGGTGAAGTACGTCAGATGCCATACCCAAATTTTTTGGAGGGTTCATGACAACATTTATTACAACGGCAATTCAATACTGACTAAGACGCCTGATGTATGGGGTATCAATTTAGTGATGTGATTGGCTTGAATATTTTCAATTTTAATTTGTCCATGATGTTGTTCAATCACTTGCTTAACGATGCTCAGACCAATGCCTGAACTGCGTTGTTGATTGCTGGGACGGGGTAAAGAAAAATAAGTATCAAAGATTTGAGGTAATGCATAATTAGGAATTGAAGCACCTTCGTTGAACAGGCTAATTTGAATTTTTTTATTATCTAAATGAATGAGTTTAAAAAAAATTTTATCTGTAGATGGGGTAAAGTCCAAAGCATTATCAAGGACATTGGCAAGGGTTTGCTGAATCCAAAAACGATCGGCACTAATCATACAATTGGGTTCAATATCGAGTAAGCATTGTATCTGCTGTTGCTGAATCTGACTCGCATGTTGATCTAAAACTTGTTGAATTAGCTCAGATAAGTTGAAATATTGTGGTTCAACTTGATGCTGAGATTTTTCAAGTCGTGTCAATAACAACATACGATCAATTAATGTTTTGAGTCGGTGGCTTTGCTCATGTATATGGGTTGCAAATTGTTGCTGATCTTCTAAGGGGAGATCTTCTTTGAGCAATTCAGCACTTGCTTGAATCGCCGTGAGTGGGCTTTTTAATTCATGGGTTAGTGTATTGACATAATGTTCGACATAAGCACGATCTTCAAGTTTTTCCCGCATATTTTCAACGGCTTGAGCTACTTGATTGAGTTCTTTAGCAGAACGGAAATAGGGAGTTTGATTAACGGGTGCAAGTGCCTGTGCATATTTACGAACGCGATCAATACTATGTTTGAGCCAATAGGCAACTAAACTTGCCAAAAACAGGCTAATCAAACCAATCCAACCCGCCTGACGTAGCAATTGATCTTCGGCACGTTGAATATAGGGTTGTACTGAAATATTCGGTTTACCAATACTAACCACGCCAATTAGTTGGGCTTTTCCATTCACCTGATAAAAAATGGGTGCTGCAATAAACATAGTACTGCTATAAGCACCACTGTCATTGCCTTTAAGGTCATAACTTCGAGTTGAACGCACACCATATTTGCCCTGTAAAGTTAGATAAACATCATTCCATTTTGAATAATCTTGCCCTGTGGCAATACCTTGAGAATCGTAAATCACTTTGCCTTTGGCATCGGTAATATAAATTTGTTGATTGATCTCATTTTTATTGTGTTGCCAAATATTGGCATTAAGTTTGCGATTGAGCGCATTTTGAATTTTTTGATCGAACTGCGCTGTATCGACTCTGCCATCATGAACATCTTCAGCCACTAACATGGCGATAATATTGGCATTTTCTGCAAGGGTATCTTCTACCACTTGACGGACATTGGGTTTGACTTGCTGATTAAAGGTATATGACATAAAGCATAAACCGAGCAAAATAATTAACCCGAAGAAAAACCAAATACGGATAAATATAGACATGCTTTAGCTCATCCGCTTCAAGCTATAGCCAAAACCACGATGCGTTTCAATGGGTTCATGTTCAGGTGAGATCTGTTTGAGTTTATTACGAATACTTTTAATATGGGTATCGACTGTGCGCTCTAAACTATGCTCAGGATGTTCCCATACATGATCCATCAATTGTTGACGGCTAAAAACCTGTTCGGGGTGCTGGATAAGTAATTTTAGTAAACGATATTCATAACGGGTGAGTTGTAAGGCAATGGCATAGTAATGAATTTGCAAGGTTTCATCCTGACATTGCCAAATATTAGAAGGCTGTTGTGACGAAATGGATTGCTGTTTTTCAGCAAGAAGCTGTTGTTGAATTTCCATTCTACGCCAAATGGCTTTGATGCGAGATACAATTTCCCTTGAGCTAAAAGGCTTTGCACAATAATCATCTGCGCCAATTTCAAGCCCAACAATACGATCTATTTCATCATCTCGAGCAGTTAAAAAGAGTAAAGGTGTATGATTAAAAGTTCGAATTTTTTTACAGACTTCGAAACCGTTTAAATCAGGTAAGCCAACATCTAGAATAATAAAATCAAAGTGGTTTTGCTCAATTTGTTGAATAGCAGACATGCCTGTATTTGCCCAAGTCACCAACCAATCTTCGCGTTCAAGTGCATAACGTAGAGGCATAATAATGGCAGCATCATCTTCTACACATAAGATTTGTTTTTTATTATTCATGGGCTTAAAACATAAGTGACAACAATTTCAGTGTACTGAAAATGAAGCAGAATGGCGATGTGATTTAGGTGAAGTTTAAGTGAACTTTGTAATAGATGATATTTTTAATATTTGAAATTGAGTATTTGAAGTGCAAAAAATCTATAAGAATAGAATTTTGAGGGTTTTTCCCCATGTGAAATTCTGAGCGCCCTGTAATATTCGGATTTGATCGTCACGCCAATCACAGGACAATATATCGTAAGTATTGATGACTTCGATATCTCGGCAACAACATGGGTAATGTATTGCGGGGAACAGAGTACGCTATTTTTTGATCATTGGGGATAAATATTTAGTCGAATATTGATGTGTTGTTTAATAATTCATCAAAAATGATAGTCTGTATGAATCATTAGTATAAAGATAACAAATATTTTTGTGATTCAGACCCAATAAAAAGTTGAGCTTCAACTTTTTATTGCCATAAAGATAACTGATATTCTTCTTGCTGTTCAGAGAGTTGGTAAAGTCCAACACCAATTAAACGGAATTGAAAATGTTCAGGAATATTCATTTCTTTCAGTAAAATCTGAATCACTTGAATCATTTCTTGCTGTGAGTTAAGAGGCTGTTTAAAACTTTTACTGTGTTGTAAAACCTGAAAATTTTTAAGTTTTAATTTGACAGTAACGCCTCGTGCTTGCATTTGACGTTTTCCTAAACTGATCCAAACTCGTTCAATCAAATTGCCCCAATAGGACTGACATTGGTGAATATTCAAATCATCATCAAAGGTAGTTTCTTTAGAAATTTGTTGACGTTGGCGTTCAGCTTGCACAGGACGATCATCAATACCTTGCGCATATAAAAATAGTTGTTTGCCATACTTTCCAAAATGATGAATCAGAAAATTTTCATCGACTCGCTGTAAATCACCAAGCGTTTCTAAATTGAGACTTTTTAATTTTTCTTGCGTGACTTTACCTACACCAGGAATTTTTTTCAGTGCTAAATGTTGAATAAAATGCTGAACCTGATTCGGTTTAATAATGCAGATACCATTTGGTTTATGCCAATCTGAGGCAATTTTGGCGAGAAATTTATTTGGTGCAACACCTGCCGAAGCAGTCAGTCCTGTCGTTTGAAAAATATCAGCACGAATGCATTCTGCAACTTCTGTCGCACTTGGAATATTTTTTAAATTTTCGGTGACATCCAAATAAGCTTCATCGAGTGAAAGAGGTTCAATTAGTCCCGTATAATTTTGAAAAATCTGATGAATTTTTACAGAAATATCACGGTATTTTTCAAAATTAGGTTCAATCACAATGACTTGAGGACAGCGTTTTTTGGCTTGTGACATCGACATTGCCGAACGTAGACCAAACTCACGAGCAGGGTAGGACGCTGCTGCAATCACTGCACGTGGGTGATGTGAAGAAATCACCACAGGCAAATGTTTCAGTTCAGGTCGGTCAAGGAGTTCAACGGATGCATAGAATGCGTCCATATCAATATGAATGATTTTTCTCATACATATGTCTTCATGCTGAGGTGATATGAGTAGGTAAAATCAATTTTAACCTGAATAAATTGATTTAGATGCATCATCAAGAGAATAAACGACAGCTTGTGTCGGCAAAATAAACTAAAGATTTGTTTTTCGGCATGATCAATGAGCACATTTATTATACAGAATTTTTTTTTCACGCCTTTTTACTGTTGAATGATTTGGCTTTTCTTTAGAAATTGTTGCCATGCTTGGGCATCAGCATAAAACACATTTAAATCGACAGGTTTTTCAATGCCTGAAATTTTACCCTGATTGTTGTGTTGCCAAAATGTCCATTTACGACCATCTTTCAGATTAGGCTGTTCTTTATATTCACGAATCCAAATGGGGGTATTTTTAAATTCTCCCAAAAGAACAATGTTATAAAAAGCTTTTGAAGTATAAAAAATTGGTTGTTTATCATAGTGTGAGCGCAATTGGTCATGCATGATTTGAATTTGTTTGAGCAATTGTTCTTTGGTGTGTGTATTGATGCAATTGTTGTCATATTCCAAGTCTATTACAGGCGGGAGGGCATCAGGTTTATTTGGGACAGTTGCAATGAAATTCTGTGCTTGAATTGCACCATCACGGCAAAGCCTGAAAAAATGATATGCCCCGACATGTAAACCTTGTTCACGAGCTTTTAGCCAATAATTTTGAAAGTGATCATCTTGATAATCTCCACCCTCAGTCGCTTTTAAATATACAAACTGATATTGCTGTGGAGAAATTTTTTTCCAATTGATCTCACCTTGATGATGTGACACATCAAAGCCTTTAATGGTATAGGGCTCTGCAGTAGCTTGTTTATTATAGATAATCAATGTAATTATCAAGGCAAAGGCACTCAACATGACCAAAGTAAATAAGATGAACTTACTATTGAGCTGATGAAATTTATATTTTTTACTTTTTGCCATGATGATTTAAAGCATAATTTTAAAAATAAAGAAAAGATCTACGACTCATAGTTTAGCGTGAACGACATTTCAAAACTATCTTTTACTGCATGCTTAAGCGCATAGTGACTATTTACTTAGATTTGTTGGTCTTTTGGAAGTTGATAAAAGATCCAAGCTGTAATGATATTAATTGAACCTAAAATCATCAGCGTTGTATGAAAGGCTTGTGTAATGTGTGCTTGTCCAAAATGTGCCGTAAAGATATTTAGTAAAGTTCCTGCAAACGCAATCCCGATACTCATGGATAACATCATAATCATTGACAAGAAACTATTACCGCTACTCGCATCTTGTTGTGGCAGATCTTTGAGCGTTAAGGTATTCATGCTGACAAACTGTAATGAATTGAGTACGCCAAAAATAAAGAAATGTAGGGCGCGAAGCCAAAAAGGTGTATCTGCCGTGGTTAAGGCAAAGCTTGCAATACAAGCACCGACCAAGATTGTATTAAGGAGTAAAAAACGACGATAACCTACCCGCTGAATGATTGGACGAATAATTGGTTTAGAAAAAAGAGATCCTAAGACGACAGGGGTCATCATGATTCCGGTCATCAAAGGTTCCATGTGGAACGCAACTTGAAGCATAAGCGGTACAATAAAGGGAATAGCATTGGCACCAAAACGTGCAAATAAATTACCGACAATACCAATGGCGTAAATTCTATTTTTAAACAACTTACTTTGAAACAAAGCATTGGTATGATGATGGGCATGCCAAGCATAGAGAAAAGCTGCAATAAATCCTGAAATAAATAGTCCGATGCTTAATGTACCAGACACTTCATGACTTGCCATATTTTCAATACCAAGCGCCATGCCTGCCATCGCAATCATCAATAAAATAAAGCCACTCAAATCAAACTTTTTCACATTCGATTCGGTGCGGTTTGGCATGATTTTAAAAGCCATAAACATGCCGAGTAGCCCCATGGGTAAATTGATCAGAAAGATCCAATGCCAAGACATATATTCAACTAACCATCCTCCTAAAATAGGTCCAGTTAATGGACCCAATAATCCTGCTAAGCTCATGATGCTCATCGCAGAGAGAAATTGTTCTCGTGGAATCAGTCGAAGCATAGCAAGACGCCCAACAGGCATGAGTAAAGCACCACCAATGCCTTGAATGACACGAAAGCTGATTAGTGAATAAAAACTATGAGACAGTGCACAACCGAGTGAGGCGAAAGTAAAAATAACGATAGCAGCAAAAAAAGTATTTCGAATGCCAAAACGATCTGCCAACCAACCGCTTAAAGGAATACACACAGCGACAGATAAAACATAACTGATAATCAAACCATGCATACGTAAGGGATCTTCATTGAGATCCTTTGCGATAGTTGGCAGTGCCGTATTAATAATGGTGGTGTCCAAACCTTGCATAAAAAAACCGATAGATACAAGGAACACCAACAGTAAAAATTGAGGCTGTAATTTTTGATGTACAGGAGCATCCGTCATATATTTTCGTTTGGACAAGTTCGTTGTATATAGGCTATTGAGTGTAAAACAAAATGTGTTCACACGCTGTTGCAAAAGCTTATAGATACCATGTAATTCAAAGGATATTGATCATATGTTGTGGGACAGTTTTTATAATGCGCTATACAATAGTGAAAACTAAAGGTTTAAAAAATTGCAAAATTGGCATAATCTCGCACACTTTCTCAAAATGAAAGACTATTTTATGGCATTCAACAAGGTGAAAAATCATGGGCATTGAACTGTTGATGATCGTCGGCTTTTGCTTAGCTGCGTATTCAATTGTCGGAAATGACGTTCCTCAAACACTAGGGACATTTATTTCATCCAATGCACACCGACCTTGGTGGGTGTTATGGATATATACGAGTACTATTTTAGCTGTTGTATTGATGTATGGTTGGTGGACATCGGGTGTAGGTGATGCATCTTATGGACGTTTAGACACTATTCCATTTCCAAAAGAGGGTATGACATGGCTGTATATTGTACCGCCTGTATTACTCCTGTTTTTAACTCGTTTTGGGATTCCTGTCAGTACCACGTTCCTTGTACTTACAATTTTTTCTCCAAGCAGTTTAAGTTCAATGCTCACCAAGTCAATGCTCGGTTACGCAGTAGCTTTTGTTGCGGCAATTTTAATTTATCGTTTTGTCATTAAAAAAGTCACGTTGTATTTTTCACAAACCCGCGATGAACCTGCTTCTAAGACATGGATGGCGATTCAATGGGTATCGACAGGTTTTTTGTGGAGTCAGTGGCTGATTCAAGATTTGGCGAATATCTTTGTTTATGTGCCTCGTGTTGTGCCATTTTGGTTTATGTTGTTTGCGATTACCGTGTTTGTAGTTTTATTAGGTATCGTTTTTTATCAACGTGGCGGTGCAATTCAGAATATTATTGATACCAAAACAGGGGTGCAAGATGTGCGCTCTGCAACGATTATCGATTTCATTTATGCATTAATTTTACTTGTCTTTAAAGAAATGAGTAATATTCCAATGAGTACGACTTGGGTATTCTTAGGTTTACTCGCAGGTCGTGAATTTGCCATGTCTATGCATTTGGTCGAAGTCAATAAACACCGTACTTCACGTAATGTAAGTAAAGATGCACTCAAACTTTTGATTGGTTTATTGATGAGTATTTTACTCGCAACCACATTGCCATGGTTATATCATTGGATTGAATCTTTACGTCATTAATATGTGATTTTAGGTTTGCAGTCTTAAACATCTTATTTGAGATCGACACAATAAAAACCGTTATATGAAAGTAATGTTCGTCAATTCATAGTTTTTAAATCATTTCCAACCCTCCTTTGAAAAAGGAGGGAGATTTTTATGATCTAAATCTCATTAAATTTCAGGTAGTTCCTCTCTTTTTAAAGAGAGGGAAGGGAAGATTTAAATATCTATCAAATAAATTTTCTTCCTGACTAGCGTGAGCCACATAAAAAGACGGTTTTTTATTGAAAAGTTTAATAATTAAACTACAAATTTTTCAGGATTATTCAAATTTTTAATGGCGTTAAAAATTTGGTCAGAATGGTTGCATACAATTAATTTTGCACGGTGCTGTGGCGGTAAAAAACCTTCAGCAACAGCATGATCAAGTTGGGCAATCATATGATCATAAAACCCATTCACATTGTAGAGCATCATTGGTTTTTGGTGCTGATTGAGTTGGGCCCAAGTCGCTATTTCCAAAATCTCTTCAAAAGTACCAAAACCACCTGGGAGGGCAACAAAGGCATTGGCACGTTCTGCCATCATGGCTTTACGCTCATGCATATTTTGAACAATATGTAATTCAGTCAATGTATTATGCGCAATTTCATAATCGAGCATAAATTCAGGAATCACACCAACCACTTCACCACCGTACTCAATCACGGTGTCGGCCACTTGTCCCATTAACCCAATACTTGCACCACCATAGACAATACCAAAGTTTTGTTCGGCAATACCACGTGCTAAATGAATGGCTTTTTCACGATAAATAGGATGGTTACCCGCACGAGAACCGCAGTACAGTGCAATGAGAGGTTGAGTAGTTTTATGGGAAGAATTTAACGCATTATGTGTCATATTTTTTAATACACTGTTCATCAATTTTTATTTCATCTTAACTTAGCATGTTCTACATAGCGTAGTCTGTATTTAAAGACATAAATATGACAAAGCCATTTTAGCGTGATATTCAGAGATTTTTTGCACATGCAACATGAGTGAAGAATGCAGTTGAAAAAAATAAACAGATGAAGTTTTCCCGATATTTGCCTATAATGAATACTAATTTTCACAACAAATGAATCATCATGAGTAGTGGTTGTCGTCGCTCAATAAAGACACAGTCTTCATACATAATAAATTCTCAGTCTAAACTGAAGAAAATTTTACATTTCTTAAATTCAACTAAGCCAAGTACTGACATGCAGGGGCACAATCAATGATATTGGAATGGATGTCTGATCCTTCTGCATGGGTTGGTCTTGCGACATTGGTTGTCCTTGAAATTGTTTTGGGTGTCGATAATTTAGTCTTTATTGCAATTTTGGCAGAAAAACTGCCACCTGAACAACGTGATAAAGCCCGGATTATTGGTTTACTACTCGCACTCTGTATGCGAATGGTGTTGCTTGCATCCATTGCATGGGTGATTACACTTACCGAACCACTATTCCATGTGCTTGATCACGCCTTCTCGGGACGTGATTTGATCTTGCTCTTTGGCGGTGTATTCCTGTTGTTTAAAGGAACGATGGAGCTACACGAGCGTCTAGAGGGTGTACAAGCAGTGAAAGACGAAAATCCTGTTCACGCTGTATTTTGGATGGTTATTGTCCAAATTGTGGTACTTGATGCTGTATTTTCTTTAGACAGTGTGATTACAGCAGTTGGTATGGTCAAAGAATTGTCCGTAATGATGATTGCTGTAGTGATTGCTGTTGGCATTATGCTGTGGGCATCTAAAGCCCTAATGAATTTTGTCAATAACCATCCGACAGTGGTGATTTTATGCCTTGGTTTCCTGATGATGATCGGTTTCTCTCTGATTATTGAAGGCTTTGGTTATCACATTCCAAAAGGTTACTTGTACGCAGCGATTGGCTTCTCAGTATTGGTTGAGTTTATGAACCAAGTCATGCGTAAAAACCAAGAAAAAATGGTGACAACTACAGATTTACGTTTCCGTACTGCTTCTGCGGTTTTGAAAATGTTGGGGGGGAAAAACTCAGACAATCAAAATGGTAAAAATGAAGATGTGATTGCAACACAGGCACTTGCCGATGAAATATTTGATGATGAAAATGGCGCATATCACAGTGTCATGGTTCAAGGTGTATTGGGCTTATCTGAACGTCCTGTCAAATCGGTGATGACTCCACGACCTGAACTCGAATGGATTGATTTAGATGATGATCATGTTTCTGTAAAAGAGTGTTTAATGTCGATGACACATTCTCGTTTAATTGTGGCACATGGTGAATTGGACAATATTGCAGGGATTGTACTTACCCATAAAGTCTTAAATGATTATATTGAAACGGGTATTTTAGATTTTCAAAAACACTTACGTGAACCTGTAATTGTGCATGAAAATGCCCAAGTTCTTATGGTCATGGAACAACTTCGCCAAGCTCCACTTCAAATGGCGATTGTCCTCAATGAATATGGTTCAATTGAAGGAATTGCAACGCCAATCGATGTTCTTGAAGCGATTGCAGGTGAGTTTCCTGATGAAGATGAACTTGATGCTGCGGCTGAAAGTCTAGCTGATGGTTCCTTGATTTTAGAGGGTTCAACCGATATTCGTCATGTATCTTTATTACTTGGTCGTGACTTAGTTGATGAGTCAGAACAATATTCGACATTATCTGGTTATATTTTACATCATTTAGGTCGTTTGCCTGAAAATGGTCAGAAACTTCATGCAGATGGATATGAGTTTGAAGTAGTAACCATGGATGGTCATAAAATTGAGAAAGTGCATATTGTGGCATTGAAGCAGTCTGATGATGAGTAAGTAATTTTCAAATAAAAAGCCAATCAGAAGATTGGCTTTTTATTTTTAGTATGTAACTGATTTAAATATGAGTAACTCTCAATCACTAGTGGACTTATTCGATCAAATGACTTCTTAAATTTAGGTAGTGTAGGGAAATCTAACTTTTAAATATTCGGATAAAAACGTTTGAATTTATAAATAACATTTCTATAATTCGCTAAAAATTCATTAAATTTATGTTATTTATAGTATTTCGTAAAGTCTTCAAATACAGGTGCTTTAACATTATCTTTCACAATATAACGTTTAATAACACCTTGATCTGTATATATTTTCATAAATACATTTTGAGATCCTTGAAATTCAGTCATCATATTGATAGGAACTATAATACTATTACGTGAACGATTAGCTTTAAATATAAAATCAATTTCAGTGGGTCCAATTACATTAAATGATAGATTTTTTATATCATTACTAAATACAACTTTTTCAATATTATATTTTTTATATACACTACTTAAGCTCAAATTTACCTTTAAAATATCTTTATGAGTTTCGTTCCATACGACTGTAACAATTGGACAAATCTCATTTGTCTCACAAATTAATAAACCTCTTGTGCCTAAGTTTGGATTAGTATCGTTAGGATTTGAAGTACAACCTGTAATCATCAATATAATAAAAGGAATGTAAAAAAAATTCTTTATCATGTTCAATATCCTACTGAATACCTAAAAATAGAAATGGTTGAGTAATCTTAAAATAAGAATTGGCTTTGCCTGCATATGTTTTCGCTTGATCTGGGCCCAATTCAAGCTTTTTAGTTTGACCATCTTTAAAGTTAATTTCTTTTAAGTCCACCCAAAAAATATTTGGCGATACAGCAGATTCAAAAAAATATAAACCTTTTTTATGATCAATTACGCTACGCCAGCGAGTAGACGATATATTTGGTTCTTCTTCAGTATTAAGCCCAAAGGGAACGGATGTATTGCGAATTACACTAAATACACTCGCTAATGAGTGTTCAGGTGTCGCATTTTTAGGAATTGCATTAATATAAAATGATGCTCTAGCAAAACGATCTGCTGCTCGGTTAGTACCAGGCAACATGGTTGTCCCGCCTATTTGTTTCCAATATGTATTTAAAGCAAGTTGCTGATCAAATGTTGGAGAGTTTGTCATTACTTGATATTTTTTATCATGATGAATCGTTTGCTTACCAGCAATATATTCAATAATAGCACTATCACCTGTAGAATCAGAAATAGACAAATGCAACGTTGCTAAACGCTTTTCACCAGGAACTTGATCAGTCACAATCATGAAAGGTTCTTTTTCTAAAGCCTGAATTGCTTCATTTACAGTTGCATAATTATCTAATACATACTGTGCCCAAAGCGAGATACTCAGCGGTGGTTTCTTATTTTTCTGAACATCGGGATATTCAGATTCAACTAACCAAAGTAAGTTTGCTACTAAACCTTTTTCGTTCACCCCATCTGTGGTGGAAATATCGTAACCAGTGGCAATAACACTGCCATATTTTGATGTCCACTGAATAGACTTAGGTCCAGCCATGCCAGTTCGTTTGACATTACTTGGTAGAATCCAAAGATTAGTTCCTACATCGCTTTTCCAGTCCATAGAGCGTGCTGTTATTACATCATTATCTCCTAGATAAACAACACGTGTACATGCTATTGCAACCTCAGCGATAACGAGGATACCAACTGCCAACAACAATTTTTTTGTTAGGGTACTATACATGCTTAACTCCTTTCAGAAGTTTTTAGGCTTATTTAAGAAAGTTTAATATTTGAACAATACTGTAATACGGTACTCTAAGTATGTAAATCTATTATATTAATTTTAATACTAAATTTTTTGTGGTTTTAGGTATGGTCTTGCTCAAAATGCTAGATAGAAAGTCTTTCTTTCGACATGTTGAATATAAATTTTTTTATGTGGTATTGGAATGTAAGTCTTCGTCAAAGTGGCTAGGTTTTCATCAATAAAAATAACAAACTTCAATAGGTATCTGCTATTTATAATCCAGATTATTTATAATTCGTTTGGTTATTTATACGGTTTTTGTTTATGTCAAATCTCTCTTGTCCATGCGGTTCAGTACTATATAGCCAATGCTGTCAGCCTTTACATATAGGAAAGACAAAAGCACAAAGTGCCGAACAATTGATGCGTTCACGTTACAGTGCATTTGCAAAATATGAAATTGATTATATTGTAAAAACCACTGCACTTGGACAACAGCAAGCTTTAGATGTCAAAGCTATTGCAGATTGGAGTAAAGCCAATCAATGGTTAAAACTCGAAATTGTAAAAGCCCAAGAAAAATTGGATAAAAATCATGCTCAAGTGGAGTTTAAAGCCCACTATGTCGACCAAAATAGTCATACTCAACAGGTGGAAATACACCATGAAATTTCACACTTTGTACGCCATGAAAATGAATGGTATTTCCTCGATCCGACTACAGATCAGCAAATCACAATGAAACAACCCTGTATTTGTGGTTCGGGTAAAAAATTTAAGCAATGTTGTGCACAATTTTTGTAACTTTTCATTCAATTTGACTTAAACTAGCGCGCATCTTTTACCCATCAGCGGATGAAGGGCAATGTTACTCACCGTTATTTACATTATTGCAATTACGACGGAAGCCATGACCGGCGCGTTGTCAGCAGGACGACGCAGTATGGATTGGTTTGGCGTCATTTTAATTGCCTGTGTGACCGCACTCGGTGGCGGATCAGTTCGAGATGTTTTACTTGGACATTATCCACTGACTTGGGTTAAACATCCTGAATACCTTGTTTTAACCTGTTTTGCAGCGTTCGTCACTATCATTATTGCCAAATGGATGAAGCACTTACATTCAATTTTCTTATTGTTGGATGCAATGGGGCTAATCGCCTTTACCATTATTGGCTGCCAAGTGGCATTACAAATGGGGCACGGCTTTGTGGTTTGTGCCGTTGCAGGCGTACTAACAGGCGTGTCGGGTGGTATTTTACGAGATATCTTGTGTAATGATGTCCCATTGGTCTTCCGCCGTGAGTTATATGCATCTATTTCATTTGTTGCGGTGATCTTCTATTGGTTTTGTATCGACATGGGTGCATCACTTGAACTTACGGTTATTTCGACCTTAGTTTTTGGTTTTTCATTACGTTGCATCGCCATTTATTTTGGTTTAGAAATGCCGAAATTTATTTATAAAGAAGATGATGAACAATCGGCATCTTCCAAAGATGAAAGCTAATATCTACGCTATACTGCGTCAATGAAAATAGAGAATGGTTAAGTTGAGCTTAACCATTTTCAATAATAAGCGATAAAAATAACCCTGTTGAAAAAACAGCATCTCCTTTTTTCGCCTCTACAGGCGCATACAGAGTAGTTATTATGGATCTAGTATCACGGGTACAACGCTTACCGATTGGCAAATTTCACTATACCTTATTGTGGGTGATTGGACTTGGTTGGATGTTCGATGCCATGGATACAGGTCTGATTTCATTCATTTTGGCAAGAATGGCCGAAGAATGGCAAATGACACCGACTGAAAAAGGTTGGGTGGTGTCCATTGGTTTTGTCGGAATGGCGATTGGTGCAGTGTTCTCAGGTGGACTTGCTGATCGAGTTGGACGAAAAACCGTTTTTGCCATTACTTTAGTGACCTATAGTATTGCAACGGCACTTTGTGCTTTTGCACCAAATTTAACGTGGCTTTTGGTATTCCGTTTTATCGTCGGTTTGGGTTTAGGTGGGCAACTTCCTGTCGCTGTAACTTTGGTAAGTGAATACATTCCTGCACATGTTCGTGGGCGGTTTATTGTTTTACTTGAAAGTTTTTGGGGCTTGGGTTGGCTCGTTGCAGCACTGATTTCTTATTTCGTCATTCCAAGTTATGGATGGCACATTGCCTTTTTAATTGGTGGCTTACCTGCGCTTTATGTCTTTATGATTTTGAAAAAAGTGCCTGAATCTGTGCCATATCTCATTAATCGTGGACGTATAGAAGAAGCACATGCTTTGGTGCAAAGACTAGAACGTGAATGTGGTGTCGAAGTGATTGAAATCATTGAAGTGAAGCCTGTTGCCGAAAAACAGACTGTGTCATTTTCACAGCTTTGGTCAAATCCTTTTGCTAAACGTACGCTAATGTTATGGCTCATTTGGTTCGGTATTGTGTATTCATATTATGGAATTTTCACATGGTTGCCGAGCTTATTGGTTAAAGAGGGCTATACCATTGTGCAGTCATTTGAATATGTTTTGGGTATGATTTTGGCACAACTTCCGGGTTATATCGTTGCCGCATGGTTGGTTGAAAAGCTTGGACGTAAAGCAACTTTGGCAGGATTTATTGGTATGTGTGCTGTTTCAGCTTATTTCTTTGGACAGGCAGATTCTGTACAAATGATTATGCTGTGGGGCTGTTTGATGTCGTTCTTTAACTTGGGTGCATGGGGCGTTTTATATACCTATACCCCTGAACAGTACCCAACCAATATTCGTGCCTTTGGTTCAGGTTGGGCTTCAGCCGTCGGGCGTGTTGGTGGCATTGTTGCGCCGCTTGTGGTAACCCATATGATGGTATCGGCAAATGGTTTTAGTAATGTCTTTATGATGTTTACCATTGTTCTATTGGCTGTTGCTGCCGTAATTTTAATTTTGGGTGAGGAAACCAAAGGTAAAACCTTAGAAGAGATTGGCTTATAAAAATTGATTGTTCAATATCGAAAATAAAATAAAAATCAAATAGAAAAATAAAAACAGTGTATGACCTCAAAGGCTTCACATCATTTCAGATTATATGGTACAAAATATAATCAAGATGTGAATCCGAGGTCTACGACCAAAGCACAATTGTTCGCCACTTTGCAGTATCGTAATACTTGAGTAATAGTTTAAAAAATAATCAATAAACTCAGTAAGTCTCTCGTGATGAGAGCAATAAGACAAGGAAGATTACAATGAAAGAACTCTATCCTGTACCCGATGCATTTGCGAAAACAGCTCGAACCAATGAGCAGCAATATTTTGAGCGTTATCAAGACTCTATTTCTAATCTTGAGGCTTTTTGGGCAGAGGCAGCCAAAAAATTAGATTGGATCAAGCCTTTTACCAAAGTAAATGGCTCAAGTTATGACCCAAATAATTTCAAAATTGAATGGTTTGCCGATGGGCAATTGAATGTCAGTGAAAATTGCCTTGATCGTCATTTAAAAGAACATCCCTTAAAACCTGCAATTATTTGGGAAGGAGATCATCCATCTCGGCATAAAATTATTTCATTTGTTGAACTACACGATGAGGTTTGCCGTTTTGCCAATGTACTGAAGAAACAAGGTGTTGGCAAAGGTGATCGTGTGATTTTGTATATGCCGATGATTCCTGAAGCTGCGATTGCTATGCTTGCATGTACTCGTATTGGAGCGGTGCACTGCGTAGTATTTGGTGGTTTTTCACCTGATTCCTTGGCAAGTCGTATTGAAGACAGTCAGGCAAAATTGGTCATTACTGCCGATCAAGGCATGCGTGGTGGAAAAACTATTCCCCTGAAAGAAAATGTCGATGCAGCCTTACAGATTGCAGGGACAGAATCGGTTCAAAAGATGATAGTTGTGCATCGAACAGGTCATCCGATTACGATGAAAGAAGATCGTGATTTGTGGTATCACATGGAAATTATGACCGTGACGGATATTTGTCCTGCTGAACCAATGAATGCCGAAGATCCACTCTTTATTTTGTATACATCAGGCTCAACAGGAAAGCCGAAAGGAGTGTTGCATACGACAGGTGGTTATCTGACTTATGTGAATACAACATTTCGCGAAATTTTCGATATCAAACAAAATGATGTTTTTTGGTGTACCGCAGATGTGGGTTGGATTACAGGGCATTCGTATGTGCTGTATGGACCCTTGTCCAATGGTACGACCACCGTGATGTCAGAAGGAATTCCACAATACCCAACGTGGGCTCGTACAGGGCATATTGTCGACAAACACAATATCAGCATTCTCTATACAGCACCGACTGCCATTCGCGCGATGATGCGTGAGGGTGATGCATTTGTTCGTGAAAGTGATCGTAGTAGCTTACGTTTATTGGGTTCAGTCGGTGAGCCGATCAATCCTGAAGCATGGAATTGGTACTATACCGTTGTTGGTGAAAGCCGTTGTCCAATTGTCGATACATGGTGGCAAACGGAAACAGGCGGTATTCTCATTTCACCTTTACCAGGAGCAACTGCGCTGAAACCAGGTTCAGCAACACGTCCATTTTTTGGTATTCAACCTGCAATAGTTGATGCTGAAGGTCATGAAATAGAAGGTGCAGCTGAAGGTAATTTGATTATAAAAGCTTCATGGCCAGGTCAGATGCGTACCATTTGGGGTGATCCTGAACGTTTTATAGAAGCCTATTTTTCAACTTATCCTGGAAATTATTTTACAGGTGATGGTGCTCGCCGTGATGCTGATGGCTATTATTGGATTACAGGGCGTGTTGATGATGTGCTCAATGTTTCAGGTCATCGTTTAGGCACAGCAGAAATTGAAAGTGCTTTAGTGGCGCATGAAAAAGTTGCTGAGTCTGCTGTAGTTGGTATGCCTCATGACATAAAAGGGCAAGGTGTTGCAGCTTATGTAACCTTGCAAGCAGGTGAGCCTGAAACTGAGGAGCTGCGGAAAGAATTAGTTAATTGGGTACGTAAAGTATTAGGACCTGTGGCAACACCTGATGCGATATTTTGGGCACCCGCTTTGCCAAAAACTCGTTCAGGTAAAATTATGCGCCGTATTTTACGTAAAATTGTAGCCAATGAATTGGACAGCTTAGGCGATACGTCAACATTAGCTGATCCAAGTGTGGTCGATCAGTTGATTAAAGAAGTGCAGGCGAATAGTTGATTTTGAAAAGTATCTTTTTTATATCATTCGATTTTGAATAAACTTAATTCACAATCTTGTGGAATATATTCCTCACCTCTTCTTTTTAAAGGAGAGAGTTAGGGAGAAGATTTTCATTTAAAAGCACTTTTTATTTTTGTGATCTAATCCAAAGTGGAATACCGCCGTGATCAATCAGGCGGTATTTTTATTGATAGAATAAGCACAGCAAGCATTCAGATAAGCGTATTTGCTTCAGTCTGCTAAGCTCATGGAAGTTAAAAAAGGACAGGATAATGAACGTATCACAACAGACTTTGGCAGACCCCATTCATGTTGCAAAACAGCTTGCAGATCAGTTTGCGCTTACAGCATGTGAACGAGATAAGGCGGGCGGGAATCCGAAAGCTGAGCGTGATTTAATTCGCCAAAGTGGTTTGTTAGGGCTATCCATTCCGAAGCAATATGGTGGGCAAGGTACCAATTGGAAAACAATTTTTAAAACCATTCAAACCATTGCACAAGTGGATAGTTCTGTTGCACATGTTTATGGTTTTCATCATTTACTGATTGCCACTGTTCAGTTATTTTCACAACCAGAACAATATGCAAAATGGTTTGAACAAACTGCCAAAGAAAATTTATTTTGGGGCAATACTTTAAATCCTTTAGATAAACGAACCACAGTACAGAAAATTTCTGAAAATGAATTTATTTTTCAGGGTGATAAAAGTTTCTGCTCAGGTTCAATTGATTCCGATATTTTACTTTGTTCAGCTTATGACGAAGCAGGAAAATTATTGATTGGTGTGATTCCAACAGCTCGTGAAGGCGTAAGCTTCTTGGGGGATTGGAACAACATGGGACAGCGCCAAACCGATAGTGGAACAAGCCATTTTGAACAAGTAAAAATTTCTAAAGATGAATTATTGTTAAATCCAGGTCCTTTAAGTACGCCATATTCGAGTTTACGTCCGCTTATTGCCCAATTGATTTTTGTACATTTATTTTTAGGTGTTGCAGAAGGGGCTTTTGAAGTCGCAAAAAAAACTGTACAAAGTCAAAAAGCATGGTCGAAATCGTTAGTTGAAAATGCGGTGAATGATCCATTTACTCAAAAGCATTTTGCTGAATTTTATGTACAACTTGAAGGTGTGCGTTTATTGGCAAATAAAGCAGTCGAAATTTTGCAAGAGGCCTGGGATATTGGTGAAAATCTAACGGCTGAACAGCGTGGAGAAGTCTCGATTGCAATTGCAACTGCAAAAATTGCAGCGACCAATACTTCGCTTTTTGTCACGCAGAATATTTTCCAAGTCATGGGTGCTAGAGCGACTACAGCCAAACTGAATTTAGATCGTTTTTGGCGCAATGTACGCACGCAGACTTTGCATGACCCGATTGATTATAAATATCAGGAAGTCGGGGAATGGGTGTTAACTGGAAAAGTACCTGATCCGAGTTTTTATGCTTAATTATTTTAATATTAATAATATGTGATGTTGATTAGGTTATATTTGGATATTAAACCCTAAATTTACATCGCAAGCTGCTTGTCCGCCTCTTATTCCCCAATTTTCAGTGGGTAATTCTCGAACGAGAATTTTTATATGATCATGAGGAATATTTAAAGCAGATAAGTTTTGAATAATTGATTGGTATAGTGTTCTTTTCACTTCGACTGAGCGCCCTAAAAAGCAATCGATTTGAATTAAAGTAAAGTACTCTGGTTGCATTAAATTTGTTGGGCAAAGAAATAAATGTGGTTCATGTATATTTAAACGTATATCTCGATCATGGTCAGGCAATTTAAATGCATGTTTACAGGCGATATAAACGGCATTTATTAGCATTATTTCTATTTCACGCGGATATTTTTTCTAATATCAATACTTATCGTTGGCATCATATTCTTCCTTATGATGTTTATTTACGTACTAAAAAGTCACTGTATTGCCGAGATAAATCAAATTAGTTTTATATTTTAAATGCCCGATAAATTTTATCGGGCATTTTTGAAAAGAGCGATTATCTTATTTCAGTTAAAATATAAAACTTAATACGGATAATTTGCAACCACACCATTTGCAGGAACATTAATCCAAGTACCTTCAGCTAAATAATTTGATCGATTAGCAGGTTGTGCATAGAACTTTAATGGTGCTGTAGGCAAATTCAACATTGCAATTGAAGACTGTGCAGTACTTGAAGTCGCTAAGCCATATAAATTAAATACATCTTTTAAGTCATAACCCATAATTTTCGAACTAAGTAAATAAATCATGTCAGGGCGGCTGATATTATTTTTTGACGAATAAGCGCCTAAGCCCAATTTATTTTTTTCAGCTTCTGTTGCTTTACTTAAATCAATTTGATTATACAAACGCTGAGAAATATTGAGTAAACGTATAAACTCAAAAACACCTTGCGAATCAGGTTTAGCTTTCCCTTGATGCACTTGAGTATAAACGTGTGCAAGTTGCAAATGGAACGCTTGTTTCGCATTGTCACTGCCTTCCCATAAACGTTTTTCCATATCTTGACGTAGTGCTTCGCCATTTAAACCTGTAATACGACTCGCTTGGATATAACTATACAGTTGAGGATGGTTGAAATTATTACCATTATTGTCGAGTGCATAAATTTCATTTTTACGAAGCATGCTCAAGCCCGCTAAAATATTATTATTACACTCTGTACCACAGCCAATCGTGCTTTGATTTTCTGTCGATGGGAAAGTCATGGTCAGTACACCTTGCACAGTGTTGTGTCCCAACTCATGTACCCAACCCCAACCGATATCGAGTCCTGTATAACCATCCGATGGATTACCTGAGCAAAGGAACCCACAGGTTGCAATCCATCCAACAAAATGTTGTACGTTTGGCGCACGATGCACATTACTCGTACAGTCCCAACCTAAAGTATTGCAATATTGCTGAGTGCTGTTGTCCAAAGGCATATTATTATAACCATTGGCAATATGGTTACTGTCGAAAATTACAGTTTTAATGCGGTCAATATAAGTATCAGGGCTTAAATTACCAATAGCTTTCAATGCATAAGCATTCGTTTGCTGAATTTCACCGCCGACAAATTTAAAGGTATTCCAGCCAAAGGTTTTACTTTGCAGAACTTGTGTCGCCTGATTTTTTTCAGCTTGCGTCATGCTTTGAGTAAAATCATAGTGTGCATATTTGGCACTGCCTTTAATTTTTAAAGTAACGGTACTGCCTGCTTGAGCATTATTATAATTCAGCATGAGTGGACCACCAAATGGACTGATAAAAGCATTATCCACTGGAGATGTGAGTTTTACACTATAACTATGCGGGCGAAGCGGGCGTTTATAACCTGCATCATCAAATGGATTACCCCAAGCACGTAAATAACTCGTTTGCACTGAAAGGTTTGCACCTTGTGCATCAATCACCTGAATATTGACTGCTTTTGCAGGGATACTTGCACGTCCAATTGCTGTAATTCCGCTCCCTTGTGGAATGGTTACGGTCACGGTTTCCCAATCATTGCTCACAGACATATTTTGTGCTTCGGCAGGCATGTAGTCGCCTGCACCCGTTGCAGATGCTGTCGTTGTCTTACGCTTATAGTCAAGCCAAGCATCAGATGCATAGGCTTGCATAAAGGCTTGTGCATCACCATTTTTATTTAAAGTGGTGTAATTCACTGTTGGACGCCATGTATCAGCAACCAACACTAATGATTTCAGTAGTGTATTGTTATTTTCTTGATCAAAGACTGAAAGCCCTTGTTGATTTAAACCTTGTAAGGCACTTGAAAGACTACGAATTCCCTGAATAATTGAATTATTTTCGTTGAGCTCGCCCAAAGTTATACTCTTAGGATCAATAAAATATTGAAGCACATTGATCGTGCGGTCAATTTGGTTAAACTGTTCCCAACGTTGCTGTGTACTCAGTTTATTTGACAGTAAAAGTTCTTCTTTACTCCGATAATAGCTGTTGTTAGCTTGCATTTTCATTGCCGACAATACTTTATCAATATTGCTATTGGTACTCCATGTATTGGCTTGGAAATAAATGGATTTACCCGCTTTTAAGTATTTTTCAATGAGCTCTTTTTCAAAATTTTGTGCACCAATATTCGAACTAATGACCATCAAATCAACATCCTGCCAACAGGTGTTTGCAGGATCAAGTACATTACATTGTGAGAAACTGACCGTTGTACCGAGTTGTTTTTCTAAATAATTTTTAACAGGATCAGCGGGCATACCTTGAACACTTACGGTTAATGCTTTATTGATACTTTGCTGTGTATTGCCTGTTAAAAGCCAACGTAAACTGTTGTTTAAAACCTCAGTAAATTGTGTGAAATCGGCATTATTATTTACGATAGCTGTAAACATATTTTGCCCATAGGCAAGCGCACGACCTTGACCGATTTGACTTGCGATACCCAAGCCACAGCCTTTATCTTTTTGTAAATCTAAAGCCCAATTACAGTTTTTATCGCTGACGGCAATAGGTAGTGCAACGCTTAAATCTGTCGGGTAAATATTGATGGAAGCATTTGGGGTAAATTGCAAATACGGCTGTATAACTTGATTATTGCTATTGGTATATAGTGCAGTGAGTAAACTTTTTTGCCATTTTTGTTGTTCTAAAGCAGTATTGAGTGCCATTTGCAATAATGTTTTACGATCTTGCTCAGTGAGTTGAGATGCATCACCTGTGCTTAATGCCATTTTTACTCGATTATCAGGAATGACAACGGGGGGGATTATTGAGGGAGGATTTTGTTCTTGTTGATTGGAACCACTTCCACCGCCGCCACCACAGGCAACCACACTTAGGGCAAGCGTGAGTGTTAACAATGGTGTTTTAAATGCGAATGCATTTTTAAGCATAATCAATTTCCCCCTGAGAATTATAAAAATAATGACAGGTTAAGAATCTGTCATTAAAAGATTTTAATTATAAAGAGAAAAAAAAATTGGTCATCTTATATTGGTTTTATCTTGTTGTTTTTTAAGTTGATAAAATGCATATAAACATAAAATGTTGTGATTGAATTAGAGTTAATGTAAATAATTTTAACGTGGTTCTAAGTTCCTTTTAATGAATAAATCATAGTAGGAAGTTAACTTTGAATGATTTAAAGCATTAAGATGTGCCTATTTAGAATCCGAATCCAAGTGTTCTAAGCCTGTACCTTTGATCGGATTCCTTTTCCAATAGTAAGGGAGAAAAAATCGTGATAATAGACGTAACGGTGTCATCCAAACGATTCGGACATTAGATTTGGTATTTTCTAAAATGCGTTTCGCTAAAAAATGACAAACAACTTCAGGTGGATCAATAATAAATAAAAAGAGGCGTTTCATTTTTTTCCAATTTTTAACTTTGCCATTCTCCCACGATGTAACTAGTAGGTCGGTTACGACCATACCTGGGCTAAGTGTTCCTGTTAGAATATTTGTGTTTCGGATTTCTTTATGGAGAGCATGGCTGAAATAATCAACAGCACGTTTGCTTGTTGCATAAACGGTCATTCCTGCACTCCATTCTCCCTTGCTTCCCCAACCTTCCATATTGAATATTTGTCCAAAACCTTGTTTTAGCATACCTTGTAAAGCAACTTGTGAGCAAAGCAGGCTACCTATAACATTTGTCTGAATTGTATTTTGAATTTCAATTGAAGGTATCTCAATAAAATCTAAAGCTGCAGTGCAAGTACCTGCATTATTAATCCATATATCGACTTTACCAAACCGTTCTATAGCGGCATTCCACAAGTTTTGAACTTCTTCATGTTGGCTAACATCACAATTGATTGCATGAAGTTGAGTTGGTGAATAACGTGAACTTAAAGTATGAAAGGCTGCGTTTAAAATGTCTTGATTTCGTCCAGATATGACTACAGTATGTCCTTCTTTTAAAAAGGCATTAGCGAGGTTAAAACCGATACCTTTAGAGCTACCTGTGATCAAAATAGTTTTAGTTTTGTTCATTATGATCTCTAATATCAGGAATAACTGTTTTGAAAGTTTTGTTTAAGCATTAGAAAAATGACAGAAAGACTAAGCATTGAGAAATTCATAATAACAGGATTGAATGCTTGGATCAGACTTTGGGGAAGGAGGAGTGTAACCAAAATGAATAAGCCAATTAGACTCATAATATTTAAATAATGTAGATATTTATGAGATGAAATTAAAAAGGTTAATCCAAAAATAATTTCTAGCACACCGGAGATTTGACCAGCCAATATTGCATGAGAGTAGCAAAGACCAAACCATTGCCAGATAGCAATTTCATCAGCATGAATAAACAACAATTTGGGGACAAGCCCTTGGTAACACCATAAAAAAGCAAGTGTGATAGAAATGAATTTATAAATAGTATTTTGATTCATAGATGAGATAAAAATTTTCTTTTTAAAATTATACATAAAAAAATCCCTCTAACCGAGTTTAGAGGGAAAAGTTGTAAAACTTTGAGTTATTTATTGTTGTTTGAATACATCATCATCAAGCCGACTTTGCTGTAATGTGTGGATGACCATTTTTTTGTGCTTCTTCCAGTTCACGGACCAAGGGCAAAACTTTTTCACCAAAATATTCAACTTCTTCAATGAAATGTAGAAAGCCTGAAAGTACTAAATCAACACCAATACTTTTGAGTTCAATAATACGTTCAGCGATTTGTTGTGGTGTACCAATCAAATTGGTTTTAAAACCATCGTTATATTGTACTAAATCTTCAAAAGTTGATTTTGCCCAATTACCTTCACCTTCTTTAGATGCTGCACCTGCTTCACGAGTGGCATCACCAAATGCGTTTACCGCTTCAACATTTGCACCATCAATAATTGATTGAAGAACGGCTTGAGCTTCTTCTTCGGTATCACGGGCAATGATAAAAGCATTGACACCAATTTTTACACTGTGACCATTCGCTTTGGCTTTTTCACGAATATCATCAATTTGTTTTTTTAACTCGGTAGGGGTATTACCGTTAGTAAAGTACCAATCTGAAACACGAGAAGCCATGTCACGTGCCGCACGTGAACTTCCACCTTGGAAAATTTCAATATGTGGTTTTTGTAATGGTTTTGGACTGAGTGTATAGTCTTTGAATTGGTAATACTTACCATCAAAGCTAAAATTATCCTGCGTCCATACCCCTTTTAAACTGCGAATAAATTCTTCCGAACGGACATAGCGTTCATCATGTTCAGGCCACGGTTCACCAATGGCATCAAACTCACCACGAAACCACCCACTGACCACATTAATGGCAATACGCCCATGGGTGAGATGGTCGATGGTTGCTAGTTGTTTCGCCGCAAGCGCAGGCTTCCAAGGGCCCGGTAAAATAGCAGCAATCACTTTAAGCTTTTCAGTTTTCGCTAAAATCCCATGGCTAAAACTCACCGATTCATGCTGATTATCTGCGTTATAACCTGCAGTAAAACGGATTTGCGTCAGTGCATATTCAAAGCCACTTTTCTCCGCTGCTTGTGCTAAACGGACATTATATTCGTAGCTCCAATCGGTACGTTGTTCAACATTGCTGACGACTAAACCACCGCTGACATTGGGAACCCAATAAGCAAAAGTAATATTATTTTGTGCTTGTGCCATTTTACGACCCTCATTTTTTTGTGTCTTTACGCGACTTTCGATTTTGGTTTTTTGGAGTGTAAACGTGCTTCAGCAGCATCTAAACTAGGCACAGCAGCAGAGGGTAGGACTTCTTCTTGTTCAATTTGCTTGTTAATACCGAGATTTTGGCTTGCTTGTTGAGATTTTGTTTTGATGGATTCTGCACGCTGACCTTTGGCAGGTGCCCATTCTAAAATTGGCAGTGCACGTGCAACAGCTAAAGTGATACGGTCACGAAGGAATTCGCTATGAATGGTATATTCAGGGGTGAAATCACGATCTGTAGCATATACGCCAATTGGTAAAGTTTGTGCTTGAAAAAAACTAAACAATGGACGAAGTTGATGCTCTAAAACAAGAGCATGACGATCTGAACCACCTGAAGCTGCAAGTAATACAGGTACGTCAACCAATGCAGTTTGTTCAACAAAATCAAAAAAATGTTTAAATAGACCTGTAAATGATGCACGGTAAACAGGGGTACCCACAATTAAAGCATCGGCAGCTTCTACTGCAGCTAAGTCATCTTGTACACGTTGTGGCAGTTGGTTACGGTAAATTGCACCACCTAATAACGAGCCAATTTCGCTGAATTTGATGAAATGCACATGAATAGGGGTTGCTTCACCAAGCTCATCTAAAATGGCTTGAACTAAAGCTTCGGTTTTTGATGGGTGATTTAATCCACCTGAAACAGCAACAATATTAAGGGGCTTTTGAAGATTTGGAAAAGACATAATAGAACCTAAAACTTGATAATCTCGGAATAGGTTTATTAATCAATATTCAGGATTATGCTGTAAAATAAGCAAAAACAGATTGGTTATCAGAATTTAAGATATACGTGAAAAGTATAGAATTTGAATGATTTAAGCGAATTAAGTTATTGATAAAATATATTATATTTATAGAGAATAAGTATTTCATTTTCAGTGGTTTGAGTTATATAAAAAGCTGATATCTATTTCAGATAATGTGTAAATTATGCCGAAATTGAGGATATTTTAGGATAAGTTTAGAAAATATCCTGAAATTCATGAATATTTGCATATCCTTAACAGTAAAAGTGGGGTTAGAATGATACTCTGTGCTGGAAATTTTTCGTTTCGCTTATGAATATTTTAATCGTTGATGATCACCCATTGTTTCGCCACGCTTTAATTCAAGCGGTACGATACAGTTTACCGCAGGCTCAAATTAGTGAGACTGCTGCAGTAAATGAGTTCTATGAGCGTTTAGAGAATGGTCCAGAACCTGATTTAGTGCTGTTAGATTTAAATTTACCAGGCGCTTCAGGCTTTTCTGCATTGGTTCACGTTCGTGCACAATATCCATCTTTGCCGATTATTGTTGTATCGGCGCATGAAGAAGTGTCTATTATTCAGCGCTCAATTGCACATGGTGCGATGGGTTATATTCCAAAATCGGCACATCCAAGTCATATTGGGGAAGCGATTCGTCAAGTACTCGAAGGTGATATTTGGTTACCACCGAACTTGCCTGCGAATATGAATTTTGACCCACGTGCAGCTGATGAAACTGCATTGGCAGAACGTATTCAGTCTTTAACACCGCAGCAGTTCCGTGTATTGATGATGGTGGCTGAAGGGCTGTTAAATAAACAAATTGCCTATGAACTGGAAGTATCAGAAGCAACTATTAAAGCGCATGTCACGGCCATTTTCCGTAAACTTGGTGTGCAAAATCGTACGCAAGCAGTACTTGCTATTGGCGCTTTAAATATTGAAGAGCGAAAAATCTAAGAGAATAAACATCGTGCTATTTTATGCATAGCACTTTTATTTAGATTTAAAAAGACCTCATAAGAGGTCTTTTTTGTGCTTAAGTTTTTATAGATTAAGCAATGCAGTCTTGCTTGCCAATGAGGTCAGGGCAACCTAGCGGATTTAAGGCACACTTTAGATCTTCAATTTGTTCTTGGGTGACTTGACCTTGAGATTTAAGATATTCTGCCACGCTATCATCACGTAGACTTAGGAATGCCGCGTCATAAACGCCTAAATCGACAAATAATGCGGCTGTTTGTAGGCTGTTGAAACGGTCGAGGAAAATATCGTTGCCATACATTAAGAAAATATGATCAAGTTCAGCATGCATATCTACTGCCAAACGTTCTGCAAGAGTGTTTGGAGGTGTTTTAATAAAAAGTAAATCAGAAAGCTCATCGAATTGAGTCATATCAAGCACAGCTTCACCTGTTTTAACTTTACCTAGCCATGCTTTAAAGACCAGTACTGCACCGCCACGAAGTAACATACTCCAAATTTGATGGCGAGTTTCTTCATTTAAACAGTCACACTCATTTTGTAGGCTTTGAATCAGTAATTGTTCTTGTTGGGCTAGCTTGTCGAATAAGCCAAGACCTTGTGGTTGGTAGGCAATCGGGCTAAAAACATCAAAGTTAAGTTCTTCAAATACTTTGAGGGCAAGTGGTACAGAACTGCGATATAACACATCTAATGCTTGTCGTTGTGCATCATTGAGCTTACTAAATTTAAACAGTTCATTCCAATTAATCTCAGGAAGAATTGCATTTGCACCATACTGACGATGGAATTGTTGTGTTTGATTCTGACCGTGTAAAACTGATTCTGTAATATTCATGCGTCTACTCCTAATGCAAATTTATGGAATCAATTTGATCGCAACGTCCTTGCGCGAAAAGAAAGATTCAATGATGTTAATTGATTTATGAATTATACGAATTTCAAGAGATATGCGACTAAAGTCTAAATTTGGCTAAAATCATAAAAAATTAACATATAAATCAAATAATTATAAAAATTGTAACTAAGTATACAACTGTATATTTATAATTTGAGCAAAAATGCCATATCAAAATAAACAATGAAATTTTTCGCCAATTACAGAGTGAACTTTAGGGGTATTTTTGAAAACTTTTGCATAATTAAAAAAATGAATTGCTATTTTTCTGAGTGATCGAACAGAAAAAGCCTCCGAAAGAAATTTTATGGAGGCTTTAAATGTATCAAAATATATTTTTAACACAGAATGAAATGTCCAAATATTTGGACATTTTTTCAGATGTTATTTAGAAATTTTCAAGCCTGATAACCATGAACGTAAAGATGCGGGCTTGAGTGGTTTTCTTAATAAAACGATGTTCAGCTCTTTTAAAAGCTGTGGTAATTCAGGATCAGAATCTGCGGTAATGAGTGCCACAGGCACATTTTCTTGACGGTTTCCAGTAATAAAATCGAGTCCGATTTTTTGGTTATTTAGATGCTGATCGACTAACCAAACTTGAATATTTTCCTGCTGAATAATTTCCAAAGCTTGTTCAGGTTCGGTGGCTTTAAACACCTGATAGCCCCACTTAGTCAGTAAAGTGCTCATACCTTCTAAAATGGTTTCATCATTGTCCAAGCATAAAATTTTATAGGCTTTGGTTTTCAGTGGTACGGCTTGTACAGGTGCGGCAATAATTTTAGGTGCAGCAACCACAGGCACTTCAATCATGAAGCATGAACCTCGCCTAATTTCTGAATAAACATGTACAGGATGATCAAGTAGTCCTGTCATACGTTGCACAATGGCAAGCCCAAGCCCTAAACCTTGTTCACCCCATGGTGAGGTATGCCCACAGCGTTCAAACTCTTGAAATAGTTTAATCCGTTGTTCCTCTGCAATGCCTGGACCTGTATCCCAAACACCGATACGGATATAGCCGAAACGATCTGATGCTCTTAATACGCCAACGATGACACGACCACGAGCGGTATAACGTAGTGCATTGCTGACAAAATTTTGAATAATACGACGAATCCATTGTGGGTCGGTATCTATCCAAAATTGAGCATCATGCACGTGAAAGCGAATTTGACGTTGTGCTGCAATTGATTTGAATTGTAATTCAAGGTCGTTGAGCAAGTCATGTAACGGATAAGGCTGGCGTTTCGGTTGAATCGTCCCACCTTCAAGGCGAGCAATATCAAGCAGGGCAGAGAGCATGCTTTCTGCACCATGTAAGGCACGATCTAATTGTTGTAATGTCTTACGGTCATCATCAGACTGAATACTTTGCTCAAGTGCGGTACTAAATAAGCGTGCTGCATGCATCGGCTGTAATAAATCATGGCTTGCTGCGGCAATGAAGCGACTTTTTGACATATTGGCACGGTCAGCTTGTTCACGTGCAAGTTGTTGTTCAGTTAAGGCATTTGCCAATTGTTGGGTACGATCGTGTACACGACCTTCGAGCAAAGCTTCATTTTCACGGAATGCGGTAATATCGGCAAATGTTGTTACAAAGCCACCACCTTCAATCGGATTACCTCGCATTTGAATCACGAGCCCATCTTTACGAATACGTTCAAATTCATGTGCACTGCCGACTTTCATCCAATGAATCCGCTTACGCACATGTTCCTCAATTGAACCCGGTCCACATTCACCACGTTCTGCGTTATAGCGAATCAGGTCTGAAATTGGACAACCGACATAGACCAAATCTTTTGGATAATCAAAAAGTTTTAAGTATTGATTGTTCCAAGCAACTAAGCACATATTTTCATCGACTACACTTACCCCTTGGGTCATGTGATCAATCATGGTCATGATGAGGTTTTGATTAAAACGTTGCCATTGTGAAGCCTGATCGAGAATATTGGCGACTTGACCAAGTGCTAAGCCATTATTCACCATTGCTGTCGTCAGTAAGGTACGGGCTGAAGCAGCACCAATGGTTCCTGCTAAATATTGTTCTGTGAAGCGCCACCACATGCCATTTGCACTACTATTTTCATTTAGTACCACATTGTTCATGGCGCAAAATTGTTGAAAGGCATGAATGGTTGGTCCTTCACCAGTAATACGTTTGGCAAGTGCAATTAAATCACCCACTTTTAAACGTGCAACATCATGATGTAAATAGCTAATTTCTGTTGATGCACTCTGAGCAGGAAGCGGTTTGGTTTCGTAGTAAAAGAAACTTTCCGCCTGAATTTGTTCTGCAATACTTGGACGATAGATACGAGATACCCAAATATATAATGTAATGTTGAGCCCAAGTGCCCAAATAACGCCGTGTGTGAGCGGAGCAAACGATTCAAAACCAAGTAAGGCTTCAGGTCGTAACCAATTGATTCCGAATGGACCCATCGCTAGAAACTGTTGCCCAATGACGCTATATTCGGAAGGAAAACTACGTAAAATAGTCGGTAGTAAAAGTGTATAACTCCATAAGATAAACCCAGTCACTAATCCTGCATAAACTCCTTGACGACTCCCACCACGCCAATAGAGCCCGCCAATGAGCGCGGGAGAAAACTGTGCGACAGCACTAAATGCTAATAAACCAAAAGTTGAAAGTTGATCAATATCATTAAAGAAATGGAAAAATAAGAAGCCAAGGAACATCACCGCAAGAATACAGACTCTACGGGTAAATTTAAGTACCTGAGGCAGTCTTTTATCATGTCGAGAAATAATATTAAAACGCCACAATGCAGGCATGATCAAGTCATTACTCAGC
This sequence comes from Acinetobacter sp. TY2, assembly GCF_046269225.1. Taxonomy (NCBI): domain Bacteria; kingdom Pseudomonadati; phylum Pseudomonadota; class Gammaproteobacteria; order Moraxellales; family Moraxellaceae; genus Acinetobacter; species Acinetobacter sp. TY2. The sequence continues at coordinate 39,831 of NZ_JBJZOR010000022.1, forward strand.
ATGATAGATAATGCCACAGATGAAACCAACAGCATGCCTGTAGATGCTGAAAAGCCCCCTAAAAATGCCAATAAGGTTAGCCAGTCTTGGTTGTAACTCAGTGGTAAAGATAAAACTGCAACATCGGGAATAGACAGATATTCAGGTGCTGCATGCAATGCCCAACTTGCAATAGGAATAATGGCAACAATAGTTAAAATCAGATAAGCGGCAAACCAACGACGCGCACCACGGATATGTTTTTCATCACGTAATTCAACCACAGCGACATGAAATTGACGCGGTAAACAAATAATCGCTAAAGAGGCAAGTAGTGTTTGAATCCAAAAAGTTTCAGGCACACCAAAGAGCTGAACTTGATGAAATGTTTGTGTGACATCTTTTGAAATTTGAATAATATTTTCAGGTGCTTCAAAAATAAAAAATAGAGCAACACAGAGTAGGGCAAACAGTTTAACGAATGATTCAAATGCCACAGCAAGCATCAAACCGCCATGTTGTTCTGTGTTGGCAATTTGTCGTGTACCAAACATCATGGCAAGTATTGCAAGAACCGCTGTAAGTCCCAGTACGCCATTGGTTGTGGTCGAAACAACTTGAGTGTTGTGATCGAGCATGACCGATGCGCTGAGTGCAATAGCACGTAACTGTAAAGCCAAATACGGAATAATGGCAACTACAGCCAAAATGGTGACTAAAGATGCTAACGTCCCACTTTTACCGTAACGTGCTGCGACAAAATCGGCAATCGATGAGATGGCATGATGCTGTCTGACACGACCTAATCTACGCCAAATGTCATAGCCCAAACCGACAAAAATGAGAGGTCCAAGATAAATGGGTAGAAAAATAATCCCCTCACGAACAGCTGCTCCTGTTGCACCATAAAAGGTCCAAGATGAGCAATACACCCCCAGTGTTAGACTAAAGAGAAGCATTCGTCCACGTGTGCTTAATCGGCTTGCATGCTTCTCACCAAAGAATGCACAGACAAATAAAATGAGGATGTAAAGGGCTAGAACCCCAATAATCAACCAACTGTTCATAAGGTTTTACAGTATAAAGGATGGTCATAATGATACCGCATTGGACAGCATTGACATTGATTTTGAGAAAAATTTAACGACCAAAGTCTAAGTTACGTCCCCCCTATAACATTGTTAATTTTAGCGCAGTAAAAAAGATGAATAAAAAAGCAATCAGTGGACTGATGGCTTATCAAGGAGCAGCGTTATGGATGAGAAACAAGTAGAAGCGATTCTTCAAAATCCAAAGTTTAAGGAAATGGTTGCTAAAAAAAGAAATCTAAGCTGGACACTTACGGCAATTATGCTAGTTGTTTATGTTGGATTTATGCTTTTAGTCGGCTACAACAAAGAATTTTTAATGACCTCTGTCAGTGGTGGTGTAACGACTATTGGTATGCCATTAGGTCTGAGTATTATTGTTTTGTCTTTTGTACTGTGCGGCGTGTATTCATATATCGCTAATAACACACTTGATCAACTCAATGAAGATGCGATGAAGGAAGTGGAAGCGATCGCACATGAAAAAGGACAGCATTAAGATGAAATGGAATTCAATTAAAACGTGTGCGGCACTCGCATCAACTGCATTGTTGTCTACCGTTGCTCAGGCAGGTCCTGATTTAGGTGAAGCACAACAACAAGCAACCAACTGGCATGCGATTGTCATGTTTGCTATTTTTGTTGGTTTTACACTATTCATTACCAAGTGGGCTGCAAAACAAACGACAAGTACTGCGGATTTCTATACCGCTGGTGGTGGTATTTCAGGTTTTCAAAATGGCTTGGCGATTGCAGGTGACTATATGTCAGCAGCATCGTTCTTGGGTATTTCTGCACTTGTATTCAGCTCAGGTTTTGACGGTCTATTGTATTCTTTAGGCTTCATGGTGGGTTGGCCAATCGTATTGTTCTTAATCGCTGAACGTTTACGTAACTTAGGTAAATTTAACTTATCTGATGTAGTGTCATTCCGTTTGGAAGAAAAACCAGTTCGTACTTTGGCTGCAATTAGCTCGCTGGTTGTTGTTGCATTTTACTTAATTGCGCAGATGGTTGGTGCAGGTCAGTTGATCAAACTATTATTTGGTTTGAACTATAATATTGCTGTTGTTATCGTTGGTCTTCTAATGATGGCTTATGTAATGTTTGGTGGTATGTTAGCAACGACTTGGGTACAAATCATTAAAGCAGTAATGTTGCTGTCTGGTGCAACGTTCATGGCATTTATGGTGATGCATTCTGTTGGATATAGCTTTTCTGAAATGTTCCGTCAATCTATTGATGTATTTGCGAAAGTACATAATATGACGGTTGCAGAAGCATCTAACATTATGGGACCTGGTAAACTTGCGGCTAATCCACTAGATGCATTGTCTTTAGGTTTGGCATTAATGTTTGGTACAGCAGGTCTTCCACACATTTTAATGCGTTTCTTTACAGTTAAAGATGCAAAAGAAGCACGTAAATCTGTGGTTGTAGCAACAGGTTTCATTGGTTACTTCTATCTTTTAACTTTCATTATTGGTTTCGGTGCGATTCTTTTTGTATCAAACAACCCACAATTTATTGATGTAGCGAAAATGGCTGTGACTGGCAAGCTTGAGCTTGTTGGTGGTAATAACATGGCTGCGGTTCACTTGTCTGATGCGGTTGGCGGTGACTTGTTCATGGGCTTTATTTCAGCTGTAGCATTTGCAACAATCCTTGCGGTTGTAGCAGGTCTGACGCTGTCTGGTGCATCTGCAATTTCTCATGACTTATATGCAAACGTATTTAAGAAAGGTCAAACAACGCCTGAATCTGAACTACGTATGTCTAAAATTGCAACTTTAGGTCTTGCGATTTTTGCCATGATTCTTGGTATTATCTTCGAGAAGCAAAACGTTGCATTCATGGTTGGTTTAGCATTCTCTGTAGCAGCATGTGCAAACTTCCCAGTACTTGTACTTTCAATGTTCTGGAAAGGTTTAACGACTCGTGGTGCTGTTGTTGGTGGTGTTGTAGGGCTAGGACTAGCAGTAACACTGATTGTTCTATCTAAAGCGGTTTGGGTTGATACATTGGGGATCTCTGATACACCAGTAAACCCATTCAATGGTCCTGCAATCTTTGCAATGCCATTAGCGTTCTTCTGCTGCTGGTTGTTCTCTGTAACCGATAACTCGCCACGTGCACAAGCTGAACGTAAAGCATTTGATGCACAGTTTGTACGCTCACAAACAGGTATTGGTATCTCAGGTGCATCCGATCACTAATCTGACTCACTAAAAAAACACCTCATTTGAGGTGTTTTTTTATGTCTAAAATTGAAAGGTTTTAAACTGCTTAACCATACATTTTTCTCTTTTCGTTGAGATTTTAAATATGTTAAGTTGAAATCATTCAAATAAAACAAAATCTGATCAAAGATGAAAATAATCAATCACTTTTGGCAAGACTTAAAATTACTTCCTTCTGCTTGGCTGTTATTAGTACAGTTGTTAATTCTCATTCTGTCTATTTTTACTATAGAAAGCCGAACTTACCAGATTTTAAGTTGGGCAATGGGTGTACTTGCTTTATTGATTATTGCCAAAGTGATTCGAAATACGCCGACTTTTACAATGATGGGGCTGATTTTTGTTGGAGGAGCATTCATTTTTTCATCGCTGATGTTATTTGGAATAAACAATAATTATTTACAAGTAATTGCACATGCTTTTGAAGCATCGGCTTATTTTTGTGCGGCGTATGGTTTAATTCGTTATATGTTTGAAGACAAGTATTTAACCAAAGATGAATTGTTTGCGGCAGGAGCCGTTTTTACTCTTATCGCTTGGGGCTTTGCATTTCTCTATAGTATTTGTCAGTTATTGATTCCAGGAAGTTTTCAAAATCCAAATTTCGCAGGGGATTATCAGCGTTGGTTAGACTTACTTTTTTTGAGTTTTAGTCTTCAATCGGCAACTGGACTATCCGATTTAATGCCAATATTACCTGCCGCTCGTGTCATTGCCATGATTCAGATGCTTTGTGGTGTGATGTATTTGGCATTAATTGTATCGAGATTAATATCACTACATTATGTAGTACATAAAAGAGATTCGAGTGAATAATGGTAAATGGTTACATTTGCTAAACTGCTAAAAGCAACAATTTAAATTACAATTCTTACCGAACTCGAACGATTTTCTACAGAGTTCGTCTTTTTTCACATCTGTGAATGCCTTTTTGACTTTAAAAGTCTGTCCTTTAAATATAAAAACCTGGGGGAAATATGCCTTCCAAAAAAACAACTTGGTTTGATAACGTCAATCCAAATGTTTTCTTAAGTACCGTTGGAATTATTTTTATTTTTCTGATGGTTGTCATCTTTGCACCAAATGCATTTGAACTCATTACACAGCAAATGAAACAATGGATCACAGATTCATTTAGTTGGTTCTATGTATTATCTGTTGCGATTTTTTTAATAGTACTCATTTTTATTGCCATGTCTGAAATGGGCAAAATTAAATTGGGTCCAGATCATAGTCAACCTGAATACAGCAATGGTTCATGGTTTGCGATGTTATTTACTGCAGGCATGGGTATTGGACTGATGTTCTTTGGTATTGCTGAACCTGTGATGCACTATGTCAATCCACCGACAGGCGATCCACAAACAATTCAATCTGCACAACAAGCCATGAGAATTACCTTTTTCCATTGGGGTTTTCATGCATGGGCAATCTATGCCATCGTTGGACTGACACTAGCGTATTTTGCATTTCGTTATAACCTACCCCTTAAAGTACGCTCGGGCTTATACCCACTGATAGGACAAAAAATTTATGGTCCTATTGGTGATGCTGTCGATACTTTTGCAACTATTGGTACAGTTTTTGGTGTTGCGACAACTTTAGGTTTTGGTGTAACCCAAATTAGCTCAGGTTTAAGTTATTTGTTGGGTTGGGAAAGCACGATTAGCATGCAAATCATACTGATTATTTTTGTCAGTAGTTTGGCTTCATTATCTGTATTTTTAGGCTTAGATAAAGGGATTAAACGTTTATCTGAGTTGAATTTGCTCTTAGCCTTGCTATTGCTTGGTTTTGTTTTTTTCGCAAGTTCAAGTGTCTATATTTTACAAGGCACGATTCAAAATGCTGGACAGTATTTTTCCAATTTGTTTAGCATGACCTTTAATTTATATGCTTATCAACCAGGTGATTGGATTGGTGGCTGGACAATCATGTATTGGGCGTGGTGGATTTCATGGTCGCCATTTGTAGGGATGTTCATTGCAAGGGTATCCAAAGGACGTACGATTCGTGAATTTATTGTCGGTGTATTGCTTATTCCTACAGGTTTTACCCTGATTTGGATGGGCTTTATGGGTAATGCGGCTTTATTTAGCATTTTGGAGCAAGGGCACGTTGGACTGATTTCAGCAGTACAACAGGATTCTTCAGTGGCGCTATTTGAGTTTCTCACCTATCTTCCATTTGCGAGTATTTCTAGTTTAGTCGCTACGGTTTTGGTTATTTTATTTTTTGTGACTTCGGCAGATTCAGGTGCATTAGTGACAGATTATTTAACTGCAAAAACTGAAAACTCTCCAATCTGGCAACGTCTATTTTGGACAGCATTAATGGCAATTTTATCCATTATTTTGTTGGTTGTTGGTGGTTTAGGTGCTTTACAATCGGCGACCATGTTGAGTGCTTTACCATTTACTATCATCATGTTGTTGCTGTGTTGGGGATTGTTGAAATCATTGCGTCTAGATGTCACTAAAACGCAGGCTTTACAAGTGGCAAGAATTACGCCACGTGCTGTGCAAAATCCTCGGAGTTGGCAACAACGATTAGGACTGATTATGCATCATCCTCATCATCATGTAGAAGTTCAAAGTTATATTAATCAAGAGGTGATTAAAGCATTTGAAAGTGTACGTTACGAATTTAAACGTCGACATTTAAATGTTGTAGTGAAAGAGGTTGAAGATGGTCTTCAACTGAGTGTAGATCATCATGATGAATTTAACTTTATTTATAAAGTGATTGCACGCCCAACAGTTGCACCAAGTTTTATGATGAATGAACAACATCAAGAAACGGATAATTTTTATCAAGCTGAAGTGTTTTTACGAGAAGGCGGTCAAAATTATAATGTGATGGATTGGACGCAAGATGATTTATTGCAAGATATTATTGATCAGTATGAGCGTCATTTACATTTCTTAAATGTAGTTCGGAATTAATATTTTTATTAAGTAGCACAAAGCATAAAAAAGGACTCTAAATTAGAGTCCTTTTTTATTTCAGTATCTAAAGTTTAAAAATTAGAAACGGAATTTAGCATTTACGCCAACAGATTGAGTGTCACCAGCATAAGCAACAGTTTGACCTTTAGCTGCTTCGTAGTTTGCATTTACGTAGCTTGCACCAACTGCAATAGCAGGAGTGATGAAGTAATTTACATTTGCACCCCAAGCTGAGTCAGGTGTACCTTCGTAGCTTGATTCTGCATAAGAAGCGCCAACGCTTAACTTAGGCGTTAAGAATAGGTCAGTTTTGAATTGGTAAGCAGTGTCATCACCATAAATGATTGCAGATTCAAAGCCGATAGACATATTTGTATTATCAATACCGCCAACGTATTTAGCACGAGCAGTAACGGCATCTTGATCATCACCAATCGTTACAGCTTCAGCAGCAGCTTTCGCTACGCCGTTACCCATAACATTGAATGCATCAACAGCAGCTTGGTTTGCAGCACTTGTGTAACCTACAGCAACCAAAAAGTTCTGAGTAGGAAGTACACCAAGTTCTAATGCATAACGGTCGCCACTATCATCTTTAGCATTGTCATTCTTGCTATCTAAGATTGTGTGGCTATAAGACGCGCTTGCATAAGCAGGAACGAATTTAGTTGGAACATAAGCTTCAGCTTTAGCACCATAGTTGTGCGCAGTAATATCAATACCTTGAGTACCGATTTCACCATAGTTGTAAGCCAAAGATACATTTGATGCTTGGTTTACAAAAGCAGCTTCAGCAAGTGGACCTTTAGTTGCGTCAACATTTTTGAAGTAGTAAGTCCCTTGAAGACCACCAGTGAAATCTTTGTCATTTACAGTTGTATCTGTGTACTCAGATTGACCTTGTACTTCAAATTGATACGCTTGAGCGCCGGTCATGGCTAATAATAGAGCAGTGGCTAAACCGAGTTTTTTCATGATCATTTCCAAAGGTTGAAATGGGTTAAACGTGAGCCATTGTATTGTTACAAAATATTATATCAATGATGTTTAACAATATTTAACATTTGGTAATTGGCTTTAATTATGGTATTGCATAAAAAGTGTTCAAATAAAATTTGATTTGTCAACGAACATAAAACTTAAATAAGAACAAGAAGCTAAAGCTTAAAAAATAGATTGAAAGATGAAGGGTTGATTTTATTTTAACCATAATTTTTATTGTAAAAATAAATTTAATTTCGATTATTAATCGTTAATTATGATCATTAAATGAAGATAAACATCATTAATTTTTAAAATTTACGATCTTAAAATACATAAAAAATAGATTATGTTTATTCGCAATCAATTTTGCAATTGAACTGTGACAATATCAATGTTAATCGAATATTATGATAAGTAATTTAATTCTGATCAAATTAATCAACTTTACATAATCATGCTTTTTTCACATAATATTTATATCAAATATAGATTTATTTTCTATAAATGTTCTCCATATTTGTTTTTATATGCCCAGCTTTCCCCAAGGTTGGGCTTTTTTTTTGTCTAAAATTTGAGATTAGTTAAAAAATAAAGTTTTGATAAGTAAAGAATGCACAAAATAAGTGCATCAATATGGTGCGCAAATAAGTGAGCTATTAGGTGTGATTTATTTCAAAATGTAATATTTAGCATAAAAAAAATCCGAATTCGTTAAAATTCGGATTTTCTCGCCAAAATCTGAGGGAGAAATAAACATCCTGCTGAGGAAATATCTATTACTGCCCTAATGCGGTGCATTATGCACTATGATGTAGCATGTGTAAATATTATTTTTCCTGAGTTGAATAAAAAAAATAATTTTTTAATAAAATTTATAGTGTTAGCGGAAAACAATAGATTAAAATTCAGACTGAAAGAGAAAGTGAGAATTTTGCAATGTATCGTCATTTTATATTAATTATGGTTTCGGCTCTGCTTGGCGCATGTAGTTCAAATGTATCGATGAATCATCATTTAGATATTAAGGCAAATATGATGTATTCCACTCAAACATCTCGTGTACAAGAAATTCCACTATTATTCAATGAAGCGCAAACTCAAGCGGTTTTTGTCACTTATGATGGCATTCAGCTGAAAAGCTATGGTAATGATTTAACACGTGCACAAAGGGCTTATGTACCAGCGTCGACGTTTAAAATGCTAAATGCGTTGATTGGTTTGCAACATAATAAGATTGATCCAAATGAAGTGTTTAAATGGCAGGGCGAAAAGCGATCTTTCAAAGCTTGGGAAAAAGATATGACTTTAACTGAAGCAATGCAGGCTTCAGCAGTTCCTGTTTATCAGGAGTTGGCACGTCGTATTGGTTTAGATTTAATGCGTAGCGAAGTAAAACGTGTTGGTTTTGGTAATGCTGACATCGGTCATCAAGTCGATAATTTTTGGCTTGTTGGACCTTTGAAAGTGACACCTGAGCAAGAAGCTAAATTTGCTTATCAATTAGCAACCCAATCTTTGCCTTTTGATACTGCTGTTCAACAACAAGTGAAAGAGATGCTGTATATAGAAAGACGAGGTGATGCCAAATTATATGCTAAAAGTGGTTGGGCTTCGGATGTGAGTCCACAAGTCGGTTGGTATACAGGTTGGGTGGAGCAACCGAATGGCAAAATCACAGCTTTTACTTTAAACATGGAAATGAAAGAAGGGGATGATGCAACAGAGCGTAAGCAACTGACTTTAGATGTTTTAGATAAGTTAGGCATATTTTTTTACTTACGATAATTGTCACTTTTTTAAGCGGGAATGATAAAAGTAGACATCTCGCTTTTTTTAAATAGAATGTGTAGCAATAGATGTGGCTAAAATTCAAACATTCGTTTGTTTAGGCTTTATGTAGTGCTGTCCTCAAGAGATGATGACTATATAGAGTAAATCAGCATCATTCATTGATATTGAAAATTCGTAAATGTCAAAAAAGCTTTGAGTAGGATAGATATTATGACGAACGAATTACATTCAGAGCAAATAAAAGCCCGATTGTTAATTCTGATGCTTGTCGTTATTTTATCTATTATTTTTATTGCATTACCTCAAATTTTAGAAAGTAAACGCTATTATCAACAATCACAACAAACCTTAGTTGATATTCAAAATTTAAGAGTATTTGCAGAATTATCTAATAAAATTTCACGTGAACGTGCGCCTGCAAATAAAGCAATGTCGAGTGATATTAGTAACTTAGCGATTAACTTGAACGCATTGCAAAAATATCGTATTGAAGTCGATCAGCAAATGGATTTGACTGTTACGATGCTTGAAAAATCAGGATTTTATCAGTTAGCGCAACAAGTCGATGTTGAGTTACGGTCAGATTTACAAAGTGCACGCCATCAAGTAGATCGTTATATACATGCTGATCAAAGAACAACAACACAAATGAATGCAGCAATTTTTTCAATGTTTGGTGCATGGGATAGTTGTCGAAATATTTTTCAGCAATTAATTGCAGCGGCTAAGAAAAATAATACGTCTGTAAATGACTTTGCATCGATTGTTTTATTATTAGCAGATTTGCGTGATCAAGCAGGGCGAGTTGCATCAACTATAATGGCTCCCTTAAGCGCGCAACAGAAAATTCCTGAAGAAAATCACCTGAGTTCACTATTGGCACAAGAGCAAGCAAAATATTTGTGGCGTCTAATGGATTCAATGCAACCTGAGCAATTAAAAACACCCCAATATCTTGAATTGCATAAAAATGTTGAAGCAAATTTTTTGGGGCAGGGATTGTCAGCTGTAAATCGTTTAATTTCAGAAAGTCAGCACAATCAAACTTATTTTTTAACGCCAAATCAATTGACAGAATATATGGTAAGTCGTTTTTCAAGCGTGGTTGATTTACAAACTTATCTTTTAGAAGCACATGCACTTAATGCTCGACATAATATTCATATTGCTCAGCGTAAATTCTTTTTAACTTTATTTATTTCAATACTCTCTTTGGGTGTTGCGATTTTTATCATGATTTATACGCGAAAAAATTTATTTGAACCCTTAATTCAGGCACGAAATAGTATTGTTGCATTATCTTCTCAGGCCGATTTAGGTCAAGAGTTAAATAATTTAGCTCGGCATGATGGCAAAGAAAGTTTATCTGAGGCGATTGAAAGTTTAAAAAATATGTTGATTCAAAGAGATGCATTTGAAGAACAACTCAAAAATATGGCAAATACGGATCGCTTAACGGGTGTTTCTAATAGAACAGCTTTGGATGCTTATTTGAAAGACATGGAAATGCAACCACAACGCTTTCAAACTTTAAATTTAATTGTCGTTGATATTGATAATTTCAAAGCAGTGAACGATTGTTACGGACATTTTTTTGGTGATGAAGTGATCGTTGCAATCTCTTCTTGTTTAAAAAATAATGTTGCACATTCTGACCTTATTATTCGTTTTGGTGGTGATGAGTTTTTGATTTTATTAGAAAAAACTCATACGGATTGGATTATACAAATTGCAGAAAGTATTTTGGCAGATGTTTCCGCATTAGAGTTTGATTTACCAAGTAAAGTTGAATCAAATGAAAAACTAAAAATATCTGTGAGTATAGGTATTGCGAGTGGTGCTGAGAGTTGGCAAGCTCTGTTTATGAAAGCAGATCAATCATTATTTAAAGCCAAGGCAGGTGGGCGGAATCGACTCATTGTCTAATTATATTTAATATTTATAAAAATAGATATATATCAATGGTTTGTACGGGTGTGCTTTATTGGCTGCCTTTGAATTATAGAAATAGTATGTAGAAATTGTTTGTTTTTCTTTATTAAATAGTAATAATAATGATTCTTATTTATATTTAGATTTAAGTATTATGGAAATTAAGCTTAAACAAACTGCTTTAAATATTGCTATAAAATCAGTTTTGATCAGCTGTGTTTTATCACAAAGTGTTTTTGCGCAAGAGCAAGACAATGAAGCCGAAAATTATTCCTTACCTACAATTACAATTGTTGCTAATTCAGATAAGGATGTAACAGAAGGCAGTAAAAGTTATAAAGCTGAGTCATCTAGGACATCGTCTAAATTAAAACTCTCCTTAAAAGATACGCCTCAATCGGTGAGTGTGATTACGCGAGAGCAAATTGAACAGCGAAATCTCAATATTATTGATGATGTCCTTGCCGCTACTCCTGGCGTAACTGTGACGAAAAATGATAGTGAACGATCTAACTACTCGGCTAGAGGCTATGGAATTACAAATCGTCAAATTGATGGAATGCCTATTGGAGAAAATAGCCCACGAGTAGACAGTTTTTTCTTCGATAGAATTGAAGTGATTAAAGGAGCAGCAGGTTTAACTGGAGCAACAGGAAACCCATCAGCGACTATTAATATGATTAGAAAGCGACCAACAAAAGAGTTGTCGGGTTCTGCAGCTACATCGTTTAGTCGATGGGATACGATTCGAACAGAAGCGGATGTTTCTATTCCATTAACAAAAGATGGAAGTGTTCGGAGTCGTGTAATGGCAGCACATCGAGATGGCGAGTCTTACATGGATTATTATTCATTGGAGTCAACAGCTGCAATGGCGATGGTCGAAGCTGACTTTTCATCAAATTTAACAGGAAGTATTGGCTTCCAATATCAAGATAATCAGCCAAGAGGATCGACTTGGGGAACAGTCCCATATTGGTATCAGGATGGTTCTTTAGCAAACTTACCTCGTAATTTTAGTTTGGCGAATCGCTGGAATACAATTAGCCAAAGTGACAAAACTGCTTTTGCAGATTTAACCTATAAATTTGATAATAATTGGATCATAAAAGCTGCAGGCTCATATTCATTATCTAAGAGTTTTTGGTTGATGTCCTACGGCGGTTCTGGTTTTCCGAATCAAGATGGTACAGGTGTAGGAGTTTGGTCTACAACCTATCCTACTTCAGAATCAAAGAAAACAAGTTTAGAGCTGTATGCAAGTGGTCCGTTCAAACTGTTTAACCGTGAGCATGAGTTAGTAATTGGAGGTAATGGTTTCGACCGTTCAACAGATAGCCCTTCGGGTACTATAAACGGTATTGCAAGTGATCAGCTTACATGTACTAAAACAGTTAATGGTGTGAAAGTTCCATCAAATAATCTTGGAGATACATGTGTAATTAATGATTGGCGTACTTGGGATGGCAATGCAACAACAAAGCCTAGTTATACGGTAATACCGAGTACTAAAGATGCAGAACAGCGAAATTACGGCGTTTATACAACGTTAAAGTTAAATATGACGGAAGCATTAAAACTTATTTTAGGTGGTCGTTATAGTGACTATTCTGCAACGAATGGTACTAAAAGTGATGTTGAGACCGATGCTTTTACGCCGTATTTTGGGGCGACATATGATATTAATGATATTGTAACAGCATATGCAAGCTACACAGATATGTTTAATCCGAGCAGTAGTAAAGATCGTAATAATAGTTTCTTAGATCCAGAAACAGGTGAAAGCTACGAGGCGGGTTTAAAAGCGAGTTTGTTAGATGATCAACTGTTGGCAACAGCTGCTATGTTTTGGACAAAGAAAACCAATGTAGCTGTTCGAGATGAACAGGCAATTGCTGAAGGGATTAAAACCGATGATGGTGGTGATCCAATGAAGGCTTCAGGTGAAGGTCTTAAAATAGAAGGCTTTGAAATTGAAGCGATTGGTCGTATTACGCCAGACTGGAATATCACAGCAGGCTATACGTATGTTAATAGTGTTAGTTCGGAACAGGTTAAGGCTTCAACAACAATTCCTCAGAACCTAGTTAAAGTGTATACAAATTTTAAATTGCCTGAGACGTTGTGGACAGGTGCCAATAAAGTGAATGTCGGCTTTGGTGTGAATTGGCAAAGTGATGTTGAAAGTAAATCTAGCAGTGCACCTAAGAATTCCGATGGTTATGTTCGACAAGATGCGTACTTCTTAGCAAGTGCAAATGTTGGATATACATTTAGTGATTACTTCAGTGCAAACTTACAAGTAAATAATTTGTTTGATGAAAAGTATTATCAGCAAGTGGGTTTCTATAATGGTGTGTATTGGGGTGAGCCACGTAATGTCACCTTGTCTTTAAGAACTCGTTTCTAAGGCATAAATTAGATAAGTTATTTTTGAATACCAAACCTGAGTTTCAATAAAATTTTTAATTGAACTCGGGTTTTATTACGTTAGACGGATATGTTTTTTAAATATTGATTACTTTAATCTTATTAATGATCAATATAGGCATATTTTGTTTGATATTTCCAAATTAAGTTTTTGTTTAAAGCAAAGGTGTAAGGGCGAAAATAAAGTATTGAGTTGATTGAAATAGAATGTAGTCTAGTAGAAGATTTGAAGTTATAAAAATGAATGAATAGGGATAATGATAATGAGTGATTCATGTATTTTTTGTAAAATAATTAAAAATGAAATGCCGTGCCATTTGGTTGATGAAAACGAAGATTTTATGGCTTTTTTAACAATTTTTCCGAATACTTTGGGTGCAACGGTTGTGATGCCGAAAAAGCATTATCCAAGTTATGCCTTTGATCTTGAAGATGATGTTTTAACTGGTTTGATGCTTTATACCAAACAAATTGCTAAAAAGTTAGATTATTTTTTTGAGGATGTTGGTCGTACAGCGATGGTATTTGAGGGGTTCGGTGTGGATCATATTCATGCGAAATTATTTCCAATGCACGGAACCAAGCAAATGCATGAAAATTGGAAGCAAGTCAGTTCAAATGTCGATAAGTATTTTGACCAATATGAAGGTTATATTTCCTCGCATGATTTTAAACGTGCGGATGATGGAGAGTTGGCTAAGTTGGCAGAGGGGATTAGAGATTTTAACTAAAAAAGGAGCAAATTTTATTACTCCTTTAAATTATTATTTAGTCTTTTCAATCAAGTAATTGATGAAATTGGTACAAGCAACAAGCATGAATTTTGCATCTATATAACTTAAATCGGACTCTTCGAGCATTGCATGGCGGATACCATCTCCATTTGAGGTATAGCCGTAAAATTTGACAAACCCTTCTTTTAAGCTTTTATGCAAATCATATTTATTTTGAATAATAGCTAGGGTTTCTTGAAATCCAGCATTTTCTTTATTTGCGATAATTTTGCAAATACCCTCTATGGCTGAAATAGACTCTTTAATTGAATTTCGATAGTCAGGATTTTGTCGGTCTGACATCAATTTTAATGATTGATTTAAATGTTGTTGAACACCTGAATAAGGACTCGTATTTGCTAAAGCATTTTCGATGGATTGGATTTCTTGTTCGGAAGTGATTTCTGTAATTTGTTGTTCTATTACTCTGTATGCAGAGTTTTCTGCTTCTAAAGCATTATTTATTGCATGAATTAAATTACTTTGACTGTAGGCTGTTATATTACCGAAAAATGTAGTTCCTGTTTTATTTTGAATTATAAATTCAATTACATCATAAAAAGTGAACCATTCACTTTGATATACGCTGAATTATCAGGAGACTTTCCCTTGGGAGATTCTAGGCAGCCAACTTATAAAAGTCTTCGGCCATT
>NZ_JBJZOR010000023.1:0-54212 GCF_046269225.1 Acinetobacter sp. TY2
GATGTGCATTCTACAGTATTTTTTATACCACGCAATACCTTTTTTAAATTATTTTCTTAATTCGTGTTTGAGTGGTTGTTTATTAGGCAAAATACAACTTTTCATCTATTTTTAAGTGCAATTGGGGCAATATTAGCAATTTTATTGTTATTTTTTTCATCATCATTCTGTTCTTGCCAGAGTAATGGTCGCACATCGATATATTCACAATAGCCCGCACTCCCCTCCTCCACTTCATTATTGATCGTTAATTGGTAACAAAAGCTTCCAACATAGCCTGCACCTAAACCAAATTTAAAATCTCCACGGCTTCGGCCATATAAGTGAATATCATATTCAGCATGTTTCACTTCCCATTCAAATTCACGAGGGAGATACATTTCTTGTTGATTTGGTGTAGTTACTTTCGGATAAACCCGATGAACATTGAAGCTAACCTGTTCATCAATAAAAATAGGGATTTTATGATCTGCTGATCGTAAATACATACGCGACTGAATAATCTGATTAAATTGATTTTTTAATTGAATCAAAATAAGTTGCTGTTGATTTTTCAAATGAATCATTTGGTAGGTATAAAAGCATATCGGTAAATAAAGCACATTGATTGCACGCGCATATTCAAATGCACCTTGATGGTTAATCTCAAAAGTTTGATTTTTATATCGAATAGAACCCTGACATTGACAAAGCAGCGACCAGTGATCATAAATACCAATTTTTAAACGATTGAACTGATGAATGATCGGCTGTGTTTCGATATTTAAATTGACCTGTAACTCATCATCATTCCGCTGTAAATGAAATCTAGGAAATGCACCGCTTAATTGTTGTTTTTCGCCAAATCGAAAAAGTGTGTCCTTAAAGTGGCATTCATTCTGTTGAGAATAATTATGGATATGTCCTGTCATTTGTGGACTACTACTACTCAACACAAAAACAGTATCTAAGGGATTTGTAGAAATAGCGCTTTGATTACGCAAAATGGGAATATTGGGTTGCCCTGTGAGTGCTTTAAAATTGAAATAGTGTAATGGTGATGGTAAATCGGGAATTATCAATCCTTGATAAATAATTTTGTACCATCCCTTAACAGGATGGTAAGCGAGATCAAGCGGGAACCGCTCTGACTTAAGCTGCGTAGATTCATTGGATGGATGCATAAACAGCTTCATAATCAGGCTCCTTTTATCCCGCCCTATATTTCAAAATCTCTGATGTCATTTTTAGATTTTATTTATGCTGATTTTCGTGCCATAAAGGTTGTTACAAATCCTGATAATGCATAAATAATTGAAATAACCAAAATTCCTACAGGAATGTTATACGTCATTGCCGCAAGAATAAATACAATAATAGGTAAAACGAAAAATGGCACACGACTACGATCGACTGTTTTAAATGAGTAGTACTTGATATTGGAAATCATCAATAAACCGACTGCAACAATAATCACAGCATTTACAGTTTGAATAGCAACATCTTTTAAATCGAAAATAAGCGGGAAATCTCGCCCAACCCAAACTAATGATACAATCATAATGGCGGCAAGCGGACTTGCAACACCAATAAAGTAGCGTTTATCGACCACACCAATTTGTACATTAAAACGTGCTAAACGAAATGCAGCACAAGCTGTATAGACAAAACATGCAGCTAAGCCAATACGACCTAAATCATGCAAACTCCAACTATACATAAGAATAGCAGGTGCAACACCAAATGCTAACAAGTCAGACAATGAATCAAACTGCTCACCAAAGGCACTTTGCGCACCAATCGCACGTGCAACTCGACCATCTAAACCATCAAGTAATGCTGCAATAAAAATAGCATAAATTGCTTGCGTATAATCGCCATTCATACTGGCAATAATCGAGTAAAAACCTGACAACAACGCTGAGGTTGTAATCAGGTTCGGCCACAGATAGATACCACGACGCTTCACTTTATTACCTTCTTGCGTATGCTCTTCTTCTTCCACTTCAAACGTAATGCCATCGAAACTCGTTTGCGCTTCTGAAGCTTGATCGCTTTCGGGTTTATTTGTATTTGTCATTTTCGGATCCTACATGTGACCTTATTGCTTTTATTAAAAATTACTCACCAACCAACCAACGAACAGCGGCATGTCCACCCGTATCCTGCATACGTAAATGCGGGAATAACCATTGTAATGCTTCGTCAGCGTCTTGAGAGAATTTCCATGGTGGATTGATCACAAGTAAGCCACAGCCATTTAAACCAACTGGCGTATCATCTGGCCATACGCAAATTTCACATACCAACTGACGGCGAATACCCGTTTTGATCATTTTTTTCTCAAAACGTTCAATCATGGCACGGTCTTTAATTGGATACCAAACTGCAAAAACACCCGTAGGCCATTTTTTGTAAGCAGCAACCATCAACTCAACAAGTTGTGGGAAATCTTTACGTTCTATTTCGTAAGGTGGATCAATCATCACCAAACCACGTTTTTCCTTCGGTGGAATCACACCAAGTAAGCCTTCATAAGCATTACGTTCATGTAAGCCTGCACGCTTATCACGAATATTATAGTAGAGCTGTTGAAATACATCGCGCTGCATTTCAAAAATAGTCGCTTTATCAATATCACGCATGCCTTCAAGCGCAAACCATGGTGAACCTGGGTATGCACCTTTACCTGAACCTGCACGCATATCTTCAACAACCTTAAGATATTGCTTTACGCCTTCAGGAGCATTACGTTTAATAGAATCATCAAGTTTTACAAGACGATGAATACCATTTAAAAACTCACCCGACTTTTGTGCTTCTGCTGTTGATAGATCGTATTTGCCCGCACCACCATGCGTATCGATATAACGATAAGGTTTATCTTTCGTGTTAAGACGCGAGAGTAGCTGTAGCAACAATACATGCTTCATGACATCGGCAAAGTTGCCCGCATGGAAATGGTGACGGTAATTCATGTTTCAATTATTCCTGAGTTCAACCGCTATTTTAGCACGAAAAAACATTTCTTCATCTTTCCACATTTGTTCTAAACTATTAGCTTGAATTTTTCTGTTGTTTTATTGGAATTTTATGGAAGCTACACTCCTCCCAGAGTCTTGGAATGTTGATCAAATTCTCGATGATCTTGATCAGCATGGTTTTACTTTTATTGACAATGCTTATCCATTTAGCTATACCCAACAACTTGTTGAAGAATGTACTTCAAATCTTAATCTTTTTCGTGAAGCTGCCATTCAAAATGGTGTCGTTAGCAATATTCGTAGTGATCACATTCTTTGGATTAATGAAGAATTAAAGATCGCTCAACAACATATCAATGCCCTTCAAGCACTTTCTCAAGTCTTAAATAGAAGTTTTTACTTAGGTATTCAAGAAGTCGAAGCTCATTTTGCCTGTTACAACGCAGGTGAATTTTATGCCTTACATCGAGACAATCCTCAAGGTAAAAATGGTCGTATTATTTCAACTGTTTACTATTTGCATGAAGCATGGCGAGCAGAATGGGACGGACAATTACGTTTACAAGACAAAAATAATCAATGGCATACCATTGTTCCGAAACCAAATCGTATTGCGATCTTTCAAAGTGACTTATTGCATGAAGTAATTGAGGCAAAAGAACAACGCCTATCAATTACAGCATGGTTACGTACTCAAACCATTTGAGTTCAATCAAAATTTATTTGATCAAGCTACACAAATAAATCAAGGAAATATTGATGAGGTTTAAACCAATATTTCCTCGCATTTTAATATTTTGACCTCGAAAATATTCAATAGCACTTATATTTTCGTACAGATTTTAAAAATTTGCTGCTTGTTCATCTACAAACTTAAATTTATATTCATGTTGAATACTCGCCATTGGCATTCGTATTTGCATGTTTTTATCATTTAATGTCGCCTCTTCAAAAAATATATTGAAAGACGTTAGGCTGTGTCCAGGTAAATCCATTTCATCCATATGCAAAAACATGTTATCACCAGCTTTAAACTCTTCATCAAGCTGAGTCTGAATCATATTATGGAAATCTTTAAACTTACCTACTCTTTGTCCACTTTTAGTCACTTGACCTTGTGTTTCTTGTAAAATAACTTGAGTTACATCAGAACCTTTTAATGCACCAACAAGCGTATTTGTCATTAAACTCACGCCTTCTAAACTCGGTATAGCCGTTGCAGTTTTAGCAATAACAGCAATGTCACTCACTGCTCTTTTCAAAGAAAACTCTTTTAAATTTGTACGCTTTAAAACCTGCTCTAGCCGACTATTGGTCATGGGCTTATATTCACGGTCATTAAAAGTTAAACGAACCTCATTTGGCTTAAATTTTATTCTTTCACTTGAGTGGTTACGCACCACAACAAAAAAGGGTAAGCCTTTTCCTTGTAAGCGTTGATATTGAACAGTATTTTCATTTGCACGTCGCACAATAACTTCAACCCGATTTGCTTCCTTGCCAACCGTATCTTTCAAAGTCACCGTATAACCTTGAGCAACTTGATTATTCATCATGGTTGCAAACTCAGGAACCTTCTCTGTTAAAATTTGATTAATATTTTCTGACTCCAATGACAACCCCCGCATTGCCTCATAAACATCATTCGCCATCGTATGCCCACTACAAAGCAACAACCAGCCCATCCCTAAGCCATAAATATTCAGTTTCATTTTTTTGTTCATAAAAACCCCACTACAAAAATAAAAAATAAATAACACAAGGAAACAAAATACTACATCAATCATATTTTTTGTTTATTTTTTAAACACAACCACTTGATATTTAGTAACAAATTAATTTTTATTTTTTAGAAAAAATTACTATTAAACTGATAATCGCTAAAATATTAAACACACTTAAAATACAGTTTCTGATTGACAAGGGGTTTAAATCACAGACATCAGCCTTATTATAATGAGCAGAACTAAAGAGGATTCGGACATGTCTGTAAATACAACAAATATCATCTCGCGCATTGGTGAAACGGATCAATTGTATTTGACAAACAATTCACCCGAACTTGCACTTGAACGTGGGGATTTACGCTTAGAGCTTGCAACAATAAGCCATTCTAAACAGGAACAAATCCACTTCCTGCAAGAAGCGATTGTGTTACTTGAAACAGCTCGAGTTGAATACGAAGAAATGCCAATGGCGTTATATGTAAAACTTTCTTTGCATTTGGTAAAGGCCTATATGATCTTTTTCGAAATTACTAAAGAAACGCGTTATGCCTTAATTACACAGCAAATTTTAAAACCATTAACCGTGAATGAAGATGCAGATATTTATTTTTTCTTGGCTTATGCTGCTGTGAGTAAAAATGAAATAGCTATGACTCGTCATTGGATTGGTAAATATTTAAAAAATCCTGCACATGATCCTGCATTGTTGCAGTCACACTCAGCATTTCACTCTGTACGTGGTGCCGAATGGTTTCCAAAAGTGCTTCCAAGTTAATCAATATAGAAATGTGTAAAGTTTAAAAATAGAAATGGCTCAGAAATGAGCCATTTTTTGTTGCGCTTGGGAAAAGTTAAAGTTAAACAGGTTGGAGTTTATAAGCATCCATATGTAATTGCTGATTAAGCTCATCAACCCAAATCGCCCAATCATCATCTTGTACCAAATGACTAATTAATAATGCACGCTGACTTTTATTCCAAAAAGGTGCGTCATGTAGTGAAACATTTGCAGGAAGTTGATGTGTACGAATGTACAATTCAATTGCTGCGGGACTGTTTGCTAAACCGAGTTGTGAAAACAGTAAATCCAAGGATGGTTTTTGTTGTGTGAGCATCCTGCGCCCTCCTTATCAATTGTTCTGTATTTTCATATTATCCTAACTGATAAATTGATTAAAAAAAAGCCCAATTTTGATTGGACTTTTTTTGTATTTGTACCACTTATTTTCTTAAATTTTTAATACGTTCAGCTTTAA
This sequence comes from Acinetobacter sp. TY2, assembly GCF_046269225.1. Classification (NCBI taxonomy): domain Bacteria; kingdom Pseudomonadati; phylum Pseudomonadota; class Gammaproteobacteria; order Moraxellales; family Moraxellaceae; genus Acinetobacter; species Acinetobacter sp. TY2. Next base: position 5,947 of record NZ_JBJZOR010000023.1, read on the forward strand.
TATCTTTATATAATAACTCGTTTAAATTATCAATCACGATGGACCACTCATCATCTTTTTGCCAATGACTCGATAAAAATTGCTTTTGGTTTTCTGTCCAAAATGGCGCTAGATGCATCATAGTACCTTCAGGCAATTGATGTTCCTCAATAAACTGATCAATTGCATCTGATTCAGATGATAAGCCCAATTGCTCAAATAATAATTCTAGAGTCGGTTGCTGATCAAACATATCAAGTATTCCTCTTTCTTTTCAAATTATTCATTGTGATCTTTAAAATATGAAGCTTTGCCTAATTTGTCTGCTCAGTTCGCTGTCTATTCTTGTAATTTTTTGTTGAATCCATTTTTAAAAAAGCGATTCGAAATAAAAAAGCACCCTAAAAGGGTGCTTTTTCTAACTCAATCTTTCAAAAGATTAAATTATTTAATCATGTCAGCAACTGCTGCACGTTCGCCTTCTAACTCATCTAGAGTGAAATTGATACGCTCACGGCTGAATTCATCAATTTCAAGACCTTGAACGATTTTGTATTCGCCATTTTCAGTTGTTACAGGGAAACCAAACATAACGCCTTCTGGAATACCATAAGAACCGTCAGAAGGAATACCCATTGTTACCCATTTGCCGTTTGTGCCAAGAGCCCAATCGCGCATATGGTCGATTGCAGCATTTGCAGCAGACGCAGCTGAAGACAAACCACGTGCTTCGATGATCGCAGCACCACGTTTACCAACAGTTGGAAGGAATACATCTTTGTTCCAAGCAGCATCGTTAATTTTGTCTTTTAAGCTTTCGCCGTTTACAGTTGCAAAACGGTAGTCAGCATACATTGTTGGAGAGTGGTTACCCCAAACTGTCATTGTTTCGATATCAGAAACAGCAACACCAGCTTTTTGAGCAAGTTGAGTCAACGCACGGTTGTGATCAAGACGTAACATTGCTGTAAAGTTTTTCGCTGGAAGATCTGGAGCAGATTTCATTGCAATGTAAGCATTTGTATTTGCAGGGTTACCTACAACAAGAACTTTAACATCACGGCTCGCAACTTCGTTGAGTGCTTGACCTTGACCAATGAAGATTTCGCCATTTACTTTAAGTAATTCAGCACGTTCCATACCAGGACCACGTGGACGTGAACCAACTAAAAGAGCGTAATCTGCATCTTTAAATGCAACTTTAGGATCATCAGTACCTACCATACCTTCCAATAATGGGAAAGCACAGTCGTCAAGTTCCATCATTACGCCTTTAAGCGCAGCTTGAGCTTTCTCAAATGGAACTTCTAACAATTGCAAAATAACAGGTTGGTCTTTACCAAGCATTTCACCGCTAGCAATACGGAATAATAGGCTGTAACCAATTTGACCTGCGGCGCCAGTAACGGCAACACGAACTGCTTGCTTCATCTAATTATCTCCAATTGAGGATATTCAATGCGATTAGATAGTTAGTCTATCCAATCCAATCATCTTAAACGTCCAAGATTGTACTCCAATCTTTTCGGTTATGCATTTAAAAGAAAATGATTTTCAACAAAAGTATAATAAAAAAATCAACAGTTAATTTATCATCGATAAACTCAATATGAGCCTTGAACGCTAAATGAGCTTGGACAATTTGAAAGGACATGACTAGAGCATTGCTTAAACTGACCATTCACCTTATAACAAACCTGTACTTCTGTAAGTACAGGAGTCGAACGCAAATTTTGGCAATTAAAACGTATACCATTGACTGTTAAACCTGGATTTAAACGAATAAATTGAGCACGTAAAGCGTTGTGTTGTACTTGCTTATTTTCAGAACCCGTTAAATCAGCAGGAATCTTTAAACGATCTGCAAAATTAATCAATGTTCTAAAATACTGACTTGCATTAGAAGGAATACACCCCCCCACACTACGCCATAACTGAACACGTGCGCTTTCTTCAGGCATAACCCGTGCAACAACTTTAGCTTGTAATGGTGATAATGTTGCCGATGTATTGGTCGAACAATCTGCCTGAGTCGTTTCAGGCAACAAACCAGTAACAGTCAATGAATAACCTTCCAAGCATTTTCGTTGCTTCTTCTTGCTACTATCCATTGCACAGACCGCAGGTGTCATTTGCACCTGCATGACATATCCTTGAACAACAGGTGCAGCAACAACATTTCCAGCACTAAAACAAAAAAGACCTGTCATAGCATAAAGCCATGCATTAAGCTTTTGCTTCAAAGACTTAAAAATGTTGTACTTCATTTTACGATTTCCAATATCTCAACTGTTGTCATCACATGATCAAAAATAATTTACTGAATGCTTCGCATTGGAATAGTCGGCATTCTACTTTCAATAATTTGTGGCCCTTGCCCAAGTAAAATGCCGTAATGCGTGGCATTAGTCATGACATTTTTTACATAGTCACGTGTTTCACTCAAAGGAATCGATTCAGTATATTGATCGGCAGATAAACTTTGATAATCGGGTTGCCATCTCTTGGCACGATTGGGTCCCGCATTATAACCTGCTGTTGCAAGTACGGGGTTACTACTCAGTTGATTTTGAATCATGGATAAATAAAACGTACCGTAGCGAATATTGGTATTGGTATCCGTCAATGCAGCAGGATTATAAGTTTCCCCCATTTGCTTCGCGACCAATTTAGCAGTGTTTGGCATAATTTGCATTAAACCGCCTGCTCCAACATGCGAACGTGCGACACTCACAAAACGACTTTCTTGACGCATTAAACCATATGCCCAAGCAGGATCAATACCTACATTTCGACTATGGCTAACTACAGTTGCCTGATGTGGTGTTGCATAACGATAGGTATAGTTATGTTTTTTCTCGGTACGATCTGCTGCATAAATTGCACGATCATACCACCCCATATCACTTGCACGTTTCGCTGCCGCAAGTAATAAGCCATCATCATGTTTCAAATAAGCTTGACGAACTGCCCAGTTCCATTCACGTGTTGTATAGACCGCAGGTGCGTCAATATTTCGTAAAGCAAAAGCACGACGGAAATGAATATCTTGATTTAAACGTGTCTGATCACTCACAGAAGGTTGCTCTTGCGGTGCAGAAGCATTGTAACGTTGCCCAATTCGATCTTTTGCAAGCAAATTATGATAGTCCTCACCTGACATGGCAAGTCGTTTATAAATCTCTTCTGCCGCTTTTTTAGAGCCTTTATCGCCTCGCTGTTCAGATGCTCGAGCAAGCCAATACTGCCAACGATCTTCCTGCCGTTGTGTCATGCTCATACTATCAATAGCACGAATCACGCTCTCCCAAGAACCAAAACGAATGGCTTGACGTGCATAAACTTCTGCTTCTTCGGAGCTAAAAGGAACGCCATAACTTGCATCAAAGTTTTGTAAAACTTCACGGTTGAAATTATTTTTCATCACCGTTGTACCACCAATATAACCAACGGTTCTGTAAATATACTTTTGTACATCGGCAGGTATGCCCTGTACCAATCGTGGTACAGACTGCATTGCAGAAGTTAAATCTGTATCGGCAGCACGCCCGAGTGCAAATACTAAATACGCATAGTCTTGCACGTTATTTTTAGGCGCACTCCATAAGTAGTTCAATGGATTGGCTTGAATTTGATTAAACTGCGCCAAGGATAAAGTTACGCCTATACTCTGTGCTGTTGCAATCGCTTGCCCTGACTGCCCTGCACGTAACTGTGCATATAAACGTTGTTGGCGGTCTTGTTGTGTCATTAATGGACTAGTCAGCATTAAGCGCCCCAAGCCTATACAGGATTCGGGTTGTGAACTCGTATTGAGCCACACATCTTTAAACTCGGCATAGACCAATGAGTCGCCTGTTTTCGCACGGACTTGTGCAACGGCACAGCTTTCAGCCTGATCGGCATTGGTCACATAAGGTAATACAGGTTGGGCATTGACATAATCTGCTTGTTTTACTTTTTCTTCAACATAATCTGCAGAGAGCTTTTCTGCCATTGCCGATTGTGGATAACGCTGAGCGAAAGCGACAATGCTCGATGATGGTTGAAATGCCAAATTTGAATTCAATGACCAATATTCAGGATAATATCCGAGCGCATCATTTTGCATGGCATAACGATATTGCTCCAATGCTGAAGGGTTACTGGCATTACGTAAAGCATCATTAAATTGCTCTTCCGCTGCATGCGTAAGTTGAAATCCAGTACATGCCAATAAACCGAATGCATAAGACTTTAATTTTTTTTGATTGATTACTTCATTTAACATTGTTTTATTCACAACCATTCTTTCATTTTGCATGACTTGCCCATTATTCTAACTTGGCACGTATTTGTGCTTAGTTTAATTATTCTAATCCATTTCTACTGTTCTGTTATGTAACCTTATGATTCATATTTAATAATAGTCTTCATTTTTTATTCTTATTTTTCAATTTCAAAGCGATTTAGATAAAGCATAGGTCTTTGTGATGAAATGCTGTAAAATAATGCGCTTTTCGATGTTCACGAAAATATCACATCGAAACACCCGATTATTTTAAAGTTTAATTTTTCTGAAATTTAATTACAGTTATAGGATAAATACCTCCATGACGGTTGAAACCTTCATCCCTACCGCCCAAGCTGCCTCAGAAAACACTGTTATCCAGCCACAGCACATCCCACTCGATGGCTCAGTCAAAAAACTGTATATCGAAACTCAAGGGTGTCAGATGAATGAGTATGACAGTCATCGTATGGCAGATTTATTGGGTGATTCGCACGGTTATGTGCTGACCAAAGACCCTAAAGATGCCGATATTCTATTAATGAATACCTGTTCAATTCGTGAAAAAGCGCAAGAAAAAGTGTTTTCTGAATTGGGTCGCTGGCGCAAACTGAAAGAAAAAAATCCTGACCTGATCATTGGTGTTGGTGGTTGTGTTGCCTCACAAGAAGGTGACAACATTCAAAAACGTGCCAACTATGTCGACATGGTTTTTGGTCCTCAAACATTGCACCGTTTACCGCAAATGCTAGATCAACATTTTGATCAAGTTGAAAAGCCAAAGAAAGAAAAAATCAAATTAGTTGATATTTCATTCCCTGATATTGAAAAATTCGACTTCTTGCCTGAGCCTCGTGTTGAAGGCTATAAGGCCTTTGTTTCGATTATGGAAGGCTGTTCAAAATACTGCTCTTTCTGTGTTGTACCGTATACACGCGGTGAAGAAGTTTCTCGTCCGCTCGATGATGTATTGGCAGAAATTGCGGTTTTGGCTGAAAAAGGCGTGCGTGAAATTTCATTGCTCGGTCAAAATGTCAATGGCTACCGCGGTGAAACCTTTGAAGGTGAAATTTGCACCTTCGCAGACCTCCTTCGCCTTGTTTCAGAAATTCCAGGCATTGGTCGTCTACGTTATACGACATCACATCCACTTGAATTTAATGATGATTTAATTCAATGCTACCGTGACTTACCACAAATGGTTTCACACCTTCATTTGCCTGTTCAAAGCGGTTCAAATGATGTATTACAAGCCATGAAACGTAATCACACGATTGATGTATATATCGAAAAAATTGCCAAACTACGTAAAGTCCGCCCAGATATGCATTTGTCTTCAGACTTTATTATTGGTTTCCCTGGTGAAACCGATGCGCACTTTGAAGAGACCTATCAGTTTATTCAAGATTTAGACTTTGACCATTCTTATAGCTTTATTTATTCAAAACGTCCGGGTACGCCTGCATCAGAGCTGCCTGACAGCACACCTGAAGATGTGAAAAAAGAGCGTTTGGCAAAAGTTCAACATTGGATCAAACAATCAAGTATTGCAAAAACAGATGCCATGCTCGGTACGGTTCAACGTGTCCTTATTGAAAATGTATCCAATAAAGATCCTAATCTTTTGGTTGGTACAGCAGATAATACACGTTTAGTTACTTTTGTCGGTGATGCGTCTTGGATTGGACGCTTTGCAGAAATTGAGATTACTGAAATTAAAACTTTAAATTTAGTTTACGGTGAACTCTTGAATCTTGAGCCTGACGTGACGTAATGTAAGAGCATAAACTTTTTTATAAAAAGGATATCTCTTGACGACAGCGATTCGACGTACGGTAGCTTTCCCGGGTATTTCACTTGACCGTTTACAAAGCATGCTCGGTGCTTATAACGGTCATTTGAAACAAATCGAACAACGTTTACAGGTCAATATTTCCAACCGTGGTGACAGCTTCTTTATTGATGGTGATTTAGAAGTTGTAGAACGTGCTGAAAACTTATTGCAACGCCTCTATGCAGAAGCCGAACTTTCACAGCCAATCAGTGCAGATACCATTCACTTAATGATTCAAGGCAGTCAAACTGAGCATGAATTGCAAGATGATCTTGTTGATGATGATGCACATGCAGGCTTAGATGACGTTTGGTTACAAACACGCAAAGGTCGGATTAATCCACGTGGTGCCAACCAAAAGCGCTACGTGCAACGTATTTTAAACAGTGATATTTCTTTCGGTGTTGGCCCTGCAGGTACGGGGAAAACCTATCTTGCAGTTGCAGCAGCAGTTGATATGCTTGAACGCAATGAAATTCAACGTATTCTTTTAGTCCGTCCTGCGGTTGAAGCTGGTGAAAAACTTGGTTTCTTACCCGGCGATTTAACTCAAAAGATTGATCCCTATTTACGCCCACTTTACGATGCCTTGTATGAAATGCTCGGTTTCGAGAAAGTGGCAAAACTGATTGAACGCCAAGTGATTGAAGTAGCTCCCCTCGCCTATATGCGTGGTCGTACCCTCAATCATGCTTTTGTTATTTTAGATGAAGCACAAAACACAACACCTGAACAAATGAAGATGTTTCTGACGCGTTTAGGCTTTGGTTCTCGTGCAGTTATTACCGGTGACATTACCCAAGTCGATTTACCACGTGGGCAACAATCGGGCTTAGCACATGCACTACGTGTAATTGAAAAGATTAAAGAAATTCATGTTACTCACTTCCATTCTCGTGATGTTGTGCGTCATCAATTGGTACAAAAAATTGTTGAAGCCTATGAAGGATGGGATAGTGAACAATATCGTTTAAGTGCTGAAGCACGTGCTGAACGTAAAGCACGTCAAGACGCCTTAATCTCCGACAATGATGCTAAAGCAGATCAGCAGCATCAAGATTAAACTTAAGGATGCATTTTGAAACTTAGTCTATCGCTACAACAAGATTTTCAAGCCGCTGAATTGGTCTTAAAACGTGGTGGTATCAAGAAAGTTGTAGAAACGACATTACGTTTTATTGGCACACAAAGCGACTGTGAAATGGGCATTGCCTGTGTCGATAATGCGGAAAGCCACAAACTCAATTTGGAATATCGTCAAAAAGACAAACCGACCAATGTTCTGTCTTTTCCAAGCGATCTACCCGATGAAATGGCACAGATTTTAGACACATTCCCAATTGGTGATTTGGTCATTTGTATTCCTGTCGTTTTACAAGAAGCTATTGAACAGCAAAAAACACCCATTGAACATTTCACTCATATGCTCGTACATGGCACATTGCATTTGATGGGCTATGACCACGAAACCTCAGAAGAAGATGCTGAAGAAATGGAAGCATTAGAAATTGAGATTTTAAATAAACTTGGCTTTGAAAATCCGTACACTGTAAAAGAAAATTGATTTTTAATATCAAATTTATTCATCGCTTTTCCTGTGCTAAACACATGCCAGAGTACATAGGAAAGCGATGAAGTTTCAACTTTACGCTGTAATCATCTACATCAATGCTGAATCATGTCGATGCACATGTGTGTTAGCTTAGTAATGCGGTGGACGATCTGAATTTGGATCAAAACTCGCAATACCTTCTGACAAATCAGATGATTCAATCCGTTGATAAATTAATTGCATTTGTTTCTTTAAATCAGCAATTTCCGCATTTTGTTTTGCAACCTGATCATTCAGTTGATCAACTAAATCGTCCAAAAATGCAATTCGGACTTGCAAATCTTCTATGGGTGCGGAAAATGACGCCTGATTATCTACACTTTTATCTTTAGTCACTTTTAGTCCTCATTGGGGAATTTTCAGGAAACAGTATGGCCTATATTACGTTAAGGGATGTCCAACTTGCATTTGGTGGACCAGCCCTGCTCGACGGCGCGAGCTTCAATTTGGAACGCGGCGAACGAGTTTGTTTGATTGGTCGTAACGGTGAAGGTAAGTCTACTTTACTCAAACTCATTGAGGGAAGTTTATTGCCTGATCGTGGTGAAATTGCACTACAAAATGGCATCACCATTTCCATGCTTGCACAGGATGTCCCAATGGACTCGGGCAAGGTGGCTGACATCGTTGCCGATGGTGCAGGCGAAGCTGCAACTGTACTTAGAGCATACCATGAAGCGAGTGATGCTTGTGTACTTGGCGATATGGATGCTTGTGATCGTATGGGCGAGCTACAGCATAAGATGGATCAGCTTGATGGTTGGGCACTTGAAACCAAAGTCAATTCTATTTTAAGTAAAATGGGCTTAGACCCTGATGCCGATCTTGCCGATTTATCGGGAGGTCGTAAACGTCGTGTACTTCTTGCTCGTGCACTTTTGACGCAACCAGACGTATTACTGCTTGACGAACCAACCAACCATTTGGACGTTGAAAGTATCGAATGGTTAGAAAAATTCTTACTTGATCAAAACAATTTAACTTTACTTTTCATTTCGCATGACCGTTCATTTGTAGACAGCATTGCAACGCGTATTGTAGAGCTTGATCGTGGAACTTTACGAAGTTATGAAGGTAACTATTCACGTTACTTAGAACTCAAAGCTATGCAAATGGAAGCTGAAGAAAAGCAAAATGCTTTATTCGATAAAAAGCTTGCAGAAGAAGAAGTTTGGATTCGACAAGGCATTAAAGCACGTCGTACCCGTAATGAAGGTCGTGTACGTGATTTAAAAGCATTGCGTGAAGAATCTAAAGCGCGTCGTTCACAGCAAGGTAAAGTGAACATGGCAACCCAAGATGCCAATCGTTCAGGTAAAGTAGTCTTTGAAATTAATAACTTGAGTGTGACTTTTGGCGACAATGCGCCGATTATCAAAGATTTCTCTGCATTGGTACTTCGTGGCGACCGTATTGGTTTGGTGGGTGACAATGGTGTGGGTAAAACAACCCTTATCAAAGCCATTCTAGGTGAGCAAGAACATACTGGTACAGTCAAAACAGGTACACAACTTGAAGTGGCGTATTTTGACCAATTGCGTAATGCACTTGATCTTGAAAAATCAGTGAAAGATAACGTCTCTGAAGGTTCAGATTTTGTTGATGTGAATGGTGGCCGTCGCCATATTTACAGTTATTTGCAAGATTTCTTGTTCTCACCTGAACGTGCTCGTACTCCAGTAAAAGCATTGTCGGGTGGTGAACGTAACCGTATTTTATTGGCTAAATTATTGCTTAAACCATCAAACTTAATTGTGATGGATGAGCCGACCAATGACTTAGATATGGTGACTTTAGAGTTACTTGAAGAAATGTTGGGCGGTTATAAAGGTACATTACTCCTCATCTCGCATGACCGTGCTTTCATGGACAATGTCGTAACATCGACTTGGGTCTTTGATGGTAAAGGCCATATTGACGAGTACATTGGTGGTTACCAAGACTATTTAGAACAGCGCCCTGACCAAACTGCAGTTGATCAAAAATCTGCTGTAAAAAAAGCCATTGCTAAAGCTGAAGCTGCTGCAACTCCTGTTGAAGCCCCTGCGAAAAAAGTAAAGTTGAGTTATAAAGATCAACGTGCTTTAGAACAACTTCCTGCTGAAATGGAAGCGCTTGAAAAAGAGCAAGCTAAAATTAATGCGCAACTAGCCGATGGTTCTTTGTTTGTATCTGACAATGATAAAGCCATGAAGCTGTCTGCACGTTTGGCTGAAATTGATGAGCAATTGCTTGAAAAAATGGAACGCTGGGAAGAATTGGAAGAAATGACCAAAGGTTAATTTTTCTTTATTTAAACCCTGCTATTTGAATGGAAAATGCTTTCGAGCATTTTCCATTTTATGAATATAAAAATAGTCTCAATACATCCAATATGAAAAGCCTCAAAAATTAGAAAAAAAAAAGATAAAAAAATTTCTTCGGGCATCTTTCACTGCATTTTTTAACATTTAATTTAACCAAAATAAAAAGTTAAATTTCAGCCAAGTTTCTAGTAATTTTATTGGCTCAACAGTGGGTATTGCTATTTGGTTTGTAATGTCTAAGGCTAGCTTTCTTCATATGCATTATACCAATTTAGAATATTTATTTTTAGGATCGGGTATTTTTATCACCTTATCAAATTGTGTAATCTTTAAAGCTTCAGAATATACGTGTATTGCTTGCCTAGCTTCTTGATTGTTACCGTTTATGATATCGATCACCATACAATTGACGGTGCAATATTATGCATGATTGATTGGTTGCTTGATGGCTTTTTTCATTGAATATACTTTAATAAAACTGGCACACTGAAAAGAACAATCTGAATAAAAGTGCAACTATTATCAAGCATTACATTAAAATGAACTTAAAAAAACAACCACATTACTATAGTCCTCATATTTACCTGATTTTATTCGCAATCTGATAATATTTTTCTACATTGACTCCATGATATTTTCACACAAATATTAGAATATGTACTTATCGAATCCAGTTCGGATTTCGAAAAATGAAGAGCAAAGATCATGAAAAAATTAACATCTGGTTTATTAATTGCATTTACTACCGCTATTTTCGCAGGCTCTGCAATGGCTTCAACTCCAACACAACATGTCACTGAAAAAACATCAAGTGTACAAATGACCAAACAGCATGAGTCAGCAATACACAAACACGAAGGTCATAAAAACATGAAACATACATCAGTTGCCGCAAAAAGTTCAGAGGAAAAAACCTTAGCTAAAAAATAATGTCTAGATATTTTGCTTTCACAATACGCTTCGCCACAGTTACTCCAGATTTCTGCGGCGGCGTTTTATTTTTATATTTAGTGCTTTAATATCTTATTTAATATCTAATTTTTCGGTCGGTTTGGTTAACCACAAAGACATTTTTCTCAGTAAATTATCAAAAAATGATTGTTGCAACAGCCAACACGTCAATATAGACAAGACAATGCAGATACCAATTTCAGCATAAATATTCAAATTGAGTTTCAGATAACGGGCAATCAGAATCACGACAAAACCATGCAACAAATATACAGGCAAAGTATTTTTCCCTAATTTGACCCAACGTGAGCCCAATGTTTTGCTTAGGGCAAAAATAGCAAACACTCCTAATGTAGATATCAACATATAAAAACTACGAATCAAAGTTCCATCTACGGCACTGACTTTCAATTGTGCATAGCTATAACTACCATATAGCCAAGAGGATTTAACCTGCGCAAAATATACTAGACTTGCAATCATCAATAAAATGATCGAACCCAGAATCCATGCTTTATGAAACTGCTGGATTTTATGAATAAGCGTCTTTCCACACATCACCCCGATCATAAAAAATGGGAAAAATGTAAAAATCCTTCCTACCGAATATTGGTAGTTGTTCCAAGGACTTAATCCAACCAATAAGCATAAAATAATCGATATCGGTACAGCAAAATGTTTAAGCTTCATTAAAAAATGTGCCAAAACCGTCCATACAATCATGCCTTGTAAATACCATAGAATCCAATATGGTCGTTCAAAAATATGCCAATTAAGCTGAAATTTACCTGACCAAAGTGTATCGAATAATGGAAAAAGCAGTTGAAATGGAATATATAAGGCTATAAAAAAGATGATATTTTTAAACCATTTATTATCTTTATAAAATAAACCTGAAATAAAAATAAACGCGGGCATATGTACAAAATAAATCGTGCCCAGTAAGACATGATCAATCGGATTGCCCCACCCAATCATACGTTCTAAAAAATGCCCAAAGACCACTAAAAAGATCAGAACGGCTTTAGTTGTATCTAAATAGTGATCTCTCATACGTTGGCTTCTATTCAGTATTTGGATATTACAGCGTTGTTTATGAAATTATAAGCGGAATAAATCATTCATCACACATCTAAAACCGCCTGAAAAATATCACTTAAAAAAATACACCACGTAGTATTTTCAGCTTTAAAAAAGGATCATGCTACACTCAACATGTTTTCCCCTATTTAATCATTTTGATGCAATGAGTAAAAAGCACAACTACCAACCTGGGCAATTTTATTTGGCGTTCCTTCATCCTCGCTATTGGGGTATTTGGGTGGCGATTTTATGTTTGATGATGCTCGCAATTTTACCTTGGGCAATTCAGCATCGTTTAGCAAAAGCATTGGGCAGTTTTGCCTATGACAGACTAAAATCACGTCGTAAAACTACCATTCGAAATTTGGAAGTATGTTTTCCCGAATGGTCGCCTGAAGAAGTGCAAAAAAATGCACGTCTCGTTTTTATCGATATGATGATCGGGATTTTTGAAACCTTAAATGCGTGGTACTCACCTAAATGGTTTAAAAATCGAGTCACTGTTGAAGGTTTAGAGCATCTGCATAAAGCACAGGACGAAGGTAAAGGTGTGCTACTTTTAGGTACACATAGTACTTTGCTCGATGCAGGTGGTTATCTATGTACTCAATTTTTTGAGCTTGATGTGGTATATCGCCCACAAAACAATCCATTATTAGACATGCTGATTTACCGTTGCCGTAGCACAATTTATAAAAATCAAATTGACCATGACAATATGCGTGGTTTAATTCGTAATCTTAAAGATGGTAATGCTATTTGGTATAGCCCTGATCAAGATTTTGGTCTAAAACAAGGGGTTATGGCACCTTTTTTTGGTACGCCTGCTGCAACTGTCACGGCGCATCGTCGTTTGTTAAAAATGTCTCAAGCTGTTGCCATTCCACTATATTTTTATCGTTATGGCGATATTAAAAATCCACAATACAAAGTCATCCTTGAGCCCATTGTTGAGCCTTTACCGAGTGAAGATGAGTTAGATGATGCAACTCGAGTCAATAAAATTATTGAAAATCAACTTCGCATTGCCCCAACCCAATATATGTGGTTTCACCGTCGTTTTAAAACACGACCTGACGGCTATGACAAAATTTATTAACAATCGATCCAATGAACAACCATCCAAGCCAACACCTGTAAAGGAAAAGCCATGAAAGTAATGCAACTTCTACCTGAATTGAACAGTGGCGGTGTGGAACGTGGAACACTTGAAATTGCTCGTGCGCTCATTGCCGATGGTCATGAATCTATTGTCGTTTCAAATGGTGGACGCTTAGTTCCTGCACTTGAACAAGAAGGAACAACGCATTTAACCCTACCTATTCATAAAAAAGCTCTTTCGAGCTTGTGGCAAATTCGTCCATTACGAAAACTGATTCTTCAATATCAACCTGATGTGGTGCATGTGCGCTCTCGTGTACCTGCATGGCTCACACATTTTGCATTAAAGGGCATTCCTGTTGAGAAGCGCCCACATCTCATTAGTACCGTACATGGTTTTTATTCGATTAATCGTTATAGTCAAATTATGACTCAAGCTGAAAAAGTCATTGCTGTTTCAGATAGTGTGGTCAAATACATTACCGATCATTATAAAAATTGCCCACCTGAAGACATTGTACGCATCTTTCGAGGCATTGACCCTCAAGCATTTCCACATGGCTATCAACCACCCGCACAATGGTTCCATCAGACTTTTATCGATTTTCCTCAATTGGAAAATAAATTTTTAATTTGCTTACCGGGACGAATTACACGTCTCAAAGGACACGAAACACTAATCGCATTGGTTGGAAAACTACATCAGCAATATCCACAACTTCATGCAGTTGTCGTCGGTGGTGCTGATCCTAAAAAAGCTGCATATTTAGATGGGCTTGAAAATACCATTCAAAGTAAAGGACTTCGAGATCAAATTACCTTTGTCGGTCATCGTTCAGATATTCGTGAATGGCTTGCGATGAGTGATCTAGTGTTATCACTTTCTAATCAAGCAGAAACCTTTGGCCGTACAGCACTCGAAGCTCTTTCTGTCGGTACACCTGTTGTGGGTTGGAAACGTGGTGGCGTTGCAGAAATTTTATCTCGTCTCTATCCACAAGGTTTAATTGATGTTGACGATCAAACCGCTCTATTTGAAGCAGTACAATTGCATATTGATAACCCTCAATACGTTGCTCCTGTTACCCAATTTAGCTTGAAAGATATGTGTGATCAGACCATTCAACTGTATAAACGTGTGGCTCAAGAAAACTAATTTCTATTTCTCGATACAAATTTTAATATCTGTTCAAATATAAATTAGGTACGCTTTTAATTGCCGATGATGTTGGAAATATCATATGGCGTATTTCAAGTAAATAAGCACTAAAATATAATGAAAAGCGTGACTTAAAATGGTGATTCGTCACCATTTTTATGCCTATTTTTTGCTCATATTTTCTTTTATGATCAAAGCATCTATATCAGAAAATCTATAAAGCAAAGCAAAACCCGAGTTCTGCATCCTGCAAAACTCGGGTTCTATGAGGTTGTGCTTTCAAATCTTATTGTTATTTTACGATATCCATACCATCATCATATCCATGATATCTACATTCAGCGTCATCTTCCATATGGGACTTTCCATTCCCGTCTCCCTTGCCGATGAATATAGATTAAGCTGATAGATATCCTTACACTATCCGCTATGGACTGAAATCGATGTAAGCATATGCGTACAAAATTCAAAATTTTCACGCTATTTCTGTCTAACAATTTTTCACAACAACCAATTCATTTATAATCTTTTGCAATTTCATCTGTGACCATCTTTTCTTCTTTTTCAGCCTTTTCAATACCTTCCTGAATTGCTTGCTGTGCTTCTTGTTCATCAGCATCGGTTTGTTCTAATTCTTCCTGAATTTTCTCAAATACTTTTCCTGTTTGTAAAATCACATGAATTGGAAAATGATCTGAACCAATATAAGGTAATCGCTCCATTTTAACTAAAGCAAAATCATTACTGTGAAAAACATGATCGAGCGACCATCTTAAAAACCAATAATTGGCATGAAAAGTATTGACATATTTGCGCCCGACTCGAGGATCAAGCAGACCACTAATACGCTGAAACAGTCGTGTTGTTCGCGACCAAGCAACATCATTTAAATCTCCCATAACAATACAGCTTTCATCACGGTCTTTGATTTGATCTCCTACAATAAGTAACTCAGCATCACGTAAAGTCGAATCTTTGGCTTCCGTTGGACTTGGTGGTTTTGGATGTAAGCAATATAAACTGACAGGCTGACCAGATGGCAAAATCACAGTACAGTGAATAGAGGGTATTTCATCACTGAGAATAAATTTCACATCGATATCTATTAGTTTTAATTTGCTGTACAAATGCATACCGTACAAATTATCTAAAGGTATAGGTATACGGTAAGGATAATCTGATTCAATGGTCGATAAGGCATTTTGCCAAATCTGATCAGTTTCAAGAGTTAAAACTAAATCAGGTTTGTGCTTTGTAATTTGTTCAATGAGTAAATGATATTGGGTATTAGGTGTTAAGACATTCGATACAATCATTGAAATTTGTCGACTTACATCTAATTGTTCAGGACGTACTTGAGCAACTTGCTTCTTCCAAACAAACGTATAAGGCAATACCATTTTCAATTGGTAAGCCAAAGCAGCTATAAGTCCCAGTAAAACTATTTCTCGGATTAAATCCCAAGGTGCTTGCCAAAAAATTAAAACAATCAAAGTAAAAAAACCGACTGCTAATATCTGTAAGCGTGGAAAATCTGCACCTCGAAACCACCACTCATCTCTCGGAATAAGTGACCAAAAACTCAGCCAAATGACAATACCTGCGAGAATTTCAATTCCGATCATTTGTTGTCATCCTCATATTCTCATTTTTTTATTGATTCATAAATTTATATCAATTTTCCATGTAACATAAACAAGATATATTGCACAATATAGTTGCTGTTTTCATTGTGTTGCGCTTGCAGTTAAGCGCACTTTTGATACACTCGAAACCCCTTTAATTTTTTTATTAACGCACCGAGGCACAATGACATGAAAGTAGGTCTGGTCGGTTGGCGCGGGATGGTTGGTTCTGTCCTGATGCAACGTATGGTTGAAGAAAATGATTTTGCTCACTTCGAGCCATTTTATTTTTCTACCAGTAATGCAGGTGGTGAAGCCCCTGCATTTGGTGGTAAATCTGCTCCAGCACTTATGGAAGCGACAGACATTACCAGTCTGAAGCAAATGGATGTCATTATTACCTGCCAAGGTGGCGATTATACTTCTGAGGTTTTTCCAAAGCTAAAAGCTGAAGGTTGGAATGGCTATTGGATTGATGCTGCATCTACCTTACGGATGGATGATGAAGCAATCATCGTGCTTGACCCAGTCAACATGAATGTCATTAAAGATGGTTTGGTGAATGGCACTAAAACATTTGTTGGCGGTAACTGTACAGTTTCGTTGATGTTGATGGGCCTTGGTGGTCTATTCCAAAATAATTTAGTGGAATGGGCAACCTCGATGACATATCAAGCTGCTTCAGGCGCAGGTGCGCAGAATATGCGTGAATTGATCAACGGTATGGGTTATTTGTATAACAACACCAAAGACCTTTTAGATGATCCTAAATCACCCATTTTAGATATCGATTCTAAAATTGCAGCACTGCAACGTGGCGAAGGTTTCCCTTCTGCAAACTTTGGCGTGCCTTTAGCAGGTTCACTCATTCCTTATATCGACAAACAGCTTGAAAGCGGTCAGTCGAAAGAAGAATGGAAAGGTCAAGTTGAAACCAACAAGATCTTAGCAACATCACAAATCATTCCAATTGATGGTCACTGTGTGCGTATTGGTGCAATGCGTTGTCATTCTCAAGCATTAACATTAAAGCTGAAGAAAGATGTACCATTGAACGAAATCGAAGATATGTTACGCAATGCCAACCCGTGGGCGAAAGTTGTACCCAATACACGTGATGCGTCTATGACAGATTTAACACCTGTTGCAGTAACGGGTACTTTATCTGTTCCAGTTGGTCGTTTACGTAAGTTGAACATGGGTAAAGAATATCTGGGTGCATTCACTGTAGGTGACCAACTTCTTTGGGGTGCAGCAGAGCCACTTCGTCGTATGCTTCGTATCTTAATTGACTATAAAAATGCTTAAATCTTTTTATATCTGATACGAAACGAAAAGCCGATCACATTAGATCGGCTTTTTTTATGTAACTAGATGGTAAATATTTTACATTTCCATAACAGCTAGGTATTGTATACTTTTGCTGATCCGAACTTCATCTGAGCAATGGATAGAGATGACTGTATATAACAAATTAAAAATCGCCATTTTAGCCATTATTTCATCGCAGACTTTTGCGATTACCATTGATCCCATTCAGGTTCAATCGGGTTCTGGGGATTTATTGTATGCGGAAATGAAATTCCGTCATTCTGACCCAAATGCGCGTATTGAAGTTGGGCTTGCTGAAGCAAATGACCTGATGACTATTGGCGTTGCACACCAACCACCTGGACATTTAAACTTTTTCACTAGACGTACAGGTGATGGCAGTGGTGTTATTGTGATTACCTCATCACGTCCTGTGGTCGACTCTGAACTGAATATTTTGCTTAAAATTAAAGAAGGCTCAGCAACCCATATTCAACAGGTTAAAACAGCACTAAAGCGTAGTCGTCCTGTAGCAGAACCTATTTCCTCAGGAACTGAAAAAGCACTAATTCCTCAGATAATTGTCAGCGAAAAAGATATTCAATTGAATTTACCAAGTAGCTCACAATATCAGGCACTCAATACTGCACCTACATCTGTTTCAACATCTGTACAAAGTAATACTTCTGCCCAATTAAGTACGCCTGTTGCCATTAGTATTACGCCGTCACACATTACGCCATTGGTCACTCAAAAATCTGCGCCTCCTTTAATGAATTCAACAGCTGTTATAAATCCTGAAAAATCAAATGCAACTGTGTTTAATCCTCAAGTGACACCAACAATAATATCAACACCTCAAGCTACAGTTCAGCCTGAAACAAAAGTGGCTGCTGAACAAGTCTTACCTACTCCTGAGCAAAATCAAGCGACTCAAAAGAAAAATCCTCAGGTAGAAGAAAAAGCAAAAACAACAACGACCAATAAGCAATCAAGTCAGCAAACAGCATCAAATAAGACCAATACTGCAGACAAGCATATTGTTCAAGCCAATGAGTCATTATGGAGAATCGCATCTCGTATTGCATCACAAAGCAATCAAAGCGTGCCTGAGGTGATGCGTCAGATCAAAGCCAATAATGAACATGCATTTATTCAAGGTGATATCAATCGTATTCGTCGTGGTGTCGCATTAAATCTATCAATTAGCGCCCAAAAAGCGACAAAAAATACAAGCAAACAAAAAGCGATTATTCCACCAACAACACAGAAACAGTCGGGTAAAGCTAAATATCGTTTAGGGCAAGATGAAATGAGCCTTGTTGCTGATAACAGTCTTGATGCTACACATGGGAAATCGAAAAAAGATCATCAGCAAAATCAAACAAATGCGGAATTGTCTACAAAAGTTATGACATCCCGAGAAAAAACGGTTAAATTACAGAAGAATGTATCTGAGTTAGCACTAGCTTTACAGCAAAAAGATCAAAGAATTCAATTGCTGAATGCAAGGCTTGCGCAACTACAGCAACAATTGCAGCAACAGAATCGTAGTAAAAAGTCTGCACAGTAATTTATTAATATTTTAAATAGACTTACACATCTATTGTTTGGTTTTTTCTTGGCAGAAAATGCGATAAAAATGATGAATAGTGATGATGTTAGTTTCATGAATAAAGTTCATTGATCTCAATGAAGGGGTTAAAATATGTTGTATGTGATTCCTTTTGTAGTACTACTTTTAGTACTCATCGTGCTGAAAAAGCGCGAATCGGCAAATAAGGAACAAGCTGAAAAATCGAATAAAGCAAGTAGTAGAAAGTCGACCAAAAAAAATACTACACGCTCAACACAAACTCGGCAGACTCAATCCAAAGTCGTCGAAGATGCCGTTGTTATTCAAAAACAGACAACACCATTAAAAGCCGACTTCAAAAAAAATATTGAACGCTTAATTCAAGAAAAAAACTATTTTTCTGCTGAAGCAAAAATCAATCAAGCATTGAATCAAGATAACTCACAACATGAGTTGTATTTATATTTACTTGATGTTCATCAAGCACATAAAGATGATCTAGCTATTGATCAGTTGCTAAATCATATTCGCTCACTCGGCTTAGAAGATATTTCAGCACAAGCTAACGCTAAACAAAAAGCTTATGAAGAGCAAGTTAAAGAATCTTCATCAGATGGTATTGATTTTGATCTTCCAGCAAGTAAAGCTGAGCCAGTAACGCAAAATACACAATCTGCTGCTGCTTTTGATGCGTTAGTCAGTCCAAATACAACAACGGCATCACCAAGTAATAGTTTTGACCTATTACAGTCAGAGCTCGATACTGAAAAATCAGCACCTGTACAACAAACTTCCGTTCCAACGCTTGATTTTTCACAAGAGCTCAAAGAACCTCAAGTACAAGAAACTCAAGCAGAGATTAAACCTCTAGATTTTAATTTCAGCTTAAATTCAGATACCCCAAGTGTGACTGAAGCGCCTGTTGAACCTGTCGCAAAAGCAGTAACATCTGATATTCAACCTTTAGAATTTAGTTTTGATCTTGCACCAAAAACCGAAGAATCCCCTGTCATTGAAAAAGCGGCAACCGTTATTGATCCAACGGACAGTTCTCCTGAGTTTCAGCTTGATTTGCCTGAGCCAATTACGCACGATGCTGTAAAGCCTGCTTCAACAGAAAATATAGCTCCGCAAATTGACAGTAGCCTCGATTTTAACTTTGACATTGCAAAAGAAGTTCCGCAAGAAGTATCAACAACAGAACCAAGCCTAAGCCTTGATTTTGAGCCAAGTGTTACTGAACCTGCATTATCCGAACCAACAGAAGAAATCGTTGCAACTATACCAGTTTTTGATACTCAAAAAGCTGAGCTTGTACCTGAATCAATTCCTACAGCACAAGCAAGTAATGATCCACTCGTACAATCATTCCCTGAGCTATTATCTATCGATGATGCTCAACTCAATTTGGATTTGGCAGAAAAGTATATTGAACTCGGTGTCTATGACTCAGCACGTCAATTATTGAATGGCACTCAAGATTACACCCCTGCACAACGTGAACAGTCAGAAAATTTACTGAGTCGCATAGCTTCTTAAAAAAAATCGATTTAAGATAAAGCAGTCATTTATGACTGCTTTTTTTATGCTGATGAAGAATATGAATAAAATTGCCTTAATCTATATGGGTGGAACTTTTGGTTGTATTGGTGAACCACTAAGCCCAATGCCTGAATCGACCTTTATTCCGCAGCTACAACAGCTATTGCCCACAAAATATCAAACTATAGTAAGCTGCTTTCAAGCCGCCTCGATTAAAGACAGTAGTGCTTGTACGGCTCAAGATTGGTTGCAACTGATTCAGCAAATTCAAACCTTACAACTGCAAAATTTCCAACACTTTATTATCATTCATGGTACAGACACACTCAGTTATGCATCAGCAGTCTTGGCACAGTTTTTACAACAGTCATGCCACGTTATTCTTACAGGAAGCCAATTCCCACTTTTAAATATTGAAGGAACAGCACTTCGTTCAAAGACGGATGCCTTAGATAATCTCAATACATCACTTGAAGCAATAACTCAAATTAAAGCAGGCGCCTATCTTGCTTTCCATCAACAAATTTTTTATGCACAAACAGCCTTTAAAGTGCATACAACCGACTTAAATGCCTTCAATGGCATAACTATTCAGGAAGAACACCAAGATTTCTCTAGTAAAGCTTTATTGCCTTTACACGTTGAAATGATGCATATCGAAAAAGCAAACATGCTCAATATCATCAATTGGATGATGTTACCAATTGAAAAAAATCAACTTAGCCAAAATTTAAAACAACTACTCAATCAAGTACCTGACTTCCTAATTATTCAAGCCTACGGTACAGGAAACCTAGCAGTAAATGATGAAATTATAAATTTATTTCAGCAATTACGTACACTCGGTTGTCAAACCATTCTCACTACACAAGTTCTACACGGCGGAATAGATCAACGCTATGCAATTAGCCAATGGATTAAAGAAACAGGCATTTTATTGAGTAATTCACATACTCAAGCCGATCTTTATGCCAAAATTCTGAAAATTTATTTACAATACCCCACTTCGGAACAATGGCATGACCATTGGCAATGATCATCCTGAATAGAGGTTTTTATGCAACGCTTTGCAATTGGAATTGAGTTTTGTGGTATGCGGTTTAAAGGTTGGCAAACTCAACAGGCGGGCGTGCGTAGCATTCAAGAAACCTTAGAAAAAGTACTTAGTACCATTGCCGATGAACCAATCATTTTACATGGTGCGGGTCGTACCGATGCAGGCGTACATGCCACCAATATGGTCGCTCACTTTGATACCAATGCTATTCGCCCGCTAAAGGGTTGGTTGATGGGTGCAAATAGCCAACTTCCTAAAGATATTTCGATTCAATGGATTAAAGAAATGGATATGGATTTTCATGCCCGTTTCAAAGCCAAATCTCGTCGTTATCGTTATGTAGTTTATCAGTCACCAAGTCGCCCTGCACTACTCTATAAGCAAGTGACCCATGCCTATTATCCGCTCGATGTTGATAAAATGATTGTAGCTGCGCAAAAGTTTGAAGGTACGCATAACTTTGAAAGTTTCCGTGCAGCAGCCTGTCAATCCAATCAACCTGTACGTCATGTCAGCCATTGTCGATTGATTCGTCATGGCAACTATCTAGTATTAGATATTCAGGCAGACGGCTTCTTACATCACATGGTACGTAATATCATGGGCTGTTTATTAGAAGTGGGGCAAGGTCTATATGATGTTGATCATATTGATGAAATTTTTGCAGCAGAAGATCGTAAAGCGGCAGGTATTACTGCTCCACCCGATGGTCTATATTTTATTCAAGCACATTATCCTGAGCAATTTGAACTACCTCAACAGCCTTTAGGACCACATTGGTTGAATATGCCTGAGTAACTTCAGTATATTTTAAATGCTTAATGGGAAAATTATTCCCAATGGTTTATTAAATCTACCGAATTGTTCATTCATTTATTTTTCTCAAACAATAGCCCAATAAAAAAGCTCCGAATATTACAATTCGAAGCTTTTTTGAGTATCACAATTAGAAATATTAACGCTGTTTACGCTTTCTATACTCCACAGGCGTTTCATTCGTCCACCGCTTAAATGCTCGGTAAAACGTACTCGGCTCAGAGAAACCAGTTAAATATACAATGCGTTCAACACTTTCACTCGTATTCGCTAAGAGTTTTTTTGCAAGACGACAACGATAATCCGACAAAATCTGCTGAAAACTTGTGTTTGCCTCAGACAACTGAGTCCGTAAACGACGTGGCGTAATACTGAGCTGTGCAGCAACGGTTTCAAGTGTCGTCTCGCCACTTTCTAAAGTTGAACCAATCGCACGGCGCACTTCACCGACCAAATCATAACGTGCCAATTCTTGTAATTTCTCAATCGCAAGTTGTTCATGCAATTGCAGAAGTTCAGGTTCGGCTTGCCACAGCGGATAATCCAAAATGGAAGGATCGAAATATAAACGGGTTTCTTTCTGCCCTAAACTCACGGGGCATTCATAGACTCGAAGATATTCTTCATCTGCTGCACCTTCACTAAAATTAAAATCGATATAGATCGGCTCAAAACGACCTTCAGTAATAAATTTAAAAAATCGAAGAATACCCGAAATCGCACATTCAGAAAAATGCCGATTAACAATATTTTCCGCCCAAGGTCGTACGCCATTGGTTAGATAACAACGACCGTCTTCCTGTACGAGCGTAGCATGAAAAGCATCACTAATCAGACGCTGATAGGCAAGTGCCCTTTTTAGCCCTTCACCGAAGTTTTCACTTGAAATAAATAAGTGCTCAATCACCTGCCCTCTATACAAAGGCAGATGCTCACCAAGATATAAACCAATGTCTGGGTTTTTACTGACTTCTTCAGCGGCTACCCAAAATGCATATTGTGCATTTAAGGGCGTTCGTGCATTTTGGTCGACTTGATTCAGTGCGACACCCGCTTTTGTTAAAATTTCTTCTGTTGGCAATCCCGCACGTCGGATCGCTTGATAGCCTAATCGTAAAACAACCGAAGCATCCGTTAGCTGACTCACGCAGTCCCCTTCCTTGTATCTTATTCATTATACTTAAATCAGAGATTTTTAGATTACAGTCGATTGACCAAACTGACAACAGTTATCGGTATTTTTTTGTAGAAATTGTTTCATGATCAGTTCGATTAATTAGGATGCATCTGGCACCTGTAAACCTCCATTTGTCTTGTTTTTTTCAAAAAAATTGCCTATAATTTGCCCCTTTCCAATTTGATCATCAGGTAGGCTATGGCCAATAAAGAGGAACTTATCGAGTTCGAAGGCGTTGTCACCGAAACGCTTCCTAATACTATGTTCCGTGTACGTTTAGAAAACGGTCACGAAGTAATCGCCCACATTTCAGGTAAAATGCGTAAACATTATATTCGTATTTTAACTGGCGATAGTGTTAAAGTCGAAATGACACCATACGACTTAACAAAAGGTCGTATTACTTATCGTGCACGCTAAGTCTTAGCAAGCGAAAAGCCACTTTATTAGAGTGGCTTTTTTCATTTACGCCTAGCGCCTATTTAAGCGTTAGATTTTCTACGCCTGTATAAAATCAATTAAAGTATTAGTTGCGCAGTACATTGGTCTTACATCCCACAGTATTACACTCGCGAATGCGCTCTATTAACCACGCATTACGTTCTTGAGTTTGCTCTAAATTACAATTTACAAATACTCTACGTTCCTCGTTATCTGAACATTGCTCATCACGCTCTCGAATCCAAGCCAATTGAGATTTTTTTAAAATACTTTTTTGTGATGTATTTAATTTCCCTTGTAATAATTTATAGTTTTTATTCAGCTCAGCATCAGCACTCGCAAAAATCTTATTTGTACAGTAAATGTCATCATAAGCATTCCGTGCATTTTCGCAGTTATCGGCAAATGCCATGTTTGAACCCATCAACATGAATACACCGAGTAACATTGACTGACCTAGACGCTGAACGGGAGCGTTCATTTTTATTAATGTTTCCATCATTCATTCTCACTTTTTTTATTTGCTGTACTTTGATGTAACCCCGCTACATCAGGATCAATTTTTTAAAAATCACTGAATATAACCAATAATCAGAATTTTCATCACATTTATATTTTAAGCAGAGTTTATATTCTATTATGTTGTTTATTGTGTATTCACTTGCTCTAGAAAAAGGTGGTGGTGTATGAATTGGAAAATATCAATAGCCTCGCTATGTAGTATGGCTCTTTTAACGGCTTGCCAAACTTCTCAGCCTACAAATTACATGCAATTGGACAAATATCTCAACAGCTTCATTGGTCAAGATAGCCAAAAAATTCAACAGCAAATTGATTTTAAATCTCTAGGATATCAAGCAAACCCCACACCCCAACTGACAGACTCAACGCTGACTTATATTATTCTTCGTCCCGTGAACATTCCCGTTACTGTCACTCCAACTGTCGGTGTTAATGCAGCAGGCGTTCCCGTAATTCGCAATGATCCTTCAAGCTCACCAACGTATGATGTCAATTTCAACTGCAAAGTGATTTTCAATTTGAAGAACAATATCGCTCAGTCAATTGATTATTATGGTAAAGCATGTTGATTTAAACATTCGAAATATCAAAATATCGCCATAAAAAAACACAGCCAAAGCTGTGTTTTTTTATTCAATTGAAGCTTCAGGTGAACTTAGTTTAATGCTACAACAACTGCTTGACCCATTTCAATTGTACCGACTTTTTTCATCCCTTCTGACATGATATCGCCTGTACGTAAACCTTGATCTAAAACGCTACCTACTGCATCTTCAATCGCTTTTGCAGCAGCTTCTTCACGGAATGTGTAACGCAGCATCATGGCAACAGAAAGAATCGTTGCTAATGGATTGGCAATGTTTTGACCTGCGATGTCTGGTGCTGAACCATGACATGGCTCATACATCCCTTTACCATTTTCATCTAAAGATGCAGATGGCAACATACCAATTGAACCCGTTAACATTGCTGCCTCATCAGACAAAATATCACCGAACAAGTTACCTGTAACGATCACATCAAACTGTTTAGGCGCACGCACCAATTGCATTGCAGCATTATCAACATACATGTGTGAAAGATTGATTTCAGGATATTCTGCTTCTTTCATTGCCGTCACAGTTTGTTTCCAAAGCTCAGTCACTTCAAGGACATTGGCTTTGTCGACTGAACACACTTTACCACCACGTAAGTTCGCCATATCAAAGGCAACTTTTGCAATACGTTTGATTTCAGATTCTGAATAAACGTCAGTGTTAAAGCCCTGTTTTTCACCGTTTTCTAATTCACGGATACCACGAGGTTGACCAAAATAGATTCCACCTGTCAATTCACGAACAATCAGAATATCTAAACCTGCAACAATTTCAGGTTTTAAGCTTGATGCATCGGCAAGTTGTGGATACAGAATCGCAGGACGTAAGTTTGCAAATAAATTCAATTCACTACGAATTTTCAATAAACCACGTTCAGGACGAATTGAACGTTCAATAGCATCCCACTTTGGACCACCCACTGCACCCAATAAAATTGCATCGGCTTTTTTCGCCTGTTCTGCAGTTACTGCAGGATACGGTTCGCCATGTGCATCAATTGCCGCACCACCAAGTAAACCTTGTTCCCATGTCAATCCAAGGTTGAATTTATCATTTACAGTCGTTAAAACTTGTTCTGCTGCTTTAACAATTTCAGGGCCAATTCCATCGCCCGCTAAAATTAAAATTTGTTTTGACATGAGTGTTTCCATTTGAGGTTTCAGTATCAAATTTACTGAAGAAGTTTAAATTTTTTGTTCAATGTATTCACTCACTCCCGTCACCACATTATAAGGACGACAGAAACGGCGAATAACCCGAGTGTTTTGCAACAAATCTACGCACAATGGTGGTGGCGCAGACACATTCAATAAACTACCGCTATTTTGTTTACGGTCACGGTACATTTTGAATGTATATTTTTGATTGGCTTTAAACCGATGGATCACATGGAATACTTCAGCATGTTGCTGTGATATTGGGTAAAAGCGAATGACTAACTCATGTTGCTTCGCTGGAACGTACAAATAAAGTTGCTTCTTTAACTCAGTACTTTCCGTATATTTCACCCAGCCACGTTTTACAGCATCTGAATTAATTCGTTGTGTTTTTTCATTCACAACAATCAAATCATCCAAACGACCAAACTGACAGCTTTCAGCACCACTACAGTAAATCTGCACAGTATTCTGATTTACATCACTTTTACTGTCAGGGTGTCCTTTAACAGCGTCAAACATTTGACACGCACCTAGCACACTACTGCCAAATACCATCAAAAGACTATAAGCTAAATTTTTGGTCATTGTTTCTGCCCAACCTCACTCAATGAGTGCATACATTGATTTCTTATGCACGTCATGTTAGCAAGAGTTCGGCATTCAAGCCATGTAAAATTAACCTTTGATTTCAGTAAAGACCCAAGGACGTGATTGCTTGGTTTTCGCCTCATAGGCTTTAATGTCATCTGACACTTGTAAAGTTAAACCAATGTCATCAAAACCATTTAACAAACAATGCTTACGAAATGGGTCGACTTCAAATTTGAAGCTTTCGCCATTTGTAGTACGGACTTCTTGCGCTTCAAGATCAATTGTTAACTGATAAGCTTCATTGGCATTACATTCTTTAATTAACTGATCGACAATTTCTTCAGACAAAATTACAGGCAACATGCCATTTTTAAAGCTGTTATTGAAGAAAATGTCTGCATAACTTGGTGCGATTACAGTGCGAAACCCATATTCTTCCAATGCCCACGGCGCATGCTCACGGCTTGAACCACAACCGAAGTTTGCACGTGTAACAAGAATCGTCGCACCTTGATAACGCGGTTGATTCAATACGAAATCTGGGTTTTTGGGACGTTTTGAGTTGTCTTGCCCTAAAAAGCCTTCATCTAAATAACGTAATTCATCAAATAAATTTTCTCCAAAACCTGTACGTTTGATTGATTTCAAAAACTGTTTTGGAATGATCAAGTCTGTATCGACATTGGCACGGTCTAATGGTGCAACGATACCTTGTTCAACGGTATATTTTTTCATGGTCAATCTCGTTATTTAAATCTCAGAGAAGATGACATTTGTTTAATCATCTCATTCATTTTGTCTTTCTCTGATACAGGATAATCAAAGTGGACGACTATAGCCTCTCTATTTTTTACGACAATATGATCATAAAAAATGTTACCCGAAGAAGTATATCCACTGATGGTATAACTGTTCTGCTTCTTTCTTTGATAAGTAATGGAATTCTCTTTAGAATACTCTGATTTTAAAGATGCTAAATATTGCTGATCTGAGTCATAGAATACGCCTGGCGCATGTGTTCCATACGCCCGAATATCTGCTTTACTACCTACCAATTTGAAAATTCGTCCATCGCCATTAATAGATTCTGGATATTGAGTTTTCAATGATGATGGGTAATCAACACAAAACTGAAAACGTGGATTACAATATGTACTCGCATTTACCCATGTAGAACAACTCAATAAAGCGATACACAAAAATCCTATTTTCATATTGAGTAGTCTATTCAAAAGGTTCTCACATCAACAAAGTGACCTGCGATTGCTGCCGCAGCCGCCATTGCAGGACTCACCAAATGCGTACGACCACCATTCCCCTGACGGCCCTCAAAGTTACGGTTTGATGTCGATGCACAATGCTCACCCGGTTGTAATTTGTCAGCGTTCATTGCTAAACACATTGAACAACCTGGCTCACGCCATTCAAAACCTGCTTCGATTAAGATTTTGTCTAAACCTTCCGCTTCCGCTTGCGCTTTCACTAAACCAGAACCCGGAACCACCATCGCTTGTTTAATGGTAGATGCCACTTTTTTGCCTTGAGCAACTTCCGCAGCAGCACGGATATCTTCAATACGTGAGTTGGTGCAAGAACCAATGAATACGCGGTCTAATTGAATATCAGCCAATGCTTGACCTGCTTCTAAGCCCATATAGCTATAAGCACGCGTCCAATCATTGCGCTGTACGTCATCTTTGGCTTGTTCCAAAGTCGGAACCGCTTGAGTTACAGGAATCACCATCTCAGGCGAAGTTCCCCAAGATACTTGGGGTTCAATCTCTTCACCTTGTAATACTACAACGGTATCGAAATGTGCACCTTCATCAGAAACCAAAGTATTCCAATATCCAACTGCGGCATCCCACTCTGTACCTGTTGGCGCATAAGGACGATCTTTCACATAGGCAATGGTTTTGTCATCGACAGCGACCATACCAACACGTGCACCACCCTCAATTGCCATATTACATACGGTCATACGACCTTCAATTGACATATCACGGAATACTTGACCACCAAATTCAATCGCATGACCTGTACCGCCTGCCGTGCCAATTTTTCCGATAATTGCCAATACAACGTCTTTCGATGTCACGCCTTGACCTAACTTACCGTCAACTCGAACCAACATATTCTTCATTTTCTTTTGAACTAAGCATTGAGTTGCCAATACATGTTCAACTTCTGATGTACCAATACCGTGTGCCAAGCAACCAAATGCACCATGTGTCGCAGTATGTGAATCGCCACATACAACCGTCATACCTGGTAAAGTTAAACCTTGTTCAGGGCCAACAACGTGTGCAATACCCTGACGAATATCATTAATTTTAAATTCAACAATATTAAAGGCTTCACAGTTGTCATCCAAAGTTTGTACTTGGATACGTGAAGTATCATCTTCAATACCCGCAATACCTTGTTCACGCTCTTTTTTAGAGGTTGGAACGTTATGGTCTGGTGTTGCTACATTTGCACTTAAACGCCACGGTTGACGATTGGCAAGTTGTAAACCTTCAAAAGCTTGTGGAGAAGTCACTTCATGCAATAAATGACGATCGATATAAAGTAATGCAGAGCCATCATCTCGTTGTTTTACTAGATGGTCATCCCATAATTTGTCATACAACGTCTTTGGAACTTGCGTTTTTGGTATTTGATTTTTTGCTTGTTGGTTTTCGCCTGCCATGTCGAAATGCTCCACTGGACTGGGTAAATTCTTTCATTAAACTGATTATAGCCTCGTTTTTACATAAATCTAATTTATCATTTTTATTAATTTAAAAACTTTTTGGAATTATTAAGTATCATAAATGAAGAGTTAAAAAAATGCATTTACAAAACCAATCACTATCAATCAAAAATTCTTTTTTACTTTATAGATGATAATGATTATTATTTAAATAAATCCAAATTAGATGATAATCCTTATGGCTCGTATTCAAAACTTTGTTCAAAACAATCAACGTATTTTCAAAAAAACATTAAGCTATTACATTATGCACATCACGGTAGCAATGCTCGTGGCATATATCATTACAGGTAATTTTTGGATGGCACTGACTTTAAGCCTAGTTGAACCCACAGTTCAAGCCGTTGCATTTTTCTTTCACGAAAAAGTATGGATTGCCAAAGATCGTAAAAATGCCATCAATCATTAATTTTTATGGATTATCAAATGGAAATCACATAAATAAAAATCGTCATCGCCTACCATTAGGGATGGCTTTTCAATATTGACTAAATAATCTTCAATAAAAAAACTTTTCAAGAATATACTTTAAAGTCCAATACCTTCATAAATAAAAATTATTTTTAATCACTACTTCCACAACTACTGCAACTGCTACACGGTGAAGATGAATCTGAATCACTTTGATGAGATTGATCAGAGTCTGTTGTTGAGGATGACGCTGTATTTGAAATATCTGAAAATGATGAAGTCGCCGATGAACAAGATGAAATCGTACTACGTCCTTGTGAATGAATGTGTTGAAACAATGTCGTAATAACTACCATATTAAATGTGATCCCTCTCTCCCAAGCCGAAACTTGATCCGCTAAAAATAAACGTGGTATATCTTTTGGTTGCTGCTGATCGAGTCGATACAATGAACAGCTCACCACCCACGTATTTAAAAGTTGTTGATTTTGGATGTTTTTCTGCATTCGATTGGGTGCTGTTTGATGTGGCTTATGTAACAACTCAAAACCAAGTATGTTCTGACACATTTGCATATAAAATTCAGGAAACTGTTCTAAAAGTAAATGCCACAATGCATCAACTGCATGTGAAGGCATTGCATAAGACTGATTTTTAATAATATGTAATGCCAAATAGTCTTTAAATGATTCTTCCACAAAAGGCTGATTGATCACATGGAACTGGGGATATTTTTGACGAAATGCAATCCAAATATTATCTGGCAAGTTAAATTGATCTAACTTTTGTATTTTTTTCATCCGCTTAAGTCGCCATATCCCCCAAATTAAAAATGCAATAAACCAATACACCAGAATGAAGCTCAAATACGGAAAAAAATAACTGAGCAACAAGATAGGAATCGCACTCAGCATTGCGATTTTTACAAAATTTTGCCAATTTGTTCGATAGCCATAACGAAAAAATTGAGCATTCGAGTTGAACTGATATGAGGCTTTTTGTCTTTGCAAAGGTGAACTCATTTTTTATTTTTAGTGTTTTATTAAGTTAGCCTAAATCTCAAAATGACAGTTAAAAAAATTGTAAATATCTTCTGTACAGTCAATAAACCTGAATTTTTACTCACAAAATGTATGTTTTTTAAATTTTTACTTTGATTTATTCTTAAAAATTCTAAATAATAAAATTAGCATAAAAAATATTTATGGATGGTAGCAATGAACTTAGCAGCTTTCGAAGCATTTGTAAGAGTAATGGAAACTGGCTCCATTTCGATGGCAGCAGATCTTCTATTTATTACTCAACCCGCAGTGACAAAACGTATTCATAGCCTCGAAGATTATTTCGGAGTAAAGCTTTTTGAATCGGCAGGTCGTGGCGTACAAGCGACCCATGCAGCACACTCACTTTTGCCTAAAGTCAAAAATTGGCTCAATGAGCTCGGTGATATTCACCATACCCTAAGCCATGAACAAGGCGAAGTTCGGGGCAAATTAAAAATTGGAACGAGTCATCATATTGGTCTACATCATTTGCCTGCACATTTGAAAAAATATGTACAAAAATTTCCTGAAGTTAAACTTGATGTTCATTTTGTCGATTCAGAACAGGCACATGAACAAGTCCTTGCTGGTGATTTGGAGTTGGCATTTTTAACTTTACCGCCTCAAGGTGACGAGCGTTTAAAATATATTACTATTTGGGAAGATCCACTGATCTTTGTAGTTGCTCCGTTTCATCCCTTAGCACAAAAAAATAATTTAAAACTTGAAGATTTAATTGAATATCCAAGTTTATTGCCTGCAGCACAAACATATACGACACAAATCACCTTGACTGAGTTTGAACGCCAAGGCTTAAAACCAAAAATCACGATGAGCAACAATCCATTAGAGTCGATCAGAATGCTGGTTTCGATTGGTTTAGGATGGTCTGTACTTCCGAAAACATTATTGAATCAAGATTTAAAACAACTCGATATTCCGCTAGAAATGAACCGTCAATTGGGCATGGTATGGCATCCTTCAAGAACTCAATCACGTGCCGTTCAAGAGCTCATTGAAATGATGAAATAATCTGTGACCTCGAGCAGTTCTATTGAATTGCTCGAATCATTTTTTAGCCACCATAAAATATTCCAACTCCAAGCAATAGAATAATCAAAACAAATAGCGACCAAGCAAGTACAGGATTTGTACCACCTTGTTCCTGAGCTTCTTCAATCCCCCTCACGGATGTTGTTAATTTTTTATCTACAAAATTTTTATATAATCCATTCCCACTCAATCCCAACGTCACAGCTACAGCAATTGAAATTGCACGATCAGTAGAGTCAGATATTTCTACAAAATCGGCAAAAATGCCGTATATAATCATGAATGCAATATAGATAAAGCCATACGCATACATTTTTCGATAGAATAACCAAATTGGGCCAATAAAAAAGGCAGCGATATTGAAGCCCCTTTTGGGTTTTAATGCTTCTAAATTTTGGAATTTTTCTTGATAATAACTTTGATATTTCTTACCGATAAAAGCAGCATACAATTCATCTTTTTTTGACTGATGCGTAACGGACTCAGATTCTGAAAATGGTGGCGGGATAACAGGCTTTTCTAAATCCATTCATTATTCCTCTTGTTATTTATTGTCATTAAATAAAAGCAGAACAACACTTAATGTTGTTCTACTAATTTAAAATTTAATTTTTATTTCACTGAATCTTCATGCAATGCTTCATTCAATTGGTCAACTACAATTGCCCAAGCACCATCAGATTTAATTTTTTCTGCTAAAAATTGACGTTGTCCATCCGTCCAAAATTCTGCATCAATAATTAAAGTATGCGCATCTAACTGATGACTTTCAATAAAATTTTGAATGGCTTGTTCGCTTGAATCTAAACCCAATTGTTCAAATAAATTAGTCATACGTGGACGTACTTGGCTCATTGTTATTGCTCTCATCTGTTTATAAATTTATTTATTCAACATAGCATTTTTAAACCTAATGTGAAGTACAAAATATTAATTTTTATAAAATTTTACAAAAGTACTCGAAATTTTATTCTTGTTTTCAAATAAAAAAACAGAACGAATGTTCTGTTTTTCACTTCTTTTAATAACGATTTGAATAATATTTCATTGCAACCTGATTAAATAGACCAATCTTGAATATCCCAACCTTGCTCTTTTGCAAGTATTTCAAGACGATCATCAGGATTAACCGCAATGGCATGATCTGCATATTCCAATAGAAAACGGTCATTGATTGAATCTGAATATGCCCATGATTCTGTTACATCACGACCTTCAAGCCATTGATCTAACCGCGTCAATTTTCCTTTTTGATAACACGGCACATTAATCACTTTCCCAGTGTACTTGCCATCTTTTATTTCAGCATTCGTGGCAATAATTTCAGTAATCCCAAATTCACGGAAAATTGGTGCAGTAATAAAATCTGAAGTTGCAGTAATTCCCACCAACTGATGCCCTGCATCTTTATGCGCTTGAATGGCTTTAAAACCTTCTGGACGCATTTGTGCACGAATGACTTTTTTCATAAACAATTGATGTAATTCTATTAAATACTCATTGTCATGTTGAGTCAAAAACTCAAAAACAAATTCATTATAAGCAATTGGATCCAGTTGACCTGCTTTGTAATCCTCATAAAACTTGTCATTCATGGCACGATGTCGAACCGCATCCACCAAGCCTTCATTGACCAAAAACTCTCCCCAAGAATGGTCAGAGTCGGTATTAAGTAAGGTGTGGTCTAGATCAAATAACGCCAGTTTCATGAAAATACCTGTTTAATCTGAAAATAAAGAAAAATTTTGTAAATCTATTTCCGCATGACGCAAGAAATTCGTTAAGATCATAGCAATTTTACAACATTATTACTTTGGCTTTGTCGCGTTGGATAAAAATGTGAGTGTCCCCATATACAAAGTCAGAAATATTATTAATTTTTAGGTGCCAAATGATCGATTCAGAAGGTTTCCGACCGAATGTCGGGATCATTTTGGCAAACGATAGTGGACAAGTTTTATGGGCAAAACGCATTGGTCACAATGCATGGCAATTTCCTCAAGGTGGAATCCAATTTGGAGAAACACCTGAGCAAGCGCTGTATAGAGAACTGCGGGAAGAGATTGGTCTCTTACCTGAGCATGTCCAAATCATAGCCCAGACAGATGATTGGTTACACTATCGTTTGCCCCTTCGATACATTCGGTCTGATTCAGATCCGATTTGTATTGGACAAAAGCAAAAATGGTTTTTATTAAAACTCACAGCTTCAACGAAAAATATTCAGTTGAACTTGTCTGATCCGCCAGAGTTTGATCAATGGCAATGGGTAAGTTATTGGTATCCATTGGGTCAGGTGGTGAATTTTAAACGAGATGTTTATCGTAAAGCCATGATGGAGCTGTGTATGCATCTCCCAAAGCCTGAGTACGAAAACTCATCCAAAATGTGAATGATTTTTCAAAAAAGTGCTGTTATAACTACAGCACGATAATATTTTTATAAAATAATTGACTATATTAAGGGAGTATACATTCATGTCTAACATGCAACTTGACACGTTAAGGCGTATTGTCCAAGAGATCAATTCGTCTGTCAGTTTGCATGAATCCCTTGAAATTATGGTCAATCAAGTATCTCAAGCCATGCATGTTGATGTATGTTCAATCTATTTACTCGATGAACGCAATCAACGCTATGTACTTATGGCAACCAAAGGGTTAAATCCAGAATCGGTTGGTAATGTTTCTCTTCAACTCGGTGAAGGGCTTGTCGGCTTAGTCGGTCAACGTGAAGAAATTGTCAACTTAGACAATGCATTCAAACATGAACGCTTTGCTTATTTTCCTGAAACGGGCGAAGAGGTCTATAACTCATTTCTTGGCGTACCTGTTATGTACCGTCGCAAAGTGATGGGTGTACTCGTCGTCCAAAACACTGAACCTCAAGACTTTAGCGAAGCCGCTGAATCATTCCTTGTCACCCTATGCGCACAGCTTTCAGGCGTTATTGCACATGCACATGCTGTGGGTAATATTGATGTTTTCCGTAAGCCAAGCAATTCATCTAACTATAAAACCTTTCAGGGATCATCGGGTGCGGGAGGTATTGCACTTGGTCGTGCCATCATTCTCTATCCACAAGCAGATTTGTCAGCAGTACCTGATCGTGATGCAGATGACATCAGCGAAGAACTTGCTCTGCTCGATCAGGCGATTGAATCTGTTCGTGTCGAAATTCGTTCGCTCGATGACAAAATGCAAGACTCTCTCATGGCAGAAGAGCGTGCGCTTTTTAGCGTATTCTTACGTATGCTCGATGAAAATAGCTTACCTGCGGAAATCAAAGAACTCGTCCGTGATGGGAGTTGGGCTCAAGGTGCAGTCAAAGATGTAATTGAACGTCATGTTGCCCTTTTTGCTCAAATGGAAGATGACTATTTACGTGAACGAGTTTCTGACTTAAAAGATCTGGGACGTCGTATCCTTGCTGCATTACAAGAAGGTGATACCAGCCACAAAGAAATCACCTCTGAAAGTATTCTCATTGGTGAAGAAATTAGTACTGCTGCATTGGTTGAACTTCCAGTCGATAAAATAGCAGCAATTGTTACTTCTGAAGGTGCCGCCAACTCACATATGGTGATTGTGGCACGTGCGCTTGGTATTCCAACCGTTGTTGGTGTAACTGAACTTCCGATCAATACGCTTGACGATGTTGAAATGATTGTCGATGCCTATCAAGGGCGAGTATTCATTAATCCACCTCGTCGTTTGCGCACACGTTACAAAGAAATTCAAAAAGAAGAAGAACAAATTGCCAAAGATTTAAAGCAGTACGAAACTAAAGATTCAATCACCCCTGATGGCGTTGAGGTCAAACTTTATGTCAACACAGGCTTGATGATTGATGTGGTACGTGGTGTACAACGTGGTGCAAAAGGCGTTGGGCTATATCGTTCTGAAATTCCATTTATGCTTCGTGATCGCTTTCCGGGTGAAGAAGAACAACGAGCAATTTACCGTCAACAGCTAAGCCACTTTGCCAACAAACCTGTGATTATGCGTACCCTCGATATTGGTGCGGATAAAGACTTACCTTATTTTGAAATTGAAGAAGAAAACTCAGCACTTGGATGGCGTGGTATTCGCTTTACACTTGATCATCCTGAGATTTTTTCTTCACAAATTCGTGCCATGCTCAAAGCCAGTATTGGTCTGAATAATTTACATATTTTGCTGCCAATGGTCACGAGCGTCAGTGAAGTTGAAGAAGCACTTTACTTACTTGAACGTGATTGGATGGCAGTTCAAGAAGAAGAACAGGTCAAAATCAATAAGCCTAAAATTGGCATTATGGTTGAAGTACCAAGTGTACTTTTACAAATTGGTGAATTTGCCGAATTGGTTGATTTTTTCTCTGTCGGTTCAAACGATTTAATTCAATATTTGTTGGCAGTTGACCGTAACAACTCTCGTGTTTCGAGTGTTTACTCGCACTTCCATCCTTCGGTATTACGTGCTTTAACTCGCTTAGTCGAAGAGTGTCATAAATATGATAAACCAATTAGTATCTGTGGTGAGATGGCGGGTGATCCCCTGTCTGCGATTTTACTGATGGCGATGGGCTTCAATACCCTATCAATGAGTTCGAGTAATATTCTACGAGTACGTAAAGCGATTTGTCATGTACCGATGACCGATGCCCAAAAACTACTTGAAGAAGTGGTCAAAATGAATAATCCACTGATGGTGAAAAGTTGGATGGAATATTACTTCCGTCATCACGGTCTTGCAGATATGGTAAAATCAAATCGAATGATAAATATTTAATTTTTATATGGAAAATATAAATTTAAGCCAAACGATGATTAGAAAATAGCGTGTATAAAAAAGGGAGATAATCTTGCGAATATCTCCCTTTTTTATGTTTTGTATAACCTCGTTTTGTATTTTTCTTTCGATCTACAAACACTTGGCTTTTATTTACATCAAACATATGTTTTGCCACAAAGTTATGAATTACAACTTCGGCTATAGCTTTTTTCTTTGCCATTTTACTCACCATTTTTCAGTTCAAACATCCTCAAGACGTTGAACATATAATGGGCTTTTTTGTAGAAAATACAAGTTAATTTCAAATGTAAAATGTCATCTATCAGACAGCTAAATCAATAATTCTTTATACAATAAACTCAATGCTAAAAAGCTCATCATCAATGCAAGACTTTTCAATAAAATTTTTTGCACTTTTATATTTTTGAGTACTTGTTTCAGCCGAAATGAACAGAAAATATAAAGTCCACCGACCAATATTAAAGTCAGTATCGTTACAATCGTCAATAATATACTTTTATCTTTAATTGAAACTGAGCTAAAAATAGCAGGGACTAATGCTAAATAGAATGAAATTGTTTTTGGATTACTCAATGTAATCAACAATCCATCTCTATAAGCTGTGATTGCTTGGTCTGTATTGAATGCCAAGGGAACTTCTAGTAAATCCCCTTTAAAGCGCCAAAATTGAGAAGATAAATATAATAAATAAAGACTAGAGAATATCACCAAATAAAAAGCAAAACTTGGACTCAATTGATTTAAATAACCCAATAAAAAAATAGAAACAGTTAAATACAGAATATCGCCTGTGATCAGCCCCGAAAGCATAACCACACCTGCTCGATATCCTTGCGACAGTGTCTTAAACATTAAACCTGTCATACCAGGACCTGGAAGAATTGCAGCTAAGAATAAGGTCATGAAGTAAATTAGAAATTGATGAATATGTTCCATTTGTTACGATTTATCTAAAAATAATAGGACTATTTTTAGATAAATGAGCAGGTAAAACTGATCTATTTATTCCAAATTTTATTCAAAAAAAGGTATAAATAACCTATAAATTTCAAAAAAATGGAACGTTTATGACTTTTTCAAAAATTGATAAGACCGATGCAAAAATATTAAAGCTACTACAATATGATTCTCGTATGAGTAATGCAGAACTTTCTGAAAAAATTGGTATGTCAGCATCACCTTGTTGGCGTCGAGTAAAACAACTCGAAAATACTCAAGTGATTAAAGGTTATGGTGTATTACTCGATCGGAAAAAAATTGGCTTAGGGGTGATGGTTTTTATTCGTGTTTCAATTGATAGCCATAGTGAAAAAGAAGCTAAAAAATTTGAAGAGGAAGTGAGCGCCTTAGAGCATGTTGTCGCTTGTTATAGTATTGGTGGAGATGCCGATTTTTTACTTCAAGTCGTATCGCCTGATTTAGATACCTATGCAGAATTTTCTATGTCTATTATTCGTCGTCTACCGGGGATTAAAGAAATGCAAAGTATGTTTGTCTTAAAAGAATTAAAGCCCTTTTTAGGTTATCCGATCAATCCTTAACTCATACAAATGAGCAATAAAAAAAGCTCAAACCAAAATTTGAGCTTCATTAATCTTTTAAACAGCCAATGCCCGATCTAAAATACTTTCAACATTAACAACTTTGGCATCAATCATGCCCACCACTTGCCCATGAAATTCGCTATAACGCGTGGCAATAAAGGCATTGGCAACAAAATCAGGGGCATAACGTTTCAGCAAAACTGATTGCGCAAGAATAGTTAAACGACTGACTAAACTCCGTCCCATAAATTGTAAATCATCGGGAGATTGTTGGAAGAGCCTGAATAAATTTTGTAGTTCATTTTGCAAAGTTTGATCTGTACTTGCCGTTTGAGCCAAGTCTTGAAATAGAACTTCAATCGACTCACGATCTCGTGCAATTGCCCGAAGTACATCAAGACACATCACATTACCCGAACCTTCCCAAATGGTATTGACTGGTGCTTCTTTAAAAATTCGAGCCATGATGCCATTATCGACATAACCATTGCCACCAAAGACTTCCATCATTTCCCCTGTCAATTCAACAGCACGTTTGCAAATCCAAAACTTAGATGCAGGCGTCATGATGCGCTTCCATGCAAGCGACAAAGCATCATCACTTTCATAGCAATGTGCTAGGTGGAAACTGAGTTGCATGGCAGCTTCTGTTTCTAAAGCCAAATCGGTCAAAACTGCTTGCATCAAAGGCTGTTCTGCCAAATATTTACCAAAGGCTTTACGCTGACGAGTATAAGCAAGACATTGCACCAATGCTTGACGCAGTATGGCACTTGAACCGACTGAACAAGTGAGCCGAGTATAATTCGCCATTTCAATAATGGTCGGAATGCCACGCCCTGCCTCACCAATCATGATGCCCCACGCCTCTTTAAATTCAACTTCCGAGCTTGAGTTACTACGATTTCCAACTTTTTCTTTTAAGCGTTGAATGTGAATATTGTTCTTGGTGCCATCTTCCAACCAACGAGGTACAAAGAAACACGCCAAACCATCTTGTTCAGTTTTCGCCACCACCAAATGTGCATCACACATCGGTGCAGAGAAAAACCATTTATGTCCTGTGAGTAAGTAGGCTTTGCCCCGACCTGACTCAGCGACAGGAATCGCCATCGTTTCATTGGCACGAACATCTGAACCGCCCTGCTTTTCAGTCATCCCCATGCCCATCCAAATCGATTTCTTTTCAGCAATAGGAATGTCACGTTCATCATATTCAGTCGATAATAGCTTTTTGCCTATTTTTGCCCACAACTCAGGCTCATTTTGAATCAGTGGAATACTACCTAAAGTCATAGAATTTGGGCATAAATTGCCACATTCAACTTGTCCACTGAGAAAAAATCGTGCTGCCCAATCGACCCATTTTGAGGTGGATTGTGAATGGTTAAATGGATAAGCATGGGTGTCAAATTGTCGATTTAATCCCATCCATTTATGCCATGCAGGATGAAATTCTACAAAATCTATACGACGTCCTCGTGCATCGAAATTATGTAAAATTGGTGTGTGTTTATTGGCTAAATCTGCGTATTGGTAATATTCAGTTGAACCGACAATCTGTGCAAACTCAGTCAGTTTTTTCTGATCTTGACTACCGTAGCGTTGTAATATTTCTTGTAGCACCTGATCTGTAGTAAACAAATTGTAGTTTTGCAGTTCATCAAATTGGTTGCTGATTTGATGGGTCATCCATGCATTCATTTTTTGTATTTCCTATACACTTTTGTCTAGATTAAATTATGTATCTCACCAAAAATTTACCACATTTCACATATATAAAAATATCAATAATTTCAAAGCAAAATTTACATTTAAAAAAACAAAAAACCGCCCGAGGGCGGTTTTTTTAAGATTTAAATCAATTACTTCACATCAAAGCGGTCTGCGTTCATCACTTTTGTCCAAGCAGCAATAAAGTCTTTTACAAACTTTTCTTTATTGTCATCTTGTGCATACACTTCTGCATATGAGCGAAGAATTGAGTTAGAACCAAATACTAAATCCACACGTGTAGCTGTAAATTTAGTTTCACCTGAAGCACGGTCAACAATGTTGTATGAGTTCTTACCTGTTGGTTTCCAATTAAACTTCATGTCTGTTAAGTTCACGAAGAAATCATTGCTGAGTACGCCAACATTGTCAGTCAATACACCATGTTTCGAGTCACCATAATTTGCGCCTAGAACGCGTAAACCGCCAATTAGAACCGTCATTTCAGGTGCTGTTAAACCGAGTAGTTGCGCACGGTCTAACAATAATTCCTCAGGTTGAACCACATAGTCTGCTTTAACAAAGTTACGGAAACCATCTGCTTTCGGTTCGAAATCTTCAAATGAGTAGACATCGGTTTGTTCTTGAGTTGCATCGCCACGACCCGCAATAAACGTGACATTGGCATTTACACCTACCGCTTTCGCTGCTTGCTCAACTGCCGCTGAACCACCCAAAACAATCAAATCTGCAATGCTGACTTTTTTCGCAAGACCTATTTGAATTTCTTCAAGTTTCGTAATCACTTTGGCTAAACGAACAGGTTCGTTACCTTCCCAATCTTTTTGTGGTGCAAGGCGAATACGTGCACCATTTGCACCACCACGGTAGTCCGAACCACGGAAAGTCCGTGCGCTGTCCCATGCTGTTGCAATCAATTCAGCCGAAGTTAAACCGCTACTTAATAGTTTAGCCTTTAATTCAGCCACTTCAGCATCAGACAACGTGTAGTCTACTGTTGGAATTGGGTCTTGCCAGATCAAATCTTCACTCGGTACATCTGCACCCAAATAA
Organism: Acinetobacter sp. TY2; assembly: GCF_046269225.1. Classification (NCBI taxonomy): domain Bacteria; kingdom Pseudomonadati; phylum Pseudomonadota; class Gammaproteobacteria; order Moraxellales; family Moraxellaceae; genus Acinetobacter; species Acinetobacter sp. TY2. The sequence continues at coordinate 47,045 of NZ_JBJZOR010000023.1, forward strand.
CGTGACTTTGGCCCCATGTCACGGTGCGTCAATTTAAACCATGCACGTGCAAAAACATCAGCCAATTTATCAGGATTATTATAGAAATCTTCAGCAATTTTACGGTATTCAGGATCAACTTTCAGTGCCATATCGGCATCTGTCATCATTGGATTACGACGTACATTGGGGTTATGTGCATCAACAGGTTTATCTTCTTCCTTAATGTTGATCGGTTCCCATTGTTTTGCACCCGCAGGACTCAATGTTTTTTCCCATTCATACGTAAATAGTAGATATAAAAATTCATTGTCCCATTTAGTCGGATGCGTTGTCCAAGCACCTTCTAAACCACTCACCATGGTATTGCCTGCATTGCCTGTACCTTCAGAGTTATGCCAACCTAAACCTTGGAACTCTACATCTGCACTTTCAACATCTGCACCTAAGTTTTCTGCTTTACCATTACCGTGCGCTTTACCTACCGTATGACCACCAATGGTCAAAGCTACAGTTTCTTCGTCATCCATTCCCATACGGTCGAATGTTACACGCATATCTTGTGCGGTACGTAGTGGATCTTGTACACCATCCACACCTTCAGGATTGACATAAATTAAACCCATTTGCACTGCAGCAAGCGGATTTTCTAATGAAGAACGATCTTTATCATCTTTATAACGATTTTCTGTAGGAGCAAGCCATTGTCGTTCTTCCCCCCAATAAATATCTTTTTCAGGATGCCAAATATCTAAACGACCACCGCCGAAACCAAACGTTTTTAAACCTGCGTCTTCATACGCAACCGTTCCAGCCAAAACAATTAAATCCCCCCAAGAAATTTTATTACCATACTTACGTTTGATTGGCCAAAGTAGTCGACGACCTTTATCGGTATTAACATTATCAGGCCAACTGTTTAGTGGGGCGAAGCGTTGATTACCTGTATTTGCACCACCACGACCATCTTGCTTACGATAAGAGCCCGCCAAATGCCAAGCAGTACGTACAAACATACCAATATAGCTACCATAATCGGATGGCCACCAATCTTGACTGCTGTTAATAAGTTCACGAAGGTCTTGTTTAATTGCTTCTAAATCGAGTGAATTAAAGGCTTCTGCATAATTGAAATTTGGATCAAGTGGATTCGTTTTTGTATCGTGTTGAGAGAGGATATCGAGATTAAGGGCGTTGGGCCACCAATCTGTATTGTTGGTGCTGGCTACGTTAGTTTGTCCACCTTGTTGATGAAATGGGCAACCCGAAGCTGGCGTATTCTTATCCATATTTATTCTCCATATACAAGTCAAAAAAGATCAAAAAAATGTGTAGGATTACTGCTTTACTTTTATTAACATACCCTCTTTCTCTACAAAGCTACAGCAAAATTAACGAATAAAAACAATCGGATTATTCAATTTAAAATATTAAAAATAAATGACTTTTTATTTTTCATAAAGTTAAGTCACACCTGTATATCAATATATTTAATCCGGCACTTTATTTTAATTTATTGCTTATAGTGATCTACTTTTACGGAAAAACCGATACTCATCTTGAAGTATAAAAATGAGAAAATATGTACTTTTAATAATCAATATTTCCGTATGCTCAAATCTAAATTAAGTTTTTGTCGTAGAGAGAAAGCATGCGATATAATATTGATAGCATCACACAACAACACGATATTATTTTATTTGATGCTATTTGTGTGATTTGTAATGGTTGGGTAAAGTTCCTCATTCAGCATGATCAGCATAAAAAATTCAAATTGGCATCTGTACAATCGCCACTTGGTGAAGCCATTTTAAAACACTACGGTATGTCAACTGAACATTACTCAACCATGATGGATATTTGATGCCTCGTCCATTACGAGATTTTCTATATCTACGTATTACTCTCAATCGTTATCAATTATTTGGTACAACCGATCAATGCTTATTGCCTTCTGCTGAAAATAAACAACACTTTTTAGAGTCGGTGGTGCTTATCAATGGAGAAATCACTACGTAATATTTTATGGACAATTCACATTACTTTGGCTGTGTTATGGGTGTATCAAGGATTGATTCCCAAAGTTTTATACAAAGCACAAGATGAACAATACATTTGGTAGCAACAAGGCTTTGATGAGCTTATATCATTAATATTAATGCAATTTTCAGGCTATATCGAAATTATATTTGGAATGCTTTTTCTCGTTTTTAAACAAAGTAAGATACTGCATTTTTTGAATATACTTAGGATGCTCGGACTCAGCTTATTGATTGCAATCATTGACATGCGTTATTTTCAAAATGCTTTTAACCCCTTTGTAATGAATATGGCGATGGCTTCATTATCCATTATTGCATTCCAATTACTTCAAGCAAAAAACCCTAAACTCTAAAAAACAGAACTATTCACATACTTGCTCTCATTTTGTACGAAAATAAATATTTCCCTTAAATTTATAACGGTTAAATATTATCTTTAAAGCACAGGAATTTACGATCACTTTAAAGATATAAAATTTTCATTCGCCGCCCATTTTTGACTTTTGAATATCCCAACTACACTACCATTTTTCGCCCTTCCCTTAGGCAATAAAATGGATTTGCCATTTTTGAAAAATGAGTCATGGCTTGATGTAAATCATGTTCAGGTTGTTCTCTGCTTTCATCGGTCAACTGAAAAGTCCGATAATGAATCGCCAATGATCGCTTGGCTTGTAAATCTAAATGTGCTTGAAATGCATCTTGAGGATTCATATGCATATATTTCATCAAAGCACGAGGCTCATACGCACCAATGGGTAATAATGCAATGCGAGGTGTACCGAGTCGTTTTTGAATTTCTTTAAAATGTGCCGAATACCCTGTATCACCAGCGAAGAAACAATGCCCATGTGGTGATAACACTGAAAAACCACCCCAAAGTGCGATATTTTGATCACGTAAACCGCGTCCCGAACCATGCTGTGCAGGTGTATATACAATTTTAAGATTTTTAAATAATGCGGTTTGCCACCAATCCATTTCAATCACATGAAACTCTTCAGGCAAATAATTACGGTTACCTAAACCTGTATAAATAGGCATAGAGAACTTTTTATTCAACCAACGAAGCGAAGCCAAATCCATATGGTCATAATGGTTATGACTTAGTAAAACTGCATGAATTTCAGGTAATTGTTCTAAGGCGATTCCCGCAGGAATAACACGTTTTGGACCACGCCCTTGTTTGGGACTCACATATTCTGCCCAAACAGGATCGGTTAAAAAATTATAGCGACCAATTTGCAACAATACCGTGGCATGACTAACAAACCAAATTTGCCAATCATGATCTTCAGCATTTGGGCGATTTTGTGGCAAAGCCCGTTTAGATGCATAGAAATCTGTCGCTTCTTGTTTAGAGTTAACATTCCACGTTGAAGACTTTCGAGTACCAAGCCATTTCAATAAATTCCAACGATTCAACTCGTCAGGGCGGCGTAATTCATTTAAAAAACGCTCACCATTATGATGATTTGATGCGAGTACTTGAAATTTTGGTCTATACCAACTATGTGACAAACAGTTTTCTGTTTTCAACATATAGGTTAAAGATTTTCCTGTATGCACATCCAATTCTTGCGATTGTTGTACTTCACTCTTTTCCACAATGGATTCCACTTCAATATCTTTCGACATGATTACTTTAAACGCCTTTTCATTTTTCTTTGTCAAATGCCTATTATCTTAAAGATTACCATTTATTACATGTCATCGTATAATCTAACCATCAACTGTCGTTGTTCTAACACTTATTCAATCCTTTCAATTTTCAATTCGGAAGCAAAATTTAAGTGATTGAAATACAACCAAACAATTCATACATAATTTATTGTTTATACTGTACGAATAGATTTTTACAACTAACTTTTAGAACAAGAACATAGCAGACCTTTAACATAAATGCTTCACCTATCCTGCGGTATATACAAATTTGCATCATTCACGCAAACAATTGTAAAACTAACAAAAAATGCCTGATATATAGTTTTTTTGTCAGAATATGACATTTTTTAACGAATGACTTAGCAAGTTATTCGTTCAAATTGATTTCACCCCTACTTTCCTATCATATTAGCCAAATAGAGCATTCTTTTTATTTATTTTTTATTTATTTTTTGTTTATTTTCACAATTGAGTGAACCATTTATGAAACCGGATTTCACACAGATTCTCAGTACAAATTCTGATGATCATCCAAAATTATTAAAAATATGGGAATCCGCTGTCAGAGCAACACATCAATTCCTAAGTGAACAGCATATTTTTCAAATCCGTGATCTGATTATTCAGCACCATTATTTTGATCACGTGCAACTCTATCATATAGAATTCGATGGAAAAATCGTTGGTTTTATGGGTCTAGCATATGAAAAAATTGAAATGCTTTTCGTTGAACCTAAATATTTCAAACAAGGTATTGGTTCAACCTTATTAGACCACGCTTTATCACTTGGTATGACGGAAGTTGATGTAAATGAGCAAAATTATGGCGCTTTAGCTTTTTATCAAACTCGATGTTTCCAACAAATTGCTCGTTCCGAGTTAGATGCTGAAGGTAATCCCTTTCCAATTTTACATTTAAAGCTAAAGTAAAGAACACCCTCCTGATCTATCAAGGCAAAAATCAAATAATTATATTAATGAACATTTTTTATTTTACGATTTAATATTCACTAGAGTATAAATATTTTTAATGAGAGCCTAATGCTTATATTGGGCTCTTTATATTTCAATCCAACCTAATACTCAAATATCACCAATAAAGTGACTCAACTCGCTTCCTTCAAACCTTCTTAATTTAAGAAAAAAGTACACTACAAGGTATCTTTATCATAAATTTAATTGACCTAAGAACAACTTAAAATACAGTAATAACGATTTTTTATTTATCATCCATCGTTTAAATCTATCTTATTTTTTTATTCTGTTTTACAAGTTTAAAAATATAATGCTTACGAAAAAAAGAGGATCCTAAGATCCTCTTCCTTTATATATTTTTTTAGTGATTAAAAGAAAAGCTGATTGTTTTTCAACAACTGATCTAGTGTGATATCAACATCTTTTAATGTTAAGAACTCAGTAGAATTATACTTCGTACCCGCAGCCCCATCACGATCGACAGACAATACCGTATCTTTACCACCTGTCGTATTATCAACCTGTTTAACCGAAATAAAGTTACCAATAGTCGCATTAGTGACACCTTTGTTTTCAGACAGCATTTGCATGATATTAATGGTGTCTTTACCACCTGTCGCATCATCAACACCAAAACCAACCCAAGTATCATGACCATTGTTCATATTCGCAGGATCTGACTCATGAACACTACCAGACAGAATTTTATAAATCACTGTATCTTGACCACCATTTGTTGTATCAAAATGATCATCAAACTCTGTACTCGTATAGGTGCTATCTACATTTGCTGCTGGTGGTACAACAGTGATATTAAAGTCTTTCGAATAACCTGATGTCACCGCTACTCTATCTGGACCTTCATACGTTACTGCATAACTAATGGTATGTGCACCATCTGCTAAGTTTAGCTTAATATATGAACTATCACCCGCTATAACTGTGATTGGATTTGGATCATCAACACCATCAACTCTCAGATAATAGGTTGCCTTTGAACCGGCTTTAGGTTCAAGTTGCAATATCACCTCATTTGTCTGACTGATACCACCATTATCAACTATGGTATAGCTATTATTAGTGCCCTTCGCATCCACATAATCGAAAGCTTGGTTCAAGATCGGCAATGTATTTTCAACATGATAAGCTAAATTCGCATTACCCGCATAATCTTGGTAACTACCCGCTGGTATATTCAAGGTATATGAACCTTTAAAGGAAGCAGGAATCTCCGCTGAGACTTTATTCCCATCCATCGTCCATTTCACATCCTCAATTGGCTTACCATTGATGTCCACAATATAAATACTATCATTCGTCGTCGCACCAGGTGTTGTGCCATAGAAGCGGACCGTATCGAGTTTGACACGCAGATCCACACCTGCAGCTTCACCAACGTTGAAATGCAAAGAATTTTGTTCAAATTCAGCTTTGTAGTCACGGAAAGTACTTGCATCAATAATATTATTATCGTATTTCACAATAATAAGATCTTCAAGATTTGAAGGATCATCCGTATTTGCTCGAACATTCCCGACCTTATCTGTTTGTTCAACATAATAAGCGTCTAAAGCACCTTTATCAGCCCCCCCAATCACAACCTTATAATCCGAGTATGTCCAATTACCATTCACATCAACAACGGTTGAACCGATAGCTGAGCCAGTCAAATAGTTAAAGATCGTTAGGACTGCACCAGGTTCACCAGTACCCACAAAAACTGGAGCTAAATCATTCGATGCATATATTGGTTTATTGATACTTCCAAGATCCCAACGTATAACCTCTGACTCATCCTTTGGATCATTACTATGCGGAATCAGAATATTGCCTTCCAAACCACCAGTAACGTTATCTAAGATTTGAGTAATGGCTGGTCGACCAAGGCCATCTGTAGTTTCAGTTGTACTATTCTGATTACCAGCAACATCTTCAGAGATGGCTTTAACAACCTCACCATCTTTCAGATTACCAGGGTTCGTCACAGACCATTTACCATCTTTACCAGCAGTCACTGTCACAGATGTACCATCAGGGAACGTTACAGTTACTTTCGAGTCTGCTTCAGCTTTACCCGTAATTGGTGGATTTGTTTGACCTGGAATATTAAGATTAATCGGATCAATATCAATTGGTGAAATACCATCCACTTTTTCAATCGCATTTGCTGTGTTTCCTGCTTTATCAACAGATACCACAGTAACCACATCACCATCCTTCAAATTGCCAGGGTTCGGTACTGTCCAAGTGCCATCTTTAGCCACTGTTACTGTTGCTGTCATGCCACCTGAGAATGTTACAGTAACAGTTGCATCTACCTCGCCTGTACCAGTAATCGGATCTTTTGGATCATCAATATCTTTCTGAGTAATCGGATCGATATTCACTGTATTTACACCGTCAACTTCTTCTTTCGCTGTAGCTTCGTTGCCTGCTGGGTCTTTCGCCGTTGCAGTCACTTCTTGACCATTCGTTAAGTTGCCTGGGTTCGGTACGGTCCAATCACC
>NZ_JBJZOR010000024.1:0-50337 GCF_046269225.1 Acinetobacter sp. TY2
CCAGAAGCCATTGTTGATCAAAAAACTGATGATGGTGTGGCAACCGTACATCATCCAAGTAAAGCGCAAGAAGTGAAGCGTTTGGAAAATCCAAATAATTTCTAAGAATTAAAATCATTGAAAGATAAAAAAGCCAAATTGTAACCAGATTTTAATTTGGCTTTTTTATAAATAATTATAATTATATTTCATTTAAGATAATGTATTGAAATAAACTTCGTTAGCAGCTTTGAAAGTGTTGACGTGTAAAGGTACGAGCGTTTCCAATTTTTGATAACCACCAGCAAGCACAAACATAATGGGAATATTGTATTTTTTCGCAAGTTTAAACACCATTAAATCTCGTTCATAGAGCATTTCAGTTGTAAACCATTTAGAGCCACAACGGTCATTTTGATGACAATCCATTCCTGCTTGGTAAATAATGAGATCAGCTTGCCAATCAATGGCATGTTCAAAACCTTCCACAATCGCTTCTGAGTATTGATCGAAATTGCCTTTTTGATTGTGAATCGGACGGGTTGTGCTACGTTCATTGGTCGTACAACCAAAAGCTAAACCATAAATACTAAAATTATAGAGGTTTTTCATGGTCAGTGAATATTCGGCTGTACCATTACCGCCATGTTGATCGCAATCGAGAATAAAGATTTTTTTATGCGGGAATTGTTTAGCGATTAAAGCTAAACCATTAAACGTACAATAGGCATTGCCGTGGGCATAGACGGCATGATGAAATCCTTGAGCGATATTCGCTGAAATACCATTTTTGAGTGCCAAACTCGTTGCCAATAATTGACCTGCTTGAATGGATAAAATGGCTTCCCGAAATTGTGGTGACCAATTTTTAAAACCTTGCATAGTCGCAAGTGGGCGTTTTCCTGTTAAAAATGCGCGAACATAAGCTGGATCATGAATTGAGTATAAAATACGTGGATCAATACTTTCAGGGTCGACCAAATCAGCTAGTTGATCTTGTTCAAGTACTTCGGCAACAGCAGTGAGCTTTTCCATGCTATTTGTGTGCGTAGTCGCATAATACCGTGAGGAATAACATGCTTTCAGCATAAGAGGGCACCTACATTAAATTTGTTCTTCAGCAATTTTCGTTAACTGTTCTAGCAGCGTTGTACCTGGGCTAAAAAGCCCATTATCAACTTGTTGTTTATAATGTGCATTGAATGCTCTTGCACGATTTTCTGGAGAAATAGACAGAGTAGTTAATCTTAAGAACCAAAAACCATCGACTTCAGAAATGGGTATAATATAACCTTTATAATGTTTATTTGCATTTTTGTGAAGTAGTTCCTTATTGTATTGTACTGAAAAAAGGCTACCAGATGGAATTCGAATCCCATTCATCATGACAGGAACGAGATTAATGCATGAATGATCATCACCCATTTTGAGTTTTTCCATCAAAATAGGTCGATTATTATCATCAGTAAAAATATTGATTAACCCTTGACGTAATAGACGACCATGTGCAATTTTTAAGAAAAAATTTTCCGCCATTGGGCAGGAACCAACTTTGGGTTTTTCATTTAAATTCTTAAGTTCAAGTAAACCAGTTTCTTTTTGTGTTTTTCTTAAAATAATATCTTCTAAAAAGTTACACAGTAATTTGCTTTCTTCAAACTCAACACATTGATGAATATTATTCAAATCTTGTTGAAACTTAAACTCTTTTTGCAGAGCGTCAGTGAAAAAATCTTGCTTCGGATATGTATTTAGAAAATTGATCACATTGGCTTGTAAATGTAGATTGCGCCAACCATTTAATTCTAAGTCATATGATTTTGCTGAGGATGTTATCGTTCTTAGTGCACGAGTATCATAATCTTGAAACATACGAAAATCTTTAAAATCAGTTTCTTCACGTTCCTGATTGATAAATTCAGCAATCACACGAGTTGCTTGTGTGAAACCACATCCGCGCCTTTCAGTTTGATGACTGAAGTGTTCGTTGAGCATTTCTGTTAAATTATTAGAAAGTGGAATAAGTTTATTTTTAAAACACGTTAAAATTTCATGATTTGTGATTTGTTGTGACATCCCTTTATCCCCATAATTTTTTAGATTTTTATTGTTCATCTTTGAAAAATAATTATAGTGAATTAACATCAAAAATAAAGTATTTTTCAATAATATCAAAGGATATATTGAATTTGCATAAATATATGTGAAATAAGAAAAGCGATAAAAATTAAAGATGTAAGGATATTCTTGTGTTAAGCCGAATGAGCAAATTGGATGAGTGTATTGGCGTAGGTTTTAAAGGTAAGACGTATAATTTTGCGAATTTTTTAATATCAGAAATGATGAAGGCAACATTAAAAAAGTTTTAAACGATAAGAAATTGTTTTTTATGATGAAAAATATATAAGAGAATATGATTTGTTAAATCATTTTTATATATGAAAAAATATATAAATGAAAAATGTGATATATTTAACATTATTTAATAAAACCATGTGAAATGGCGAAAACAATGACACTGAAATATTTAGAACAAATTGAATTTAAAAGAAAACTAGTTGAGTGGATTGAACAGAGATTCACAAACAATAATACGTTTAAAACATTATTTATTTCACTCGGCAATGCTGAAACTCGTTGCAAGGTTTGGTCAACAACTGATGTGGATTTAACCAAAGTAATAAAAAGAGCAATGGTTTATATTGATAAATCATTTTCAAAAAGTAATGCGAGTATTGAATACATTAAACTTGATCTTGTTCAAAATATAAAAGAAAAGGAATGGGGGGATGTTGTTACAGAAATTGAAAATCAAGTACATAATAATCATTTTCGTAAAGGGATTAGCTTTGATGCGCAGTTTGGAATTTGCTTACTTGAACAAGAAATATATGGAAGATCCGTAATTCGTGGAGTTATTTATAATGAGCCTAATTTTATTGACGAAAAAAATTTAAAAACGACTCTAGATAAAAAATATGGAAAATTAACTGAAAAATTTGATTTTAAAAAAATAAAAAAAGTTTACTTATTTGATACTCAATCTGCTATTTACGAAAAGCAGCAGTTTATTGAGCTTCAAACAGGTGGTTGCCAAAATGGTGTACGTTATATTGATGAAAATAATAATAAAGATCATATTATCCAAATGATTGAAAAAAATGCAGCATTTCTACATGATCAAATTAAGGATAATGGTCGCTTTATTTATGGGTACTTTCCTGCATATAACCGTGAAATTAAAAGTTATAATACAGTACGCCATTGTACTTCTTTATATGCACTTATTGAGACATTTGAGATAAATAAGCAAGAACAATACTGGTTTAAAATTCATCAATCGATAGATTATGCTTTAACGCATTTTTATAAAGAGCCACAATTGGGTACAGCATACATGATCGATGGGTTAGATGATGAACCTGAGATTAAGTTGGGTTCTAATGCTGCCGCTATTTTAATGCTGACAAAATATCAAGAAATTACACAAGATAATCGTTATCAAAAATATGCTGAATCACTTGCAAAAGGTATTCAGACGATGATTGATGAGCAAGGTGAAACGACTCATATTTTGAATTATCCATCATTAGAAATAAAAGATAAATTTCGAATCGTGTATTACGATGGTGAAGCAGCATTAGCATTGTTACGACTGTATCAAATCAATAAGAATACAGTTTTATTGGATACGGTTAAATTGATGTTTGAACATTTTATTTTGAAAAATTATGATAAATATCATGATCATTGGTTAAGTTATTGTACCAATGAGCTGACAAAAATATGTCCTGAAGAAAAATATTTTCAATTTGGTTTAAACAATTATTTAAAACATATGGATTTTATACGTAATCGTCAAACTGTATATGCGACACTCTTAGAAATGATGATGTCTGCTTATAAAATGCTAGTACGTATGGAAGAGCAGGGTTTTACTGAGTTATTGAAGTCAGCAAAATTTGAAGAATTAAAAGAGTTAATTCAATTACGCGTTGAATTTCAGAGAAATGGTTTCTTCTATCCAGAAGTTGCAATGTATATGCAAAAACCTAAAAATATATTACATGGCTTTTATGTTCGGCATGATCGTTTACGTACACGTATAGATGATCAAGAGCATAACTTGTCGGGTTATGTGGCGTATATTAATTATTTTGATATTTAAAATAAAATTAATTAAGGAAATGAAAATGATTTTTGGTATTTTAAAGCCGAATAGAGCTGTAACAGAAGTTGAACGTATATTTATTAATGTTGCACATGAACATGGACATGAAGCTTATATTTTTACGGCCGCTGATGTTGACTTTGAAAATAAAAAAATAAAAGGTATTACTTTAGAAAAAAATGAAATAATCAAAGGTTTTTTTGACTTTCCTGTAGTTATTCAAAATAGGCTTGCTGTAAAAAAAGAAGATGTAGCTATATATAATAAACTTTCTGAAATAATACCATTTACAAATCACCGTATAGGAACAAAGCAGCAAGTTTATGACAGAATGAAACGAGTAGATAATTTTAAAAAATATTTACTACAAGTAATTAATATCACAACATTAGAACATTTTATTGAATTTATTACATTACATAAAAAAATTATTGCTAAGCCAGGAGCAAGTAATCAGGGCAAAGGAATATATACTATTGAATTACAAGAACAAGGGTATTTAGTTAAACATTTGTCTGAAGAAAAAAATATTAAAAATGAAGGTATTGAGAGTTTTTTTAATGATATCTTGAAAAAAGGTAAAAGTTTTAATTTTAGTCCATATTTTTTAAGTGAAACAAATTTAGGACATGGGACAGTCTTTAGAATGCATATAACTCGTGGTCAAAATGGGCAATGGCAGTTAATTAAAATATTTCCGTATGTTAATTTAAGCAAAGCATCAGATATTACAAATGGTATGCAAGGTGCATTAATTACGACAAGAGAACAACTTTTTTTAGAGCAGTTTTATCCTAAATGTTTTAAGGAAATTAATGAAGAATTAAAAAACTTATTCAAAGTATTTACTAACCAATTTCAAAAACTTTATGCATGGCGTCTTGATTCGCTTGGTTTAGATTTAGGGATTTCACAAGATGGTGAAGTTATGATCTATGAAGTGAATTCTGGCCCTGGTATTGGTTTTATGGCTTATCCGGTGGCTTGTGCTCAAGTGAAATACTATGAATGGTTAGCTGTTAATGCAAAATTACCATTCTTGAATAATTTTCTTCCTCTTAATTTGAAAGATGAAAAGTCCTTATGAGCAGATCATGGGCTGTGATATGCGGCAATATTCGTGATGAATTAAATTTTAAACTTACGTTTCAAAAATTATTACCGTTACTAAAAGATAAAAAAATGATCATATTTTATTGTCTATTTGGAAAATGCAACGTTACAAGGTACTAGTTTTTATTATCATATGGATAGAATCCAGCAAAATCCCGTTGGCTAAAAATCAACGGGATTTTTCATAATATTATTTAACCGTACTCAAAAAATCTAAATACGGTTTAACCAACAATTGTTCTTGTTCCAATAATGGCATATGACCTACACCTTTTAAGATAATTGGGTCTTTTGCATTTTTGAGTAAGCCTTTTAGTTCTGTAGCAGCTTCAACGTTAATAATTTGATCCTTTTCACCCCATGCAATTAGTACAGGTTGATCAATACTACGTGCAGCTAAAGCAAAGGTATCCGGCGTATAGACTTTTGACATCAAAATTAATTGTTCAACCAATTTACTGGTATTGGCAGATTGAGAAATCATTAATTTTTCCTGAGAGTCTTTCAATTCTTTAGGAATAAATGGGGGTATATTGGTGGCAATTTTAAGTAAACGATCTAAATCGCCTGGCTTTGAAACAATCATATTACGTAAAGACGTTGGGTCTTTTAAATAAGGTGTATTTGCTGATTTAAAAACACCAGCACTATCGATTAAAAACAAAGACTTACTATCAACGGGGTATTGTGCGGCATACAGAAGAGCAATTGAGCCGCCCATTGAATGACCTGCAACATGTAAGCCATTTTCAATTTTAGCGGCTTCTGCAAAACGGCGCAGTTTTTCAGTCATATTCGGAATAGAATAATCAAAGTCTGCAGTAACTTTACTGTCACCTTGTCCAGGTAAATCTGGAATAATGACATGATAATAAGGCGTTAAATAGCGTGCTAAACGATTCCAATTGTCTCGACTACCAGCAAGACCATGTACAAGCATAAGCGTTGGTTTACCAACTTGACCACCTTCACTATAAGCCCAATCAATGTCAGCTACTTTTAAGCGTTTACTTTGTAAACCAGCCCAAGTACGCTCTTGTTGTAAAACACTTTGGATATCAATAGTCGCAGAAGCTGCGTGTGTTTGGTTGATTAGGCTGATGCTACCTACAGTTCCCATGCTTAAAGCAATGGAAAGAATAAGTTTTTTGAATGTCCGTTTCATGCTAATTACTCTTGTTGTTTTTAATATGTGTTTTATTAAGTTAGTAGAAAATGATTCTAATTGCATTCGCTTGAATTTAATTTTAACCTAAATATTATGCCAATGCAGATGAGATTCAAAGATGTCGAATGAACTTGCACAAATGATTTTAGCTGTAGTTAGCCAAATTCCAAAAGGTAAAGTTGCAAGTTATGGACAAATTGCAAAATTGGCAGGCTTGCCAAAACATGCACGATTGGTTGGACGAGTTTTAGGACAGATTGAGGATAGGACAGCTATTCCTTGGCATCGTGTGATCAATTCACAAGGGAAAATGAGTACAACTCAACTAACTGAACATGGTGATCATCTTCAACAGATCTTATTGCTCAGCGAGGGTGTTGTTGTAATCAATGGTCGAGTAAATTTAAAGCAGTTTGCTTGGTTACCTTAAATACTTTTTATTTATGCTCAGAATTTAGTAAAAATAATACGTGATCCAAATAGAATGAAAATACTTAAGATCACGTTTTGATTAAGCTGATTTTTTGATGATCATGACAGGCACTGTTAATTCTGTTACAAGTTTTTGTGCAACACTACCTAAAATAAACTTTTGAAAGCCTGAACGACCATTCGAGCTTAAAATCACTAAATCAATATTGAGTGTATCAATGGCTTTAGTGATAGTTTTATGAATGCTTTCACCTTCAAGAATCTGTGTCTGAACATCCACACCAGCATCTACAAACTTTTGTTTGGCTGTATTGAGATTATCTTCAATAAATTTACGGGCACGTTCAATCAGCATATTACTTTGCTGACCTGATAGGTACTCGGCAGCAATATAGGGATCAAGTGTCATGACTTCTGCAACAATCACTTTACTGTTAAATGCTTTTGCAAATTCAACAACATGAGGAATAACGGATAGTGAAGTTTCGGAGCCATCAATCGGTACAAGAATTGTTTGATAAGTCATGGATATTCTCCTAATTTGAATGTAAATAATTTTTATACAGTTCTGTTCTAAAACTGTTTATACATTCATCATAACTTGAATATGATAAGAATAAAACCACGTAAATTTATCGGGATTTATTTATTTTATTAATAGAAATAACAAATAAAATTAGTTACTTGAATTTATTTGTAGAATGATTATTTAAATTTTTAATTCAATTTGTGATGAGTAATACATTTTTATGATGTGTTAAATTATATGGCGTGTATGTTGGTTCGAAAAGTCGAAAAGCTCTAATCTAAATTTTTTAGAAGATTGGTACGAGTATTTAAATATATAAATAAATTATTTATATCCTCCGTTTGCAACACATCCCGCATCTTCAAAAACTGCTTTTCATCCATCTCATAAAGTTTGAGAGAAAGCAGTTTTTCTATATCTTCATCAGAAAAACGATACTTAATCACTTTGGCAGGAACGCCACCAACGACAGCATAAGGCGGAACATTTTGTGTGACTACTGCACCTGTAGCAACTACAGCACCTTCACCTAGTGTTACACCTTGCATGATCATGGCGCGGCTGCCAATCCAACAGCCATCAGCAATGATTGTATCGCCTGCGGGGACAAAACTACGCGTATCAAAAGGAAAAGTAGAAATCCAGTCTGGGCGATGTAACTGATTACCGCCCATCATAATTACACATTCAGCACCGAAACAGACGAAATTTCCAATATAAAGCTGATCAATCGGTTTCTCTGTGGTTGCAGGTTTATCATGCAGATAGCGCACAACACAACGCTCAAATCCTTGATCCCAATAAGCAGAATAATAAGAATAATTTCCTTTAATGTGAATATTTGGATTTTTCACTGTTTTGGAAATAAACTCAAATTCACACCAATGTTTCACTGGTGAATTAATTGAATCAGTCATATAAAGCGCGATAGGAGGAGAGTATGCTTATTTTATATGACTGTGCTCAAAAGTCTAAACAATCTGTAAATGAATTAAATGAGTTGCTTGCGTATGACGAATCTGATCAGCACGTTGATGAAAATAACGTTTAGTAATCTCTGTCCCAGATAAATCTTCCAAAACGACATAACCCATTTTTTCAACGGTTTGGTGTAAATGTTCCGATGTAAAAGTACCGATTAAAGGCTCTTTTAAAAAACGTGTAAATTGTGCAATTGCAAAACTACCGATTCGTTCAATCCCCTGCAACTGCTTATAATCAATCGAATAATCCATCACAACTTCACTGTTTGAGTGTGCGATAGAGGCAATATTTTGTAAAGTTGCCAATGTCGTTTCGGGTTTTAAATAGTGTGTAGTGCCTAACCACGAGAAGAATGCGGGCATTTTGCTGTCATATGAGCTACGCAGAAGGGCATCAGATAATTTTTCTTTTTCAAAATCAATACTGACAAATTCAACATTACTTGGAATTGTGCCTAGTTTTTTTAATTTATGAATTTTGATTTTTTGTGTGTCAGGATGATCAACTTCAAATATCTTTAATTCAGGATATTGTTCAGCCATGCGTAATACAAAAGAATCCAATCCTGCGCCGACTAAAATATATTGTAAAATTTCTCTTCTATCCAATGCTTCCAATAGCCAATCTTCTGCATATATTGAGCGCCCAACGACCTGAGCCGTGAGTCTACCTAGAGATTGGTTGAGTGGGGCAGAATTTAAAAATTTACAAAAAATAGGATTAGACAATAATTTGCGCCAACGGCCATTGGTCATTTCAAAAGCATAAGGGTCTGAAAAAACAGGATTTGAGCTATTTTGATGATGATTAGCACGTAATGCGGCTGCGGCTTCTGCTGTGCGGCTGATTCGTCCTGCTTTCATATTCGTCCTAGATTGTTGTTATTGGTAAAGACTTTAATGCAATGTAGAAATTTAACAATGACTGATATGATATAAAAAAATGCATTTTATGGTCATATAAAAAACAAAACCCCTCAAAAGAGGGGCTGAAATTGGAATTTTTATGCTTAAATATTAAAGATATTCAACTTTCACAATTTCGTATTCGACTTCACCATTTGGTGTTTGAATTTTTGCTTCATCGCCTTCACTTTTGCTTAAAAGACCACGCGCAATGGGTGAATTCACTGAGATTTTATTGATTTTAAAATCTGCCTCATCATCACCAACAATCTTATAAGTCTTTTGTTCTTCGGTGTCTAAGTTTTCGATCGTCACAGTCACACCAAAAACCACACGGCCATTTTGCTCAAGTGTTTTCACATCAATTTCTTGAACTGCACCGAGTTTGCCTTCAATGTCTTGGATGCGACCTTCACAGAAACCTTGTTGCTCACGAGCAGCATGGTATTCAGCATTTTCTTTCAAATCCCCATGTTCACGTGCTTCTGCAATGGCAGCAATAATACGTGGACGATCAACACTTTTAAGTTGCTGTAATTCTTTCTCTAGGGCAATTTTGCCTTCAGGAGTCATAGGATAACGTTTCATAGTTGTCCCTCAAGTTTTGGTATTTTAAAAAATACAGGTTTATAAATGAAAAAAAGCCCGCCACCGAGAGGTAGCGGGACTTCTCGGTAAACGAATTAACCTACAGTTTGTAAATCTTGCAAACGATAAACATCCATTGGTAATTTAATCGCTAAAGCTTGGCAAACTGCATCGGCACCATTCAAAGTCGTTGTATGGTAAACCTTGCCTTGAAGTGCAGAACGGCGGATTGAGAATGAATCCTGTTGCGCTTGTTTGCCTTCAGTTGTATTGATAATGAGGTGAATTTCGCCATTTTTCAAGCGGTCCACGATGTTTGGACGACCTTCAGTGACTTTATTTACACGTTCACATTCAATACCAGCTTCTTGGATAATATCAAAAGTACCACCAGTCGCAAGAATTTTAAAGCCAAAACCTGCAAGTTGTTTCGCAATACCTACAGCACGAGGCTTATCTGAATCACGAACAGAAATAAATGCGTGTTTTACTTCACCTTCTGTTGGAAGACCTGGTAAACGCTCGTTTGCACCTAAAACAGCTTTGTAGAATGCTTCACCAAAAGTTTTACCCACACCCATCACTTCGCCTGTAGATTTCATCTCAGGGCCAAGAATTGGGTCAACACCAGGGAACTTATTGAAAGGGAATACTGCTTCTTTTACTGAGAAATATGTCGGGATAATTTCTTTCGTGAATCCTTGAGATTCTAAAGATTGACCCGCCATACAACGTGCAGCAACTTTCGCTAATGATTCACCGATACATTTAGAAACGAACGGTACAGTACGTGATGCACGTGGATTCACTTCTAAGATGTAAACGTCAGTGCCTTTTACAGCAAACTGTACGTTCATCAAACCAATTACGCCAAGCTCTTTCGCCATAGCAATGGTTTGACGACGCATATCATCCTGTACTTCTTGAGATAAAGAGTACGGAGGAATAGAACATGCTGAGTCACCTGAGTGAATGCCTGCTTGTTCGATATGCTGCATGATGCCGCCGATCACAACGTCTTTACCGTCAGATACGCAGTCTACGTCAACTTCAATTGCATCATCTAAGAAACGGTCAAGAAGAACAGGTGCTTCATTTGATGCTTGAACCGCATCACGTAAGTAGCGTTTAAGTTCATCATCGTTGTATACGATTTCCATCGCACGACCACCAAGAACGTATGATGGACGTACCACAAGTGGATAGCCAACTTTCGCTGCTTCAGCCATACCTTCTTCAGCAGATTTAACAATGCTGTTGTTTGGTTGACGAAGTTGCAGACGTTGAATCATTTGTTGGAAACGTTCACGATCTTCTGCACGGTCAATTGCATCAGGTGATGTACCGATAATTGGAGCACCAGCTTCTTCTAAAGCACGAGCCAATTTTAAAGGTGTTTGACCGCCGTACTGCACGATAATGCCTTTAGGCTTCTCGATGCGTACAATTTCCAATACATCTTCAAGTGTAATCGGTTCGAAGTACAAACGATCAGAAGTGTCATAATCGGTAGAAACAGTTTCAGGGTTACAGTTCACCATGATTGTTTCGTAGCCGTCTTCACGCATTGCAAGTGCCGCGTGTACACAACAGTAATCGAACTCGATACCTTGACCAATACGGTTAGGACCGCCACCGATCACCATGATCTTGTCTTTAGTCGATGGATTTGCTTCACATTCATCATCGTAAGTTGAATACATATACGCTGTGTCAGATTCGAATTCAGCAGCACACGTATCAACACGTTTGTAAACAGGGGTAACACCCAAGTTCCAACGATGTTTACGGAATTGTTTTTGTGAAATACCCATCAAGTCTGCAATACGAAGATCAGACAAACCTTTACGTTTGAACGAACGGATGTTGTCCGCATTCAAATCACCAAAACCTAGAGTTTTGATTTGTTCTTCAGATTTAATGATGTCTTCGATTTGAATCAAGAACCAACGGTCAATGTTTGTTGCAGTAAACACTTCATCTAGAGTGAAACCGTGACGGAATGCATCTGCAACGTACCAAATACGCTCAGCACCCGGAACACGGAGTTCTTGAAGAATTTTTTCGCGTGCTCCTTCAGTACCCACAGCGATCTTTTCGTCAAAACCAGATACACCGACTTCAAGACCACGAAGTGCTTTTTGTACAGATTCTTGGAAGTTACGACCAATCGCCATTACTTCACCGACAGATTTCATCTGAGTCGTCAAAGTTGCGTCAGCTTGCGGGAATTTCTCGAAGTTAAAACGAGGAATTTTCGTTACAACATAGTCAATTGCAGGTTCGAATGACGCAGGTGTTGTACCGCCAGTGATGTCATTTTTCAATTCATCAAGGGTATAACCAACAGCCAATTTCGCAGCAATTTTCGCAATTGGGAAACCCGTTGCTTTAGATGCAAGTGCAGATGAACGTGATACACGTGGGTTCATCTCGATCACAACCATACGACCGGTATTTGGACAAATACCGAACTGTACGTTTGAACCGCCTGTTTCTACACCAATTTCACGAAGTACTGCTAAAGATGCATTACGAAGTAATTGGAATTCTTTATCTGTCAATGTTTGTGCAGGAGCAACAGTGATTGAATCACCTGTATGCACGCCCATTGGGTCAAAGTTTTCAATGGTACATACAATGATGCAGTTGTCGTTTTTGTCACGAACAACTTCCATTTCGTACTCTTTCCAACCAATTAAAGATTCATCAATCAATAACTGTTTAGTCGGAGAAAGATCGAATCCACGTTCACAGATTTCAATGAATTCTTCTTTATTGTAAGCAATACCGCCACCTGAACCACCCATGGTGAATGATGGACGGATAATCACAGGGAAGCCGAAACGTGCTTGAATTTCTAAAGCTTCTTCCATTGATTCTGCAATATCAGCTTTTGGACATTCAAGACCAATTTTACGCATTGCGATATCGAACAGTTTGCGATCTTCAGCTTTTTCAATCGCTTCTTTGCTCGCACCGATCAATTCAACATTGAATTTTTCTAAAATGCCGTTTGCATCAAGTGCAAGCGCACAGTTCAATGCTGTTTGACCACCCATTGTTGGAAGAACAGCATCAGGGCGTTCTTTCTCAATGATGGCTGCAACAGTCTGCCACGTAATCGGTTCGATATACGTTGCATCAGCCATTGTAGGGTCGGTCATAATGGTCGCTGGGTTAGAGTTCACCAAAATAACACGATAGCCTTCTTCACGAAGGGCTTTACATGCTTGAGCACCTGAGTAATCGAACTCACATGCCTGACCGATGACAATCGGACCTGCACCTATAATTAAGATGCTTTTAATATCTGTACGTTTAGCCATGATCGCTTCCTTAATTACTTCTTAGATGCTTCGATAAGTTCGATGAAATGATCGAACAACGGTGCGCAGTCATGTGGACCAGGGCTTGCTTCAGGGTGACCTTGGAAGCTGAACGCAGGTTTGTCTGTACGATGAATCCCTTGAAGAGTTTGATCGAACAATGATTTGTGCGTAGCTTTCAAGTTTGCAGGTAATGTTTCTGCATCCACTGCGAAGCCATGGTTTTGAGAAGTAATCATCACTGTACCAGTTTCAATATTCTGTACAGGATGGTTTGCACCGTGGTGACCGTGAGGCATTTTCACAGTTTTAGCACCAGATGCTAGGGCAAGAATTTGGTGACCCAAGCAAATACCAAATACAGGTACATTGCGAGCATCTTCAACGATTGTTTTCACCGCTTCAATTGCATAGTCACATGCTGCTGGATCGCCAGGGCCATTAGACAAGAACACGCCATCTGGATTGAGTGCCAATACATCAGCAGCAGGGGTTTGTGCAGGTACAACAGTCAACTTACAACCGCGGTCTGCAAGCATACGTAAGATGTTGGTTTTGACACCATAATCGTATGCAACAACATGGAACTTCACTTCAGGTTGGGAGAAACCTTGACCTAAAGTCCAAGAGCCTTCAGTCCATTCAAAACCGTCAGGATCACAACATTCTTTAGCAAGGTCTAAACCATTTAAGCCACCGAATGCACGTGCTTTTGCAATTGCTTCTTCTTCAGTGATATTTTCACCTGCCAAGATGCAACCATTTTGAGCACCTTTATCACGTAAAATACGCGTTAATTTACGTGTATCAATATCAGCAATCGCAACGACATTATGTTGTTGTAAATATTCGCCTAAAGATTGCGTGGCACGGAAATTACTATGAAGGAGGGGGAGGTCACGAATGATTAAACCATTCGCCCATACTTTATGAATGCGACCAGACTCAACGTCTTCGTCATTACAACCAGTATTACCAATATGAGGATAAGTTAAAGTTACAAGTTGCTGTGCATAACTCGGATCAGTCAAGATTTCTTGATAACCAGTCATGGCAGTATTAAAAACGACTTCACCAGTCGTACTTCCCGTAGCGCCGATCGATGTACCTTTAAAAACGGTACCGTCAGCTAGGGCTAAAATTGCTGGGGTGCTCAAACCAAAGCTCCTGAACTAAAACCACAAAAATAGGGCTGTAAAAAAGCGAGTAGACGAAAAAAAAGGAAGGTTCATTAAATCCTACCCTCCTCATGTCTGCTCGCTTGTAACTTAACACGGCATTATACGCAGTAAACCTTAATAAGTCCATTGTATTTCTATTGAAAATACGAGATAAAACCCTTGCTATTTATCTTTAACTGTTTTCTATAACTAAGTGTATAAAATGTAAGAATTTAAGAATTGTTAGACAAATCAAAATCTAAAATTTATCTAATCGGGATATGCTAAAGGCTCATATCACAGGGGAAATAATATGAGTATCTCAAAAGAAAAGGTCGGTCAGGCTGTTGTCGAAGCAAAAGAAGTCGTGGCTGAAAAAGTAACAAAAGACGTTGTTGCAATCAAAGAAGTTGTGCTTGAAACTGCGGAAAATTTAGAAAAACTTGGTAAAGAAACACAACAAAAAGTAGTGGGTGTTGTGAACGAAACTCAAGCGAATTTAAAAGTTGAAGCAGAACAACTAAGTGAACAAGTGCAAAATGTGGTTCAGGAAGTGATTCAAGAGCCAGTGCAAGAGATTAAACGAGATGCATCACAGCGTTTAGAGATCATCAAAAAGCAATTTTCAACATCAAAAAGTGATTTGTTTGAGTTCGCTCAATTTTTGAAAGCAGAATGTGGTGTGTTGGTCAAAGAATTGACTGAGGTGACTCAAGAAATTCGTGAAGATGTTGTACAAATTTCTTTAAAACATAAAGAAAATTTAGTTGAAACATTAAAGCGTTCTAAAGCCAATACATTAGATGTTTGGAATAAAGTAACTGCAAAATAATGATTGACGAATACAAAATAAAAAAGTGGGGTCAATGACCTCACTTTTTTATTTCTAAGTATGCACAAAACAAATTGTATATTAGAAGGTATGTAACCAATCACGCTTGTTATGAAAATCGGCTTGTTGACCACTATGCTGCATCGCATAAAATTGATCACCTTGTGTGGTTTTTAACACAGCAGACAAACCAATATACACATCAGTCCATTTTAACTTATGTGTCAGCATAAACTCAGTTAAATCTACGCTGACATTTAAACCGTAATGCGTTCTTTTTAGTTGATTCAGCTCAATGTCGTAGGCAGGTTTAGGCGGCATGTCTTCAGGGTAGCGATACTCTTCAAACTGATAAGCCTGCCATGCTTGGGAAGGGGAGAGATTAACTTCCCGATAAGCGTCATCGCCCTGAATACCAATAAAGATTTCATAGCAGGTTTGTTCCCATAAAAAATCTTGTCGAGGGTTGGACGCAACCATTTCAGGATAAATCATAAATTGATTTGGATCGCGTAACCAAAAACCGACATTTAATGTAAATGGGGTTGCCTGCTCAATTGCACCGACTAAGGAAATGCTTTGAAAGCGGCGGTCAAATGCATTGAGTTCATAACTTGCCATAATCGATCGTCAGCTCAGCAATTAGTTAGAAAGATTTGCGTGACGAACAAGATTAGACAATTTCGCATTTTGTTTTGCTGCTTTTTTATAAAGCAATGCAATTTTACCAATAGTTTGCACAACTTCAGCCGTTGTTTTGTTGGCAATCTCAGCAATCATTGCTGTACGTGCTTCACGATCTTCAGCTGAAATTTTAACTTTAATCAGTTCGTGATCTGCAAGAGCACGGTTAATTTCTTCAACGACATTTTCAGTCAAGCCTTGTCCACCTGTCATTACAACAGGATTAAGCGCATGACCAATTTGACGTAAACGTTTGCGTTCTTGTATAGATAGAGCCGCCATATTAAAGATAACCTAATTTTAAAAACGACTTAGTATAACAAAAGCCATATCACTGCGCTGTAAATTCTGTATAAATAATCGATTAAGATGATTTGGAAAAACGTATAGATTAGGATGCATTTATATACATATGCATACTGCAATGCGTATATTTTTCACGTACAATCAAGCGTTGACATCAATTATATTTTAGAGAGATATGGCTACACGCATTACCAACCAGAAGTTATCCAAAAGTAGTCGTGTGTGGATGAGAGAACACCTCGATGACCACTTTGTAAAGAAAGCACAAAAGGAAGGTTACCGTGCTCGGGCAGCTTATAAACTGTTAGAAATGCAGGAAAAATATAAAATCATTAAGCCTGGAATGACCGTTGTGGATTTGGGTGCTGCACCTGGAAGTTGGTCGCAAATTGCTGGTAAATTGGTCGGTGATAAAGGTTTAGTGGTTGCTTCTGATATTTTAGAGATGGATGCATTACCCGATGTAACTTTCCTTCAAGGTGATTTTCGTGATGAAGAAGTCTTCGAAAAATTGTTAAATATTTTAGATGGACGGGTTGTAGACGTTGTAATTTCAGATATGGCCCCCAATACATCAGGTAATAAGGCTGTTGATCAACCACGTCAGATCTACCTTTGTGAGTTAGCACTCGATTTTGCAAATAAAGTGTTATCACCAAAAGGTCAGTTTGTCGTTAAAGTCTTTCAGGGCACAGGTTTTGATGAGTTCCGAAAACAGGTTGTCGATAGTTTTACTGTGTTGAAGACAGCAAAACCTGCAGCTTCACGCGCACGTTCTAAAGAAGTTTTTTTAATTGGACAAGGCCGTAAGAAGATTTCTCCATAAAGTTTACTTGCCAAGTAGCTAAAAATTGTGCATTTTGTACCTTTTTATACTTTATTGCGAAATTCATTACTCGCTTTTTGTTAAGGATCTTTCGCTTCTGAAAGATCAAATTAGATTGATATGGGAATAAAGCTTTGAGCGATCTCTTCAAAAATGCCGTACTGTGGCTTGTTATTCTTGGTGTGCTGATATTAATTTTCAGCAACATTAGCGACCGTAACAAACCTGATGCTATGAATTATTCACAATTTGTAGCAGAGGTAAATGCGGGTCAAGTTAAGCAAGTAACAATTGACGGTCTGCAAATCAGCGGTGAAAAAACCAATGGTACTAAGTTTGAAAGTGTTCGCCCTGCGGTAGAAGACCCTCAGCTTATGCCAAGTCTACAAAAAAATAATGTGGTTATTGAGGGTACAGCACCTCAACGTCAAAGCGTGTTGATGCAATTATTAATTGCAAGTTTCCCTGTACTTTTAATTATTTTATTGTTCATGTTCTTTATGCGTAACATGGGCGGTGGTGCAGGCGGTAAAAATGGGCCAATGAGCTTTGGTAAATCAAAAGCAAAATTGCTTTCTGATGATCAAATCAAAATTACCTTTGCTGATGTTGCTGGTGCTGACGAAGCGAAACAAGAAGTTGTTGAAATTGTCGATTTCTTGAAAGATCCTTCTCGCTTTAAACGTTTAGGTGCAACGATTCCTCGTGGTGTCTTGATGGTTGGTCCTCCTGGTACGGGTAAAACGTTGCTTGCTAAAGCCATTGCAGGCGAAGCGAAAGTTCCGTTCTTTAGTATTTCTGGTTCTGACTTTGTTGAAATGTTTGTGGGTGTGGGTGCGTCCCGTGTTCGTGATATGTTTGAGCAAGCGAAACGTCATGCGCCATGTATCATTTTTATCGATGAGATTGATGCAGTCGGTCGTCACCGTGGTTCAGGTACAGGTGGTGGTCACGATGAGCGTGAGCAAACCCTAAACCAAATGCTTGTAGAGATGGATGGTTTTGAGGGTAATGAAGGTATTATCGTTATTGCTGCAACAAACCGTGCAGATGTACTCGATAAAGCATTACTTCGTCCAGGTCGTTTTGACCGTCAAGTGATGGTGGGTTTACCTGATATTAAGGGCCGTGAGCAAATTTTAAATGTGCATCTTAAAAAGTTACCTTCGGTAACGGGTGTGGATGTAAAAGTGCTTGCACGTGGTACACCTGGCTTCTCGGGTGCGCAGTTGGCAAATCTTGTAAACGAAGCGGCATTGTTTGCTGCACGTCGTAATAAGAACACTGTCGATATGCATGACTTTGAAGATGCGAAAGATAAAATTTACATGGGGCCTGAGCGTAAGTCGATGGTTATTCGTGAAGAAGAGCGTCGTAATACGGCTTACCATGAGTCTGGACATGCGATTGTTGCAGAAGTGCTTCCGGGTACAGACCCTGTGCATAAAGTAACGATCATGCCACGTGGTTGGGCATTGGGTGTGACTTGGCAGCTACCTGAACAAGATCAGATCAGCAACTATCGTGACAAAATGTTGAATGAAATTTCAATCTTGTTTGGTGGTCGTATTGCTGAAGAAATCTTTATGGGACAAATGTCTACAGGTGCATCAAACGACTTTGAGCGTGCGACTAAACTTGCTCGTGCAATGGTGACAAAATACGGTATGTCTGAAAAGATGGGCGTCATGGTTTACGAAGAAGAAAACCAAA
The DNA here is from genome assembly GCF_046269225.1 of Acinetobacter sp. TY2. Taxonomy (NCBI): domain Bacteria; kingdom Pseudomonadati; phylum Pseudomonadota; class Gammaproteobacteria; order Moraxellales; family Moraxellaceae; genus Acinetobacter; species Acinetobacter sp. TY2. The sequence goes on from NZ_JBJZOR010000024.1 coordinate 18,720, forward strand.
ATGGTTTCTTTGGTAACATGGGTAACCGTACAATTTCTGAAGCAACGCAACAACAAGTTGATCAGGAAGTGCGTCGCATTTTAGATGAGCAGTATAAAGTCGCTTGGAATATTCTTGAAAGTCACAAAGATATTGCTCATACCATGGTGAAAGCCTTGATGGAATGGGAAACGATTGATCGTGATCAAATTCGTGACATTATGGAAGGTCGTGAACCACAACCACCAAAAGTTTATATTGCTGAAAATCCAGTGGCAGATGTGATTCCTACCGATGGTCCATCTACACCACCACCATTACCAGCAAGCTAATGAGTAAAAAGTAGATAAAGTAAAAAGAGTCCTGTAAAGGGCTCTTTTTTTTTTGCCAATTTTTTGCTAAAAATTTATTGTTTTGAAAAAGATCTAATATGTCAAAAGCAGAATTGGGTAAAATACGATAATTGATGAATGCTGGATGAATGATGCAACTTAAGCCATTAGCTCAAAAAACGTTGAAATGTGGGCAACTTACGCTTGATTTATCACAACCCCATATTATGGGGATTTTGAATGTTACTCCTGATTCATTTAGTGATGGGGGGCAGTATAACGAGGTGGCACAAGCTATTGCTCATGCTAAGCAAATGATTGCAGATGGTGCAACAGTGATTGATGTGGGTGGCGAGTCTACACGTCCAGGAGCATCCGCTGTGGCTATTGAGGAAGAAATTCGCCGTGTTGTACCTGTGGTTACGGAGGTTGCAAAATTAAATGTTGTGATTTCGATTGATACCTCAGCCCCTGAGGTGATGCGTGCAGCGGTTCAAGCGGGTGCCCACATTTGGAATGATGTTCGAGCATTGTCTAGACCTAATGCACTGCAAACAGCGGCAGAATTGGATATTCCTGTGATAATTATGCATATGCGCGGTGAGCCGACCACTATGAATAATTTGGATCAATATGACAACGTTACACAAGATGTAATAATTGAATTGCAGCAGCGTGTAAATGATGCTTTACACGCAGGTGTGCGTTCAGAAAATATCATGATTGATCCGGGCTTTGGTTTTGCGAAGAATGCACAACAAAATTTACAGTTGTTAAATGAATTTTATCGTTTAACGGAACTGGGCTATCCGATTCTTTCAGCATTGTCACGGAAACGTTTTATTGGTGAAGCATTGGGTGGAGTTGATGCAGGAGAGCGTGCTGTGGGCTCTGTTACCGCACATTTACTGACTATTCAGCAGGGTGCGTGTATGGTGCGAGCGCATGATGTAAAAGCTATGCATGATGCCGTTTTGGTTTGGAAAGCTATGCAGAATGCAGTCTAAGGGTAAGTGGTATCTAGGAAAAGCTTAAAAAAAAAGTTTAAATTCATCTCTGTGGTTTTTTTGTATACACAGAGATGATTGGATACGAGAATAATATACAACTATGTGGTTTATTACAGAAAAACCATAAATCTATGTCAACCAAATAAAGTGTTTTATTCTAATCGTTATAATATAACAAAATGCTAAAATGTGCTTCAACGTGGATATATCTGAAATCTACATCTGAGAAATCACACTCGAAGCATCTAATAATTTAAATTTTCATGCATTTTTCTGTATAAAGTCTTAATAGTAACCTATAGGTGTCAAAATGAAAAATCAACAATTAAAAAATACCCCATCCTGTAAAGCGGTACTGGCATTGTCAATTACAGCAGTATTGCTGACTGCATGTAGCAAAGAACTAATGGTATCAAGTGATATGGCTGAAAGCTCTGCTAATGTTGCAAGTGTAGAAGCTATTACAGTGAATTCGACAGCTAAAATGGTTTCGCCTGCTCCATCACCGAGTATCTACGGGACTGAGGGGAATACTGAAAAGTATCAAAAAACTGAAACAAATTCGGTGAAAAGTGTAGGGCAAGCACCTATTTCTACTTTTAGTATTGATGTAGATACTGGAAGTTATACAAATGTGCGACGTTTCTTAAATGAAGGAAATTTACCGCCTAAAGATGCTGTGCGTATTGAGGAAATGGTAAATTATTTTGATTACCAATATCCAAATCCAATAGGGATACATCCATTTTCAGTCAATATTGAAACTGTAGATTCTCCTTGGCAAGCCAATGCAAAAGTCATTCGTATTGGTATTAAAGCAAAAGATATTGATTCAAAACAATTACCACCTGCCAATTTGGTTTTTTTGGTTGATGTTTCGGGCAGTATGAGTGACAACAATAAATTGGCATTGGTGAAAAAGACTCTGAAGCTTTTAACCGAGCAATTACGTTCGCAAGATCAAGTCACACTTATCACCTATGCCGATGGTGAGAAAATGATTCTTGAGCCAACATCTGGATCAAATAAATCAAAAATTCTTGCCGCAATTGATACTTTAGAAGCGGGCGGTGCAACGGCGGGTGAGCAAGCCATTCAAATGGCATATAAATCTGCACAAAAATCATTTGTGAAAAATGGCATTAACCGTATTTTACTGGCAACAGATGGTGATTTTAATGTGGGGGTTACCGATTTTGACACCTTGAAAAATATGGTGGCTGAAAAGCGTAAATCTGGAATTTCTTTGAGTACTTTTGGTTATGGCTCAGGAAATTATGATGAACAGTTAATGGAGCAATTGGCGGATGCAGGTGATGGTAACTACAGCTATATCGATAATGAAAAAGAAGCTAAGAAAGTCCTACAGCGTCAATTGAGTTCTACGCTTGCCACGGTGGCACAAGATGTCAAAATTCAGGTGGAATTTAATCCTGCAACGGTGAAGGAATATCGCTTGATTGGATATGAAAACCGCATGTTGAAAAATGAAGACTTCAATAATGATAAGGTTGATGCTGGTGATATTGGTGCAGGGCATACGGTGACTGCACTATATGAAATTATTCCTGTTGGGCAAAAAGGTTGGTTATCCGATTCTCGTTATGCTAATGCTACAGCATTGGGTAAAAATGCCAAAGAATATGCTTTCGTCAATTTACGTTATAAACAGCCAGGGCAAAGTCAGAGTATTTTACTCAGTCAGCCAATTGCTGTGGGTTCGAAGGCGTTGAATCAAGCCAGCGCAGATACACGTTTTGCGCTTGCAGTCGCTGCTTATGGACAGCAGTTACGTAGTCCTGAGTATAATGCTGCAATGCAATGGAATGATATTATTGATTTGGCACAATCGGCGCAAAAACAAGATGCTTTTGGTTTGCGAGCGGAGTTTGTTGATTTGATCAAGAAAGCTAAAAAACTAAGCTCAAATCAGCCAATACAGAAAACTATAAATAAGAGCCAATAAATGTAGATCGTGCAGATGAACTTGGTGTTTTGTATACTTTATGTTATATAATCACCCATTCATGTGCTGATATTTTTATCTGGACTGTTATGTTTAGTGATTTACTCCTCCCAATGTTTGATGATGAATATTATCCAGATATTCTAGTTGCTGAAGTTAGGCAGCATATTGAGCAATTTGCAAAACGACTTGCAAAAAAATCATGTTCTGAAACAGAAGTTTATCTTCTTGCGGGGCAGGCTGTTGTTGAAATTAATGAGATGAAACCACAGTTTGAAGATCTTGATTCTTCACTCGATGATACTGCTGCTGATTATATTGCTGAAGCAATGATGATGGTGGTACAAGATCAGGGTTATATGGAAATTGAAATGGAAGAACTTGTATCTAATAGAGAGTGGTAATGCTTTTTGTAGATGTGGGTTGTTTCAAAAATAAATGCCTTTGATTAAGCTGAAAATTTTTTTAATTTTTTTAATTTTAAAATTTTGAATGTGAAGATTGAAGGTATTTTTTTGCCTGTAATTAAGTGATTCATTATTTTTATTAAATTTTAGGCATAAAAAAACTAGCAAAAAGCTAGTTATTTTATTGCACCATTTTAAGAAGTATTAAAATGGTGCCCGAGGCCAGACTCGAACTGGCACGCTTTGTGGGCGGGGGATTTTAAATCCCCTGTGTCTACCGATTTCACCACTCGGGCATGAGCGCAATAATAAAGGAGTGATTTTATCTTGGCAAGATGCAATGCTTCGATTTGTTGTATTTTCAATCAAATGATACGTTAAAAGTTTAAAATATCAGCATTTTAATGAGAATTACTTTATTTAAAGCATGTGGTCGACATATTCATCAAGGTCGACAAACTTGTAAGACTGCGACATTTTATTTTCATATTTAAGCAGTTTGAGGTGTAGATCTAAGTCTTTGACTAATTTTTGCTGTAAGGCTTCATATTGATCTGTATCTTTTTTGCTTAATGTTAAGCGAATTTTGGTTTTAATGACTTGTTTATATGACCAAAAACAGACTCTGCGTATTTGTTGTAAGTTGTAATAGTCAATATTTGATGCAGACTCACGAAACATATTTTCTTTATAAAATTTGATAAAGCCAAAACTCAAGGCAAAGAAAAATAATAGACCTTGTAAGAGGCTACTGTCTAAATAAGCAATATTGAGCGTTTGTAGTACGATCAGTACGGCAAGTTTCATTGGGGTGTTGCTGAGTTGCTGGTATAGGTGTGTTGAGCTATGTTTCATCTGTTTAATGATTAGAGGAACGGTAAACATGAGGAATAACATAATGCACAAGATAGCTATGCCAAAAGTTTGTGTTTGATCAAAACGAGGAAATGAAGATTCAACTAAACTGCCTAATGCAAAAGCAGTACTGACAAAAATCATCATTGCCAAAATCCAAGGAATAAACTCTTTTAATTCATCGAGTAGACCTTTGGCTTTAAGTTGACCATACAATAGAAAATTTCTTTTAAATGCCTGAGGGTACTGTTGTTCCAGTTGTTGCAGGTATTGTGTTGCTTGCTGGGTCTTGATCATAAGGCTCTTTACAGAATAAAACGGCAGACGCTGAATGTTCAGTATCTTTTCCTTGAATGTGAGTATTGTAAAGCAAATTTGAAATCATGTAGAGGGTAAGCATGGATCTAGTCAATTGCATCACAATGATTGGAGGGTTCTTTTAGTACTTCTGCGTATTGATTATTAAATGAATATTTCATTGCTGGAGTGGATTGAGTATTTTGTTCGGGAGGATTTTTACTCAAAGTGTATGTTTTAATGGTGAGTTTTTTGGCTTGATAAAAGGCTTGTTTAAATTTCTCAAATTTTTTTGATTTGGTGTCTTTAAAGGGATTGGTAAAAATCTATTGGTCTAAAACAAATTCCATGCGTTGATCATCGTCAATCATTGAGCTAAATGCATCGACACCATTAGCATCTTTAATTAAAAAGAACGGTTTTTCATTCGGATTTACGCAATTTAAATTTAAGCGAATATTTTCACCCTGCATATTGAAATTAAAGTTAATGGCAGAATTTGGCGGGGGGCTCACTTGAGAATAGATTGATCCAATGATTTTTGTTGAGATAAGGTTTTAAGTCTGTATTTTCATTCATATTTGGATAGTTTTTTGCTAAATCTGCTCTGACTGCTCGATAAAGTGGATGAGGTTTCTGATAAGTTTGGTTGTGGTGGATTTTGCAGGTGATTTGAAATATTGCTTTGACATGCACTGAGTATTATTGTGCTGAGGGTGGAAAGAGCGCTGATAATAGTTGTATTTTTATTCATATTATAAATTTTAGGTATAAAAAAACTAGCATAAAGCTAGTTGTTTTATTGCACCATTTTAAGAAGTATTAAAATGGTGCCCGAGGCCAGACTCGAACTGGCACGCTTTGTGGGCGGGGGATTTTAAATCCCCTGTGTCTACCGATTTCACCACTCGGGCTTTACAAGATATGGAGGTAGGAGCCGGAATCGAACCGGCATTTACGGAGTTGCAGTCCGCTGCATCACCATTCTGCCATCCCACCATCTCTTGGTGATGCGTATATTAGCAACCTTTGAAAAAAAAACAATACTACAATTCATGCATATGCACATAAAACCAACATATAGAATAAAATTGTTCAAATAATCATGTATTATTTGCAAAATTGATTCATATCTACTTTGGAGATGTGCCGTGGCATTAGTTTTAGATGGTCGCGCATTAGCGAAACAAATTGAAGCAGACTTGTTAACCCGTGTTGAAGCGATAAAAGAGAAAACAGGTCGTACCCCAATTTTAGCGACTATTTTAGTCGGTGATGATGGTGCATCTGCCACTTATGTACGTATGAAAGGGAATGCATGCCGTCGTGTTGGTATGGATTCTATAAAAGTTGAGTTAGGTGCTGAAACCACAACTGAACAATTGTTGGCTGAAATTGAAAAATTAAATGCTAATCCTGATGTACACGGTATTTTATTACAGCATCCTGTACCTGCTCAAATTGATGAACGTGCATGTTTTGATGCCATTTCACTTGCAAAAGATGTCGACGGCGTAACATGCCTCGGTTTTGGTCGTATGGCGATGGGTGAAGCAGCTTATGGTTCTGCAACACCTGCAGGCATCATGACCATTTTAAAAGAAAACAACATTGAAATTGCAGGTAAACATGCAGTTGTTGTCGGTCGTTCTGCAATTTTAGGTAAACCAATGGCGGCTATGTTATTGGAAGCCAATGCAACCGTAACGATCTGCCATTCACGTACGCAAAACTTAGCTGATTTTGTAAAACAAGCAGACATTATTGTCGGTGCAGTCGGTAAAGCTGAACTCATTCAGAAAGATTGGATTAAACAAGGCGCTGTTGTTGTCGATGCAGGATTCCATCCACGTGATGGTGGTGGTGTAGGTGATATTCAACTTGTCGGTATTGAAGAAGTTGCTTCTGCTTATACGCCTGTTCCAGGTGGTGTGGGACCAATGACGATTACAACTTTGATTCGTCAAACTGTGGAAGCTGCTGAAAAGGCTTTGGGTTAATAGAATTCCTCCCCTTGCAAAGCAATACTTCTCATCTTTGAAAAAAAGGGAGGGGTTGCATATTTTCAATTTGCAGTGGGTTCCCCTCTTTTTAAAGAGGGGTTAGGGGAGATTAAATGATTTATTATGAATTAAAAGAAATCATATGAGCTGCACTTTTCAACTGCCTAAAGCCCCAAAAAAACTACTTAATGCATTGCATGAAGTAATTCCAAACTGTGAATTGCTTGCACAGCAATTGCCTGAAACGCCAATTTCTTTATGGCTCATTCCGCCTGTATTTTCGACTGATCGCTTAGATGATGAAGTGATTCGCCGTATTTGGAATGAAACACCGTATTGGATTTTTTGCTGGGCTTCAGGTCTAGCAATGGCACAGTGGTTGCTTGCTGAACCTCATCATGTGAAAGATAAAGTTGTTTTGGACTTTGGTGCAGGGTCAGGTGTTGTCGCGATTGCAGCGAAAATGGCAGGGGCAAAACGCGTTATTTGTTGTGATATCGACAAAGTAAGTTTAGATGCATGTCGTGAAAATGCATTGCTGAATGATGTTGAGCTTGAATATTTGGATGATTTGTACCATTTAGAGCGAACAGCAGAGCAAATTGATGTGTTATTGGCTGCCGATGTTTTATATGATCAATGTAATCGTTTTTTCTTAGATGAATTTTTAAAATTTGCACCCGAAGTTTGGGTTGCCGATAGTCGTGTGAAAAATTTTAGTCATCCAAAATATCAAAAGTTGGAAGAGCGTAGTGCAACGACTTGGCCTGACTTAGATGAATCAAAAGAATTTCGTAACGTGAGTTTTTATAAGACGCTTTAAAGCGTCTTATTTTTTATAATCAATTTTTAAATTTTAAGAACAGGTATACCGAACGACATGTAGAGTACTTGGACGAGTTTCTAAAGCTTGGCGTGTCGCATAATCTTCACTGTTGTTTAAGCTTGGCGTATTTGAAAGTCCGAAAGAAGTACGACTATGACCCAATTGAACACCTGTTTTATCATCTGAATTGATCTGTGGGTTAATAATTTCAGTACTGCTTAAAACAGCAAGTTTATAGGTCTTATTTTCACCAAGAACTTTTTTACAAGCACGTTGTAATTTATCGACATCTAAGTCACGATCTGCACGACCAGACAATGTATAGACCAATGTTGCTTGATTGTCAGTTTTACTTTCAATTTGATAACCCGTTGTTCCATTAAACGAACGCGGTGCGGTCTGACACGCTGTTAGCATTAAAATAGTCATTGCAAATGCTGTTGCTTTAATTATTTTCATCTGTGATGTTCTCTTAAGGGAATGTACTATGTGCAGTATGGCATAAAATAGCGTTGAACAAACTTGCTATAAAGATAAAAAATGAAGATATGAGCATTGTTATGTTCTTTTTTGTATATAAATAAGTTTTAAATATTAGGTAAATCATGTGTTTATAGAATTGATGTTTAAGTTGATACAAAAACAGCGCTTAATTTGAGCGCTGTTTTTGTATCTAAAAATATCGTTCTACGATTAGTCATCTGTAATAAGACTATGTTTTTTAGTATCTTTCATAAAGACATAGGTGATTAAAGAAAGACCAATCATAAAGGTGATGTAGTAAAAGAAATAATTTTCATGACCCGCATTTTTAAAGCTTAGAGCAACCAACTCTGCAGTACCACCAAACACGGTGTTGGCAAGTGCATAAGGCAAAGCAACGCCTAATGCACGAATATGTGGTGGGAATAACTCAGCTTTTACTACGGCATTGATGGCAGTATAACCAGTGACAATGACCATACCACTCATACACAACATAAACGCAGTGGTTGGATTGGTTGTAGAACCTAAGCCATTGAAAATAGGAATGGTAAATAGCACACCTAAGACACCAAAAGTGATCATAATCGGTTTACGACCAATCTTATCTGACAATGCACCAACAGCAGGTTGAATGAGCATAAAGACAAAAATTGCGGCTGTGGTAATTTCAGTAGCAGTGGTTTTTTCAAAACCTGAGGTATTGACCAAGTATTTTTGTAAGTACGTGGTGAATGTATTGAATGCTAAAGTACCACCCGCAGTCAGCATAATGACCGTAAATGCCTGTTTAGGATATTTGGTAAATAACGCTAAAGCCCCAGATTTTTCACCCCCATTTTTGGCTTGCTCTTGAGCCTTTTTCGAAGATTCTGTTTCAACCAAACCACGACGAATCCAAAATACTACAATAGCCAATAAAGCACCAATGAAGAAAGGAATACGCCATCCCCATTCACCCAAAGCTTGTTCGGAAAGGTTGCGTTGTAAAATAATCAGTACGCAAAGCGCAAGTAATTGACCTGCAATGAGGGTGACATATTGGAAGCTTGAGAAGAAACCACGATGATTTTTTCCTGCCATTTCTGTCAAATATGTTGCACTTGAGCCGTATTCACCGCCAACACTTAAACCTTGAATTAGTCGGGCGAACAATAAAATTGCAGGGGCAAGCATACCGACAGAATCATAAGTTGGTGCGCAGGCGATCATCAATGAACCGATGCACATTAATGATACGGAAACGGTTAAGCCCGCTTTACGACCTTTACGATCAGCATAAATGCCCATTACCCATGCGCCAATTGGGCGCATTAAAAAACCTAGTGCAAAGACAGCTGCTGCTTGTAATAATTTAACTGTGCTGTCGCCATCAGGGAAAAAACGTGGGGCAAAATATAAGGTAAATGCGGCATACACATACCAATCGTACCATTCAACGAGGTTTCCTGCAGAACCTCCCAAAATAGATTTAACTCGAGTTTTACGATCAAGGGGTGGGGTTTGGCTTTCGGAGGATATATTTTTAGAAGATGCATTAGACATCACAGTTCTCCAAATAATTTAGGCAAAACGCATGCATACATTTCAATAAATGCTATTGAAAAAATGTGAGATCATGTGCTGTGGAAGAAAGGAAATTGAAAGAAACAAAACATTACAAAGTACTTATACGCTTGGGTTTTGTATGCTTTTATTAGACTTTGGTCGTAAGTTGATGTTGTTTTATGCATTAAAAAAGTGCAAAAAATATTTTTTTATCTTATTTTGAGTCTAATAACATATCAGCATGCCTGTTGATAGAAAATAAGTATTTGTAATAAAAATAAAAAAATGAATAAATAAAATATTTAGTTTTGAAATACATCTATTTTTGAGTGCGATTAAAATAAAGACATTTACTTCAATATCAATAGAGGATTGGTTATAAATACAGCATATTTTCTCATGAAGAGTTGGAAAAGTGCTAAGTTGATTTGAGTAGTCATAAATTATTTGATGTGTGCTTTGATCTTTTTATAGTTGAATGGCTAGAAGTGGTTTATAGTTTTTAGATTAATTATTGATCGAAAGATCAATACTTTGAAGCTGTATCGGTATTGTGGAAAAGTCATTTAAAGTTTTTATGGTGGAATTCAAAATTATCAACGTATTGATAAAACTTTGAATATATAAAATGAATATTTTAATTTGGTTGTTGGTCATGTTTTTAAATTGTTTAATGATTAGATAAAATCAGAAATATTTATCTATATCAAACAAAATATAAGGGCAAAGAACAAGAAAAATTAAAACAAACGGGTGAGGAATAAAATATGCAAGAACTTCACGAATATTCAAAATGTTATGACCTTGTCGTGATTGGAGGAGGAATTAATGGCATTGGTATTGCAAATGATGCTGCGGGGCGAGGATTATCAGTTTTCGTCTGTGAAAAAGATGATCTTGCTTCACATACCTCATCGGCAAGTAGTAAGCTCATTCATGGCGGTTTGCGCTATTTGGAACATAAAGAATTTCGTTTGGTACGTGAAGCATTAGCAGAAAGAGAAGTTCTGTTAAATAAAGCACCGCACATCATCCGTCCTCTACGTTTTATTATGCCTCATCGTCCACATTTACGTCCTGCATGGCTTATTCGAACAGGGCTATTTTTTTATGATCATTTGGGTAAAAGAGAAAAATTAGCAGGCTCAAATTTAGTGACTTTTGATGGTTTAGATAGTCCATTGCATCCCGATATTCAACGTGGTTTTGAATATTCAGATTGTGCAGTAGATGATGCACGATTAGTCGTGCTGAATGCCATACAAGCAAGAGAGCATGGTGCAAAAATCATGACTCAAACCCAATGTATTTCTGCTGTGCAAATTGAAGGCTTATGGCATGTGACGCTTGAAAATGAACATGGTGTTTTTCAGGTTAAAGCCAAAGTTCTAGTCAATGCTGCTGGGCCTTGGGTGGCACAATTTATCCGTAAAAATTTAAATTTGAAATCACCTTATGGTATCCGTTTGATTCAAGGTAGCCATATTATCGTACCGAAATTATATGAGGGTGAGAAAGCCTTTATTTTGCAAAATGATGATCAGCGAATTGTTTTTACTATTCCGTATTTACAACGGTTTACCCTTATTGGCACGACAGATTGGGAATATACAGGTGATCCGAATCATGTTGAGATCAGTGCTGAGGAACGGGCTTATTTACTTGATGTCTGTAATGATCATTTTAAACAGCAACTGACTGAAGCTGATATTGTCAGTACCTTCTCTGGTGTGCGTCCATTGTGTGATGATGAGTCGGATAATCCATCTGCGGTCACCCGTGACTATACTTTGGCATTGAGTGCTGAAAGTACTGCGCATGCACCATTATTGTCGGTCTTTGGTGGGAAATTAACGACTTATCGTAAATTGGCAGAAGCTACTATGGATCAGCTCAAACCATTTTTTAACAGTATGAAAAAGGAATGGACAGCCACGGCATTGTTACCTGGTGCTGAGCATTTTAATTCTATAGATGAGCTGAAAGATCAAATTCAACAGCAAATTAAAGGTATTGGTGAAGCGACAGCAGAACGTTGGGCACATGCCTACGGCACTCGTACGATGCATTTTTTGCAACATAGCAATTCAATTCATGAATTAGGACAAGACTTTGGGCATGGTCTATTTGCACAAGAAGTTGATTATTTAGTGGATCAAGAGTGGGCGATCACAAGTGAGGATATTTTAAAACGCCGAAGTAAGCTGTATTTGGATTTTAATCAAGATGAGATACAAATTTTAGAAATGTATTTACACGTATTACATGAGCGCCGTTTACGTCAAAACGTGGCATAAGCTTTTTGATGGATTAGTAAAATCAAAAAAGGCGCTTTATGCGCCATTTTTGAATGAATTAGATTCAGTTTAAATCTTATTCATGTTCATTATGTTGTGGAGCAGGATAACGGAAACCTTTGGTTTTATAACCCAAATACATAATACCGAACATTGCCCACCATAGACCCCATTTCAAGGCAGTTTCTTCAATCTCAAGCCACATTGCAAAGATACTAAAGAAGCCAAGTAATGGAATAATAATGAAGTTAATGATGTCTTTGATATTTTTGGTACGCCCATCACGCAATGCATAACGAGAAATCACCGACAAGTTTACGAATGTAAACGCAGTTAAAGCACCAAAACTGATCATTGAAATCACAATATCAAGATCCATGAAGCCCGCAGTTAAAGCAACGGCACCCACAATCAAAATATTGTAAGAAGGAGTAAAGTTTTTAGGACTGATATGACCGAAGATCTTTTTATTGATTACGCCATCACGACCCATCACATACATTAAACGTGATACACCCGCATGTGCAGAAATACCAGAAGCCATCACCGTCACAATTGCAAAATACAGAACGACTGTCTTAAATGCTGCGCCACCCACTGCAAGAAGAATATCGGGTTGTGTTGCAGCAATATCTTCAAAGTAAGTTTTTGGATCATTCGGGAAGTAAATCTGCATGAAGTATGTGCTGATAATGAAGATTACACCTGCAAGTAATGCCGTCATAAAAATGGCACGTGGCAGCGTTTTCTCAGTATCTTTGGTTTCTTCAGCAAGCGAACTCAGTGAGTCAAATCCTGTAAATGAGAAGCATAATAATGTTGCACCTGTAACGAGTGCACCAATAGATGTCATTTCATTCCAAAATGGTTCAAGACTCCACAATTGATACTTAGCATCGACCAATGAACCATCCGCATTGACACCACTTGAAAGCAGTTGATAAACCATCCAAACAAAGTAGGCGATAACAGCCAACTGAACAAAGACGATTAAACTGTTAAAGTTAGCAACAAAACGCGCACCACGTAAGTTTACAGCAGTCATGATTGCAGTGAGTGCAATAACCCAAACCCAATGATTTACTTCAGGAAAGAGTGCTTCTAGATAGATCACTGCCAAGATGATATTTACCATTGGAGACAGTAAATAGTCTAACCACGAAGACCAACCCACCATGAAACCGACGTTTGGATGGATGGATTTTTGTGCATACGTGTATGATGAACCCGACGATGGATATCGACGAATCATGTGTCCATAACTGATAGATGTAAGTAAAATTGCCACTAAAGCAATAATATAAGACGTTGGAACGTGAAAGTGACTCTCTTCTGATACAAGACCAAAAGTGTCAAATAGCGTCATTGGTTGGATATATGCCAAACCAATAATAATGATGTGCCAGAAGCCAAGTGTTTTTTGCAATTTAGCTGTCGATTGAGTCCCAGTGTTAATTGTCAACGGCGTTGTCCTCTTAATCGTTGATCAAGGATCAGTCATTTTTAAGGATCGTTTGAGACGAACGATCCCCCCTACGAATAAAACAAAAGTGCGCCAATCTACTTCAAAAAGCCACCCTTGTCAGTAACTTTGTTGGTTTTTTTAGCAGAAATTGTGCCACTTTGATTGAAAAGTGAGTGACCAACTATTCTGCATGATAAAAGCCCGATATTTATGTAAATATCAGGCTCCTTTAAAACTATATTGGATTATTTTTAAGCAATTACCAAGCTTTTTCCAAGATTGATTTTAAATCTTTGAATGTTGCTTCTTTTGGATTGTAAATAATAGAGCCATCGTTGAGGGCTTTATCTGCAACTTCATCAAGTTGTTCTTTTGAAATTTTACCTGTTTCACTAAGTGTACGTGGCAATTTAGTGAGTGCATATAAACGATCACGCATAGTATTGAGTGTTGCAATCACTTTATCGGCACGTTGGTTCGCAGGTGTTTGTGCGTAAATATCGGGACCAGCAAGTGGCAATAATAATTCTGCAATTTTATCGCCATTCACATCTTTATTGTATTCAAGTACGTAAGGTAAGAATAGATTCATGCATAAGCCATGGGGTAAATGGGCAACTGAACCTAAAGCGTGTCCAAGTGAATGTACAATACCGACCATTGAGTTTGAAAATGCAATACCTGCCATTGTAGATGCTTGTGCAAGTTCTAAACGACCATGTGCATCGGTTGGATTGTCTAAAACATTGAATAGGCTATTGCTGACTTTTTTCACAGCCGCCGTTGCATAAGCATCTGAAATTGGATTGGCTGCCATGCAGGTATAGGCTTCAACAGCATGCGTCATTGCATCCATCGCAGTCATTGCCGTTAAATGTGGTGGCAAGGTTTGTGTCATACGTGGATCTAAGATGGCTGCATTTGGCATTAAATAGTTCGATGCAAATGCCAATTTCACATGTTTCTGATTATCTGAAACGACAGCCACCATGGTGACTTCTGAGCCTGTGCCTGAAGTAGTTGGAATAACAAAGAATGGTTTAAGCGGATGAGGTAAGTTGTGTGCACCTGAATATTTCGTCAGGTCATCACCACCTTCAGTCACCAAAATATTGGTTGCTTTGGCCGTATCAATGACTGAACCACCACCCACAGCTATAATCGCATCGCAGTTATTTGTACGGTACGCTTGCGCCGCAGCACGAACGGTTTCTAAACTTGAGTCAGGTGGTACATCATCAAAGACAAAACCAACCTCAACATCGGTTGATTCAAATGCGGCTTCAAGTGGCACTAGTAGGTTATTTATACGCACACCTTTGTCTGTAATAATCATTGGGCGTTTTGCGCCAAGTGAAGATAATTCAAAAGGAATGTGTTCAAGTGCAGCATGGCCTGCAATCACTTTGACGGGGCAAAAAAATTCGTAATATGGTTTAGCCATGTGTTAAGCACTCCCTTTAATATATGACTGTGCAACTTTAAGATAAATATTTGCAGCACCTGACAGTTTTTCTTTTAACGATAATTCACGTGGATATTCTTTAACTGCTAACTCTGCAACCAATTTTGGCAAAATTAGTGCTTCCATTTTATTGAGGCAACGTACTAAACGAATGGCATAAGAGAGATCACCATCGGCAATCATACGGTCATTGGCAAATGCTTGAGAGGTACTTTCTTGGAATGAAAACACCAAAAACGCATGATGTAAATGTTTAAACGTGATGGTTAAATCAGGTTTTTCATCTAAGTTTTTAACCAATTCTAATTGGTGTTGTTCATTGACACGGGCAATAAATTTTGACCCGTTTGGATAAACTTTCATAGACAAGGTTAAGCCGATTGGAAATTTTGAAACTTCATGTTTAATTTCATCATCGACTTGGCTTGCCATCACCAAGCCTCTGCCAATCACGTCCATCATGAGTTTGACATAATTTTGTTCCAAAGCAGGCTTTACAGATTTGGTTGAAATCACTCGCGTATCCCTTCTGCAAATTGTATTTATGTTTTTAGAGTAATTACTCTATTTTATTTTTCTTGAAAAAGAAAGTCTTTTAATGAGAAATGACTTGGACGTCATTAAAGTAACCACTCTGCTGAAAATATTCAATGATATCTGCACATAACTCATTGAAGTCAGGGTGATTCTCAATTAAATCTTGTATTCTGACCATTTCAAGTCCTGCATAACCACAAGGGTTAATGGTATGAAAACCATGCAAATCACAATCGATATTTAATGCCAAACCGTGATAACTACGACCTTTACGAATTTTGAAACCAAGTGAACCAATTTTACGTTCATTGACATAAACGCCTGGTGCATCGGGTTTGGCATAGGCTTCAATGCTATATTTTTTCAGCAAATCAATCATCAATTGTTCAGCATAGCTGACAAGTGTGCGTACGTTCCATTTCAGACGGTTCAAATCAAACATGAAATATATGACCATTTGCCCTGGACCATGCCACGTGACTTGCCCACCACGATCGCTTTGTACCACAGGAATATCGCTTGGTATCAAAATATGTTCAGGCTTTCCTGCTTGCCCCTGTGTGAGTACCTCGTGATGTTGTAAGATCCATAATTGATCAGGAGATTTTTCATCACGCTGTTCAGTATAGCTTTTCATTTCCTGAAAGCGTTCGCTATAAGGGGTTAAGTCGTGATAATGACGAATAATTAACTGTGGTTTTATAACAACATCATTCACAGATCGACATCTCTAAAATGGAAGAATAGTTTTTATTATAAATAAATTTACGTCAAATAGGGGATTGGCAAGTACAGTGAAAAATATCTTTTATATGTTTATCAGATTTGTAACAGTTAGGCATTGCGCTGATCTGGTAAATTTGCCAATAAGTCTTTTTTCGATGCTATATGCATTACTTAAATATAGGAATGGGATTCAGTTGCTGTTTTAATTTTCTTAACTTTCAAATCTATTTATAAACGTAAAAAACACGCTATATAGCGTGTTTTTTATTTCTAAATTATAAAGCAGTTTTAATATGCTCACATGCTGCAAGATCTGCATAAAGTTGATGAACTTGCTCAAGCTCTATAAAGCGTAATTGTGCAGTAATAGAGTCATATTTACCTGTGCGTGATGCCTGAACTTTCAAAGTTTCAGCATCAAAATCAGGGAAGTGTTTAACCAAAATTTCGATGACTGAGACACGCAGTTGCTCGCCTGCATCACCAATGAGTTTAATCGGGTAGTCCATAGGAAAAACCCAAAGATCTTCACGAAGTTCACGAGATGGTGTACGGTCTAACATAGTCATGAGTGACAGCCTTTCTATTTAACATGAGCCCAAAGGCTGATGTTTATTATTTCATACCATATAAAATGGGGACTGAGTATTTAACTTCAAGCCCCCATCAGTATGCTGATGAGAAATATAATCCTATCAGCAAGATTAATAATTATTATAAAGCAGTTTTAATATGCTCACATGCTGCAAGGTCTGCATAAAGTTGATGAACTTGCTCAAGCTCTATAAAGCGTAATTGTGCAGTAATAGAGTCATATTTACCTGTGCGTGATGCCTGAACTTTCAAAGTTTCAGCATCAAAATCAGGGAAGTGTTTAACCAAAATTTCGATGACTGAGACACGAAGTTGCTCACCTGCATCACCAATGAGTTTAATTGGATAGTCCATAGGGAACACCCAAAGATGTTCTTGGAGTTCACGAGACGGTGCACGATTAGTCATATCAGTCATGGGAAACCTCTTTATTAAAAATACCTGCTAAGTGCAGGTATTTTGAGTTATTTGCTACATGCTTATAATATGGGGTATGACACCCCATATTCAAGCTTTCACTGTCCTAAGAATGATTTAGTCATTCTCAAGGAATGAACGTAAATGTTCTGAACGTGAAGGATGGCGTAATTTACGTAAGGCTTTCGCTTCGATCTGACGAATACGCTCACGTGTTACATCAAACTGCTTACCGACTTCTTCCAATGTGTGATCCGTTGGCATATCAATACCAAAACGCATTTTTAAGACTTTCGCTTCACGTTCAGTTAAGTTTTCTAAAACTTCACGTGTTGCTTCTTTTAAGCCTTCTGATGTTGCTGCATCAATTGGAGAGGTAATATTACCATCTTCAATGAAGTCACCCAGATGCGAATCTTCATCATCACCAATTGGCGTTTCCATCGAAATCGGTTCTTTGGCAATTTTTAATACTTTACGAACTTTCACTTCGTCCATTTCTAGACGTTCGCCTAATTCTTCAGGTGTTGGTTCACGACCCATTTCTTGAAGAAGTTGACGTGACACACGGTTGATTTTATTGATTGTTTCAATCATGTGTACCGGAATACGAATCGTACGTGCTTGATCGGCAATTGAACGTGTAATCGCCTGACGAATCCACCATGTCGCATAAGTCGAGAATTTATAACCACGACGGTATTCAAACTTATCTACAGCTTTCATTAAGCCGATGTTGCCTTCCTGAATTAAATCGAGGAATTGTAAGCCACGGTTGGTGTATTTTTTCGCAATCGAAATTACAAGACGTAAGTTAGCTTCAACCATTTCTTTTTTTGCACGGCGAGCTTTGGCTTCACCAATCGCCATACGTTTAGAAATGTCTTTGATATCTCGAACGTTTAAAGAAAGCTCTTTTTCAATATCGGCAATTTGCTGTTGGAATGCAGTGATATCTGGACGAACTTTTTCTAAATAACCACGCATTTCTGTTGGTGCTTTCGCAATTTGCTCATCTAACCATGCAAAATTTGATTCTTGACCTGGGAATGATGTACGGAATTGCGTACGATCCATACGACCACGACGTACAGCATAGCGCATTACTTCACGTTCAGAGGTACGAATTTGTTCATGTGTACCACGAATCATTTCTGAAATAATGTCAAAAAGACGTGGGGTGAATTTAAACATCATGAACACAGTTGCCAATGCTTCCATTGCAACTTTGCCTTCTTCGCTGTTACGACCGTGTTTTGCAATCGTTTCTTTTGACGTTTGCCAAACTGCCGTTAATTCATCAAAACGTGCTTTTGCAATTTCAGGATCAGGACCAGATTCACCTTCAGATTCGTCATCACTTTCAGACTCTTCTTCTTCTTCATCGTCATCTAGTTTTACATCTTTAGTTGGCTTTTTCGCAGCATCTTCTTCTTCATCGACTTCTTCAGACTCTTCTTCCAATACTTCTGGAATAACTTCATCTGATTCTGGATCTAAATAACCTGAAAGAATGTCGGCAAGACGGCGTTCACCCGCTTCATATTCTTTATATTCATTTAAAACGACTTCAACCGCATTTGGCCAATATGAAATTGAATGAAGAACGTCACGAATTCCTTCTTCAATGCGTTTTGCAATACTAATTTCGCCTTCACGGGTTAACAGTTCAACTGTACCCATTTCACGCATATACATACGGACAGGGTCAGTAGTACGACCTGGTTCACTTTCTACTGAAGCCAATACTGCAGCAGCTTCTTCTTCAGCAACTTCATCGGTTGCTTCGCTGCCACCTTCAAACATTGTATCGTCAGTTTCAGGCGCACGTTCATGAACCGGAATACCCACGTCTTGAATCATCTGAATGATGTCTTCAATCTGTTCGCTTTCAGTGATTGAGTCCGGCAGATGATCGTTAACCTCAGCGTAGGTTAAGTAACCTTGTTCTTTGCCTCGGCTAATCAGCGCCGCTACTTGTGAAGTAGGGGATTGCATATCGCTCATCTTTGCTCTCTTCTCGTTGAATTTATGGCGGTAAACGTACATTTGTTGTACGCATGACGAATCAAATGTGAATAAACCACCATTTCATCAAAAAGTACGCAACTTGTTTTGATAAAATTAGGTTATTCAAATTCTGTAATAAATAATGGGGAGTGATGTTGTTATTTTCAAGATCAGCCCATGCGTGTTTTTTAATCTGTAGCGTGAGAATTCACAACAAAACAGAAAAACGCAGGGTGGATTATATCATTGCATAAAATAAGGCTTTTTAAAAGCCTAAAAAATCAATTTAAATGTAAAAAAACAAATAAAACTTGACAAGTTTTCAGAACAAAGATAAATAGCGCCTAGACCCATTCAAATTTTTTCCTTATGAGGTAGTTTTAGTGTCTTCTACAGATTTTGAACTAGATGATAACTACGGTGGAGATGATGATGCTGGCTTTGAAGAAACATCAAGTAAAATCACAGCGAAAGAATCTCTTGAAAAGCGTCGTTTAATAGACGATTTGCTTACACAACGCCGTTTAGATCGTGAACTGAAAGATTATGACTATGATCTAGATGATGATGACGATTTCGATGACGAAGATTAAAAATACATTGGGCATAGTGTCGGAAAATGCTATGCTTAAACTCGATACAAATTTATTGGAAACAAAATGAGTGCTTTAGATTTAGACCTACTACGCGACTATTTAGATGGCGACCAAAATGAGTTTGGTCTAGATTTCGCAGCGACACATGGTTTTTTAAGTGCTACTGCTGTTGGTCCTCATTTTGAAAAATGGCTTGATGAGCTATTTGACAATAATCAAAAGAAAGTTCCAGCAGAAATCATTGCACAAGTGAAAGCATGGTTAGAAGCACTTCGTCAAAATTTAGCCAATGAAGAAGGCATCGCATTTCCTTTTGAAATTGAAGAAGCTGATGTTGAATCAAGCCTTGGTGATTGGAGCGTTGGTTTTGTTGATGCCATGTTCTTAAATGAAGATGCTTGGTTTTCACCAGAACATGAAGAACAAGTGGTTGATTTAACTTTACCAATGATGGTTTTCAGTGGTGTGGATGATGAAGATCCACAAATGGAATCTTTCCGCCGTAATGGTCAGTTGATGGATGAAATTGCTGAAGAAATTCCAGAAAACCTCAATGAAATTTATTTAATGTTCCATACGCCTGCATAATTTTATGATTGATAAAATTTTCACGTCTATATGAATATTGTGTAATAAAAAACACCTCATTTGAGGTGTTTTTTATTAAGTCCATCTAAGCATTTTCGGGCGAACCATCCATAACTAAAATAAAATACTGCAAATTCAATTAATGTAATAAATGCAATCGCAATCAACCAAATCCACATTGGAACTTGTTTGGCAATATCAATAAAAACCTTCGTTGTTCCTGTCTCAATATTCATTAATAAGAAGAAAACAGCAAAGACGATAAAAGTACAAGCAATAGAGCCCCAAATGAGTTGTATTCTTTCATCGTCACAAGGGAGGCGTTTTTCACGATTGACAAAATGCCATGCAGTGAAAAAACCACTAAGAATGAGTGTAGATACAATACTAGAGCTTCCTGAACTAAGCGCAGCGGTAAGTAAACCGATGAGAAAAGTGGAAACAATATAAATTCCAGTAAAGACAAGTAAATAATATTTCATTGCATCATTTCCCCAAATATATGCGAATTATTTATTTCAATATAAAACATCATTTTATTAAGATTGGAATCCTTTCTATGTAAAAAATGTGAATTTTATTGCTCAGTATTTATTTTTCTTTTGCCATTTTTTGTGGAAAAACCAAAGTGCGATGATAAGCAAAATGATAATAATCACATGACCGACTCGACTAAAAATAAGATGCATCAACTCAGGATTATTACCAAAGTAAAAACCAACACATGCTAAAAAAGTCGTCCAAATAATGGTACCCAATGCGCTATACAACATAAATTTCCAAAAGGGCATACGGCTCATGCCTGCTGGAATACTGATGAGTGAACGTACAGCTGGAATCATTCGTCCAAAAAAAACAATCCGATGTCCATATTTTTCAAACCAATCGAGTGCAGTTTGTACATCTTGGCGTTTGATAAATAAATATTTACCATATCGATCAACCCAATGAAAGAGTCGATCATGTGGGATTATGCGTCCAATACCATATAAAACCGCTGCTGCAATAAGGGAACCTAGACAACCAGCAATAATGACACCACTGAGTAATAACTTTCCCTGTGATGCTGTAAATCCCGCAGAGGGCATAATAATTTCAGATGGAATGGGAGGGAAAACATTATCGAGAAACATCAGTAGGGCAATACCGAAATAGCCCAATTGTTCCATAATGGCAATTATCCATTGAGTCATGTAATTTATTTCTCAAATATTTAAACTATCGTAGTTTTGAATTACAGATACTTACAGTATGATTTTGTATCTTTTAGATAAATAAGAAAATAGTTAAAATATTGCACAAACTCAATATGTTTTAAACTTTATATAAGGTCGAATAAATGGAGCAAAATAGTTGAGAAATAAAGCCCTAAACCAAACATGAAATGTGTACTTATACTTTTTAACCGTGCAGACCTTGGAAAAGGGGTTTGGCTTGCTGCTATTCCGAAACCTAAACAGGGTTGCATTAAAAAGAATGGGAATATGACTGTGGAAGTCCCAAAAAGTAATGCTGGAAATAGTTCAGGTGATATCAACCAATTTGTGCTGACAATCATGATAAATAGCGCACTAAACATTATCCCAATAACATAATGACTGAACCAGCCGATATATTTTTCAAAACGAACATTCGGACTTTGCATGATTTTATGATGTACAAATTGTCCATGTGAAATACCGACTAGCCAACGTCCAATAAATTGATAGTTTAATGAGGGTATATTGAAATAGCGTTGTAAGATAAAAGCATAGAAATCGATAAAAATGGTTGCACTCATTCCGATAAAAAGTACATGAAGAAGATACTCTTTCATAATTTAATCAACCTGGATTATAGTGTGAGTGAGTTTAATAGTTGAAGTTAACTTCAAGTCAATATGAAAGAACTAAGTATTTCTCAAGTTGTACGGCAGACGAAAATTCCGAGTTCAACAATTCGTTATTATGAAAGAATTGGGTTAATACATTCGATTGGTCGAAACGGGTTACAACGAATTTTTAATGAGCAAGTGATTGATCAATTGTTGTTAATTTCACTTGGGAAACAGGCAGGTTTTTGTTTAACTGATATTCAAATAATGTTGCAAAATAAGCTTATGCCTATCGATAAAGATAGACTTGAGCAACGTGCATGTGAGATTGATCAGCATATTGAACATTTAGAAACACTCAGGCAGGGATTACGTCATGTTGTAAATTGTTCGTTTGAAAATCCATTAAATTGTGCAAAGTTTCAAAAAATATTACATCATTCTAAGCCAGTATCCGTGGTAAAAAAGCAGAATAAAAAAGCCAAACTTTAAGTTTGGCTTTATATTGATTAATGAAATAAAATTATAAACGTTTACGTTTTGCCGCTAAAATTTGTGATTGGCGCATACGGAAACCGTCTTTTTGTTTTTCAGTTGTTTTATCGATGCAGTATTTGCAAGATACGCCATGCTCATAGCTTAGTTGATCAACTTCTTCTGGGAGTAAAGGCCATCCACATGCGTGACATTTAATATTTGCGCCTTCTTCCATACCGTGCGTGACTGCAGTACGACCATCAAAAACGAAGCATTCACCTTCCCACATACTCTCATCAGCAGGAGTTTCTTCTAAATACTTCAAAATTCCGCCTTTGAGGTGGTAAACCTCATTGAAGCCTTCTTGAAGAAGTAGTGATGTAGATTTTTCACAGCGAATACCACCTGTACAGAACATCGCAATTTTTTTATCTTTATGCTGTTCAAGTTGGTTCTTTACATAATCAGGAAATTCACGGAAAGTTTCAGTTTGAGGATCGATCGCACCTTTGAATGTTCCTGCTTTAAACTCATAATCGTTACGTGTATCGACTAGAATCACGTCATCACGTGCAATCAGATCATTCCACTCTTTTGGATCAAGATAATGTCCAACAAGATCGCGTGGTTTAACTTCAACGCCTAAAGTTACAATTTCTGACTTCAATTTAATTTTCATTTTACGGAAAGGTTTTTCAACACTTTCAGATTCTTTATATTCCATTGCAACGAAGCCTTCATCAAGTAAAAACTGATGAATCTCATCGATTGCTTTACGGTCGCCTGCAACCGTGCCGTTAATTCCTTCTCCTGCTACAATAAGAGTACCGCATAGGTTGATGGTTTTTACCAAGTCTAAAAGACGTTGTTGAAGATCTGCAGGATCTTGAACTTCTTTGAATTGATAAAGTGCTGCAACAACCCAACCAGAGGTCGCTTGCTGTTCTACAGGTGCAAGCTGTTCTACAGTAGCGTTCATGGATACTCCAAATGTATTAAGATAAGTTAAAATTTCAGGCGCATATTTTAGCGCGTATTTTTGAAATAAGCGAGAATTCCATAACTTAAATATGGTTTTATTGAGGATGTTACTTTGAGTCAAGATAGAAGGATTCCTTCTTTAACCCCTTGTGCAGGACGTTGTTCAACTGTATTTGGTGATGCTGTTTGTCGGGGTTGCCGACGTTTTAACCATGAAGTGATTCAGTGGAATACTTACAACGAAGCACAGCGCTTAGCGGTGTGGAAGCGTTTAGATGCACAGCTTGATCAGATTTTAGTGCCGATGTTACCACATGCAAATGTACAGCATATTGAAGGCTTTATCCGTAGTAAGCGCATTCGTGTACTTGATAATGCAAGTCGTGGACGGAAGTTTTATCATGCTTTGAAACTTTGTGAAAAAAATAAAAATCTTGCTCATGATAGCGGTTTGGGGATTCATAGTGATCAAGTTAAACCACTTTGGACAGAGTTTGAGCGCCGTGTACTCGCATTAGCGACAGCAAGTTATGATTTTGCATGGTTACGTGCAGATGGAATTAGTCAAAACTTGTTGCAAATAATTGATGATGAATGATATGGATGTTTTGAGTTAATGAATATTTCAGAATATGCACTGTACTGTCTTGCTGTTGTGGTGATGATTGCAACACCTGGCCCTGTGATGTTATTGGTGGCAAGTGCAGGTTTAAAGAGTGGTTTTTCTAAAGCTTTACAGACAATTTTTGGGACTAACTTTGCCTCTTTAGTTTTGATTGGTCTTTCAATTCTGATTTTGAAAGGTTTTTTACAGATTGGGGAGCAATGGTTCGCCTTAGTAAAAGCTTTAGGATGCTTGTATATTTTGTATTTAGGTATACAAATTATTCGTGAGGTGATGCTTGAGCAACCAGTAGCACTCAATACAAACTCATCGCTCACTGGTGGGTTTAAACAAGGTTTCTTAGTGGGAATATCAAACCCGAAAGATATTATTTTCTTTGCTGCATTTTTCCCACAATTTGTAGGTATTACATCAAATTTAAATTTAAGTTTGAGTATTTTAACCTTAAGTTGGATCATCCTTGATTTCTTAACACTTTCATTGGTATATCTATCATTTAAGCGTTTATCAGGTTCAAAGATTTATTCTAAAATCTTAGGATGTTGTGGTTTGATTTTAGTTTTAATTGCAATATATGGAATATCTACAGTTTTTTCGGTATTTTTGAATTAAGATAAGTTTATAATTTAACGTAGAATGATTTGAAATTCGAGTGTTGAGAAATAGAATATCTACCCCGTATTTTTTAAACTGCAACAATAACAAACAGAACAGATTGGATATTAAAAAGTCCAATATAAAATAAAGGTGTGTAATGAGCATTGATCCTAAAGAAATAGAAACGGTTTTACTTTTAACAGCCGAAGATCGTTACGAATTTTTCCTCGACCAAGTATCTGAAAATGGCATCCTGTGGGCGCTTTGTCATGAAACACAAGGTTGGCCAACATTTCAAGATGATGAGCAGGGATATACTTTATTTCCTCTATGGTCAGATGAAGTTTTTGCACAACAATGTGCGGTAGGTGAATGGGAGGGTTTTGCACCAAAGTCATTTACTATTCAACAGTTTATAGATGAGTTAGCAGCACAATTAGAATCGGGGAATTTGATGGTTTCTATTTTCAAAAAGCCAGATGATTCAGGATTTATTATTCCGCCACATCCATTGCTCACGATTTTTCAATCTTTTGTAGTTCTCAACAAATCTTAAGTCGATTTAATTTTTATCACTTAAATATGATTGATACAAAAAGCCACTGAATGATTCGGTGGCTTTTTGCTGGTCTCTGTATAAATCATACAGAGACTATTTTGAGTTATTGTAGTATTTAAACATTGTGCTGTACGCGATACTGCACAAGTTCCTCAATGGTGATGAGGGTTAAAGCATGTGTTTGGGCATAAGACAACACTTGAATACCTGAAGCCATGCTGCCATCAGGGTTGGTCACTTCACATAACACACCTGCGGGCTTTAAGCCTGCTAAGCGTGCAAGGTCAATTGAACCTTCTGTATGCCCACGACGAGTAAGCACACCACCATCACGCCCACGTAAAGGAAAAACATGCCCAGGACGGTTGAGATCACTTGCAATCGCACCATCTTTAATTGCGGCACGAATGGTTGTTGTACGGTCTTTGGCAGACACACCTGTCGTTACACCTTGGGCAGCTTCAATAGTAATGGTAAATGCGGTTTTGAATTGACTTGAGTTGTCTTCAACCATGGGTGGAAGTTCAAGATGATTTGCCAATTCGTCAGTCAAAGTTAAACAAACAATACCTGATCCATCACGAATCATACGTGCCATGGTTTCGACATTCATTGTTTCAGCTGCAACAATGAGGTCAGCTTCATTTTCACGGTCAAAATCATCCATGACCAAGACAGGTTTGCCTTGGCGCATGTCTTCTAAAGCTTGTCGAATACGTTGCTCAGCAGGAGGTAGTGCTGAAAAGAAAATTTCGGGTTGAATTAAACTAGACATTGAAACGCTCTCGTAAAAAATAGATACGGTTGAACATTTCAGGACATGAGAAATAGTGGCGTTACGAAACAGCATTATACTGCAAGTATAATGTGTTGAATGTGACGTCGTCTTCTTTCATCCGGACTATACCGTCGGCTCTGGAGTTTAACCAGATCTGCAATAACTTCAATATTGAGGTTATTGCTCGTGGGCTTGTTATTACAAAAAAACTGTCAGATAACTTACCACCGGTGGGGAATTACACCCCGCCCTGAAGCGATGTACAATCATTATAGACCGTTTTATAGTCTATATATGTTTTTAATTTAGAATGATCAGTAATATAGATAGAACAAACTGTGCTAAAGCGCAGTTTATAAAAATATTGAATAATAAAGACGAGGTATCGGTATTGATCAGGACTCAGCAGAGTGTATTTTCATGGCAAAATCATAAATTTGTACAGCATTTACAGATCTTTGGTTTTATTTTAATCGCGGTCAGTGTTTTATATCTTGTGGCTGCAAATTGGTTTATGTTGCCTCAATTTGTGCAGTTAGCGGTTCCACAAATTCTATTGCTATTAAGTGCGATGACTAGTGTTTTTCTGGTAAAAAATGATTCTTTAATCCAGTGTTTACATGCTATTTGTGGCTTGATGATCGGGCTGAGTATGGCAGTCATTGGACAGATTTATCAAACAGGTGCAGATAGTTATTTGCTGTTTTTAAGCTGGTCTGTGCTGCTATTGCCTTGGTTGTATCGTTCCAATATCGGCATCTTTTTCTTGTTGTGCATTGTGAGTCAGATCGCTTTATTCTTATTCTTTATTCAAACCTTTTGGGGTGATGAATCTCCTCAAATTTTTTTACTGTCTATCCATTTTTTAGCTCTGTTACAGTTTTTATTCTGTCTTAAATATTACCCAAAAATAAGATATTTATTCATCGTTGGGTTCGCCATGCTTTCGGTGTGGTCTATGGTGATGTACTTATATGTGGATAAAGAATTAATCTATTTTATTTGTTCATTTGCTTTATTGAGCATCGCATTTATTTATTTTTATAAAAAAAATGATCAATTATGTAGTGTACTGGCTGCTGTCGCTTTAGGTGTTACATTCACTTTAATGATTGTGGAATGGCTTGGTGATTTATTTAGACAATCAGAAGTGATGGGATTGTTGATTATTGCTATGATTATTTTCGCATGGTTTGCACTGATTACTTTTTTACTGATTAAATTTATTCCACACAGCCGTTTCAATAACATTCCTTTGGCTGTTGGCGCATGGATTTCTGGGGTTGTACTGGCTTCATTGATGTTGACATTTTGGGGGAGTTTTTCCTTAATTATGGGCATTGTTTTTGTGGCGTTTGCAGCCTATATGCTTAAAGCAAAGCAAAATTTATTTTTAAGACAGCTTGCTTACTGTTTATTTATCGCAGGGCAGGTCGCTATCCTATTTCATACTTATGATTTAACTGAGAAAGTCTATCCGCTGTTATTGATTCAAATCATTGGATTAATCATTTCATATTGGGTCAGAACCCACTGGTTTTTTATTGTCATTCAGTTATCTGCGCTCTATGCTGTAGGTGTTGCCATGATCTGGCAGGATAATTCAGCCCATTTCTGGATGGGACAGATTGAAAATTTTGCTTATTTGATTCTGCTTAATTATGTTTTCTATATGAGTCTGTTGTGGATTCAAAAGATTCAACCGCAACAATATCAAAGAAGTTTGATGCTTACTAATCTAGCTATCACTATTTTTGCCGCCGTTTTTTATGCTGTTTTAGGTAAAAGTGAATTCGCTGATATTCAGCTTATTTCTATACTAACATTTGGTCTTCCTATTTTGTGGTATGTGTTCTTTTTATTTTTACATATTCGAAATCAGTTCAATCTTTTAGCGCAATGCATTCTAGCGGTCTTTGGCGCAGTCCTGATTTATTATGGCTATTTTGAAATATTTATTGTTCTGGCTGTACTGTCTTGGGCTTTAATGAAAAATGATAAATTCATCTCTGCTTGCGCATTATTGACCTTAACAGCTATTTTATGGTGCTTATATTATTCACTGGAAGTAACCTTTTTGGTGAAAAGTTTGAGTATTTTTATTTCAGGTATCATGCTGTTATTGCTCAGCTTGTGTTTAATGACTTTTAAAAATCAGGCGGGGATTGAAAAATGAAAAGAATCATTCCTTTAGTCATCGCCATTTTGAGTGTTGCATTTTTTGTGGGACTGATTCTGAAAAATGAGCAGCATTTAAAACAAAGTGACAGTATTTATATACGACTTGCACCTGTAGATCCACGTTCTTTGATTCAAGGAGATTATATGGCGCTTAATTATGATTTGGGCTTCTGGGGGCTTCCTGAGCAAAATAATCAGGCAGATATACCGTTGAATGATACCGTGATTAAAAATAAGTCTTCGGTTGTAGCTTATGTTGCATTGGATGCACAGCGCCGTGTGGTGAAAACCAGTTTTGATCCACGATTATTGGAAATGTATCCATCAACTAGCCATCGTATTGTGCTTAAAAATCCAGATAACCGTCTAGATAGGCTCTATCCTGCATCGAACAGTTTTTTGTTTGCTGAAGGTTTAGCTAAATGCTATGAGGCAGCTCAATATGCTGAGTTTAAAGTGGATCAGCAGGGTAATGCTATTCTTGCATCTTTACGTGGTAGGGACTTAAATACTTTAGGTTGTGAGAATCATAAGAAGTGGTGGAGTGGCGAAAAGGCTAGGTCTTAATTGTAAAAAAACCCGCATTAAGCAGGTTTTTTAAATCTTGGGTACTGAATTAAGCCACTTGAACAGGAATACAGTTCGCTGTGTGATTTACAGTATTATCTGGATTAGCATAAACAAGACGTGGTTTATGCGCATCAGCTTCTGCATTGGTAAAATCACCAAAAGTTGCAATGATCATTAGATCACCTACGTCAGCTTGCAATGCAGCGCCACCGTTTACAGAAATAATGCCTGAACCTTCTTCACCACGAATGGCATAAGTTGTAAAACGCTTACCATTGGTTACGTTCCACATGTGAATTTCTTCGTATTCACGAATACCAGCTAAATCAAGCAAAATGCCATCAATTGCACAAGAACCTTCATAATGCAATTCAGCTTGTGTCACAACACAACGGTGGATTTTTGCTTTTAATAAACGAGATAGCATGATTTGCGTCTCCAGATAAGCCCTTACGATTGTTATTTTGTCGTTAATTAACAATTTTTAACAGGCGGGTGCATTTGAAAGCGCATTTTGCTCTTAAAAAAGTTACTCTGCAAGAAAAATTGTTTAACAACATGATTAAATAGAATCAATTATGGTTTGTATGCATTGATTTTATTCATTGCTTGTTGAATCTCACCATTAACCAGAAGTTTAGTACAACCCAATGTATGATGAATCGCATCATCCATAAGTTTTTGTTCTGATGATGGTGCACGTCCAAGCACATGCCCAGATACTTTCTCTTTAGAACCAGGATGACCGATTCCAATACGCAAACGATGAAAATTAGAACCAATATGAGGAACGATGTCACGCAGACCGTTATGACCGCCATGACCACCACCTGTTTTAAGGCGAATGATTCCTGGATTCATATCGAGTTCATCATGTGCGATGAGAATTTCTTCAGGCTTGATTTGATAGAATTTTGCGAAGGGGACAACACTTTGACCAACAAGGTTCATAAATGTTGTAGGTAACAGTAGACGAACGTCTTGACCTTCGATATTACCACGACCACTGATTCCTTTATATTTTGAATCAGTTTTTAGGTTGATGCCATATTGTTCTGCAAGGCGTTCTACGAACCAGAAGCCTGCATTATGGCGAGTCTGGGCATATTCCGAACCCGGATTACCCAGACCAACAATTAGTGAAATTTTACTCACTCATTTACACCATTGAACACTTATGCGCGTTTAAAGTCAGCGTGCATAGGTGTGTTTTTAGCAGGGTGACGTTGTAAAGCTTGGATTTTAACGCTTTCAACTTTACCATCGATGTTGATTTCGATTACTTCTTCAAAAAATTCTTTGCTTTCAAGTGCTTTAACAAGTTGACGAAGTGTTAGAGTCACAGCTACAGGTTCAGCAGCACCACCATAGATGATTGCTGGAACTTGTTCTTGAAGACGAAGGCGGCGGCTCGAACCTTTCCCTTGAACTGCTTCTTCACGTGCTACTGCATTTAATACGAAGTTTGCCATGATAGACATCCTAATTTAAGTTAATTGACTGAACTCTCGACCAGTCCAGTGATAGAAAGCCCTATCTTCAAGATAGGGCTTCGAAAATTTCGCGCTAATTATAGATAAGAATCGAACATTGCGCTAATAGATTCTTCGTTGTTAATACGACGAATTGTTTCAGCAACCATGCTGGCAACTGAAACTTGGCGAATCTTACCAAGTTTAAGAGCTTCTTCTGAAAGAGGAATGGTGTCTGTTACAACCAATTCATCAATCACAGAATTTTTCAGATTTTCAAGGGCTTTGCCTGAAAGTACTGGGTGAGTTGCATAGGCAACTACTTTACGAGCACCGAAAGTTTTCAATGCATCAGCAGCTTTACACAACGTACCTGCGGTATCGACCATATCATCGACAATCACACAATCACGGTCACGTACATCACCAATCAAATGCATCACTTGTGATTCATTTGCTTTTTGACGGCGTTTATCGATGATTGCAAGATCGATGTCACCCATTTGTTTTGCAACAGCACGTGCACGAACAACACCGCCAACGTCAGGTGAAACCACCATCAAGTTGTGATGTTGTTGTTGACGTAAGTCAGCAAGCAAAGCAGGTGTACCGTAGATGTTATCTACAGGAATATCGAAGAAACCTTGGATTTGGTCAGCGTGCAAGTCGATCATCACAACACGGTCAATTCCCACCGTTGTTAGCATATCTGCAACAACTTTAGCGGTAATAGGTACACGAGTTGAACGAGGACGGCGGTCTTGACGCGCATAACCGAAGTAAGGAATCACAGCAGTAATACGACCAGCACTTGCACGACGCAATGCATCAGCCATTACCAAAACTTCCATTAGGTTGTCATTGGTAGGGGCACAAGTTGGCTGAACGATGAATACGTCTTTACCACGCACATTTTCAGTAATTTCGACAGTGATTTCACCATCAGAAAATTTACCTACAGCAGCAGCTCCCAAAGGGATGTGCAAGTGGCTAACGACTTTTTGGGCGAATTGTGGATGCGCAGACCCACTAAAAACGACAAGATTGGGCATGAAGCACCCTTGGCGGTTGGCAGATTTTAAAAATAGATGGCAGGGGCGGCTGGATTCGAACCAACGGATGCCGAGATCAAAACCCGGTGCCTTACCACTTGGCGACGCCCCT
>NZ_JBJZOR010000025.1:0-50003 GCF_046269225.1 Acinetobacter sp. TY2
TACTTAACAACTCAGCACTTTATGCTTCGTTCGTTTCCGTCTATCTCGTCGGTATGGGGTGCATTCTATACCATTTCAGTTTGATGACAAGTACTTTTAACCAATTGTTTTATCGTATGTTGTATTTTTAAACGATATACTTTTTAAAAAACAACATATTTCTCATAAGTATTTAATTATAAAGCAGAAACATATTTTTTTATTTCTGCTTTATTTTTAAATTATTTTGTAGGTACTGTTTTGTAGCTAATACTGAGAATTTTAATCGGTTGTTTAGGCACATCTTGATACATACCGTAGCTTCCTGTCGGCACATTAACCATCTTATCGACAATTTCCATACCTTTAGTAACTTTACCAAATACAGCATAACCAGGATTACCTGCAGCTTTATTTAGAAAGTCATTATTTGCAACATTAATAAAAAACTGACTGGTTGCTGAATCTGGATTATTGGTACGTGCCATTGCCAATGTACCACGTGTATTTTTCAGACCATTTGAAGACTCATTTTTAATGGCTGCCTGAGTTGGCTTTTCAATCATTTTTTCATTCATACCACCGCCTTGAACCATAAAGCCTGGGATGACACGATGAAAAACAGTTCCGTTATAAAAATTCGTTTTAGCGTAGTTTTTAAAGTTAGCAACTGATAATGGTGCTTTATCATCATAAAGCTCAATATCAATGTTACCAAGATTGGTTTTAATTTGCATGTCTGTATTGGCAAATGTATGACTCGCAAGAAGTACCAAACCTAAACTTAATCCTATCTTTTTGATCATTCTTTTATTTCCTAAAACGTTTTAAATTCATGATGACTATATTAGTCTGCTTTGAATCATGAAAGTTATTTCGATTACAAACATTGAATAAATATTATCAATAACGTCATACAGTATTTTGCATATCTTCAATAAAAAATACATATGTGAAAATGAAGGATTGCCTCTTATGAATCAAATAGTTTTAGCACAGCATTTACATACTGAATTCCCTTGGCATCTTTCGGGTGAAGGCTATATTTTAAATTATTGGCTCAATCCACAATTAATTGAGCAGTTTATGCCTTTTGGTTTAGAAAAATCTAAATTCGGTCGCTTAGTTCAAATCATGCTCGTGCGTTATCACAGTTCACCCGTCGGTCCTTATGATGAATTGCTTTTTTTAGACCATACTAGCAATGGTTTAAATATGCATTCGCATATACCTAAAATTTATGTTTCAAGCCAAGCTTCCGTAGACGAAGGGCGCTATCATTGGGGGATTCCTAAAGAACTTGCTCAATTTGAGTGGAGTTTTTCACCAACTCAATTGAGCTGTCAAATTTCGGTGAACAATGAAATACTTAATATTCAACTAAATTTATCTCAAAAAACTTTACCAGTTCAGATCTCCTCTCGTATTTTTCCTGCTCATTTTTTTAAAATTGAACAACAAGATCAACAATACCGCTATCAGTTCGCACCTCATTTTAAAGGTCGCTTAGCTTATATTCCTCATGCTGAATGGCAAAACACTCAAAATATTTTCCCCGATCTATCGCAAGCAATTTTTATGAAAGGCTTTTATTCGACTGACTTTCAGCTCACTTTTCCTGAGGCATTAAAAATAGCGTTATCCTCAAGTAAATCGTCTTGAAATGAACAAAGATCATATTAAAAAACCGTTGTTTCATGCTCATTTGAAACAACGGTTCGACTTAAAGCGAAATAAGCTTACTCAACAATTAATATTTATCCCAAAATTTACGGAATTCTTTACACATTTCAATTAAGTTCTTTTTCGCTTTTCTTGAAATTGGCGTCAGATTAATAAAGCCATGTGTTTGATCTTCATATTCATGATAATGTGCTTTGACACCTTCTTGACGTAATTTATAAGCATAAATTTTGCCTTCATCGTGCAGAACATCGTGCCCTGCTGTCACAATAAAAGCAGGTGCAACTTTTTTTAACTGACCATTAATGGGCGAAATAATTGGATCATCAAGCTCCATTTTATGTCGAGTCACATAATAATCCGTCACATAGTCAATATCTTGTCCTGTAAGTACAAGACCATCTTTATAAGCAAAGAAAGATGGATGGCGACTCTTGAAATCTACAGCAGGATAAATCAAGAACTGCGCTGATGGTGCATAGCTTGTATTGACTGCACGTTGTGAAATCACTGCACTGATATTTCCACCTGCACTATCTCCTGCTACCGCAATACGATTTTTTAAAATTTTAAATTGTCGACGATTTTGATAGACCCATGCCAATGCATCTTCACACGATTGAATTAATGCTTTCGGTCCAACTTCAGGTGCCAGCGGGTAATCTATACTCAGTACTTGCGCTTTAGCATGCACAGCAATTAAACGACAAACTTCATCATGCGTATCAACGCTACCCACCACAAAACCACCACCATGATAAAACACGATCATCGGCAGTTTTTTACCCAGTGCAGGGTGATAATGTCGTGCGTAAATACTGCCACTTTGTAAGGGCAAACGAATATCTTCAACAAATTGAACATGCGTAGGTTTATGAATAATAGACTGCATTTGTGATTCAAAGGCTTTGCGTGATCTCTCAACACTTTCCCCAATAAAACCCACTTTGCCTTGTTTTAACTGCGCTGCCATTAAACATTTAGTAAAGCTATCGAGCTGTGGGTACTGATAGGGATAACCCAATAGTTTAGCTAATGATTCTTGTGCAAATTTCGGTAAGCGATCTAAGGTACGACCTGCTGCACCCTGTCCCTGTTCAATCTTTTCTTGTAAATTTTGTGTAAAAGCCATTACTGTTCATTCCTTAATTCTTATCCCTGACTCTTCATATTCTCTACATGATCAGTCTCAATATGACTATATTCTTATACAAGTCATATAATCAACATACAAATAAAACACTTATATTAAGCTAATCTGACTCTATGTCCTTGTCATTGACAATTTTGCTTTTTAACAGATTTTTTTTTGCTATTGATGTATGAATTATTGGAGGCAATCAACATGATTAAAGCACTTATTGCAACAATCACTACCGCTTTTCTCGCTGTTGGCTGTGTTGCTTTTCCTGAGGATGGCTATTCATCACGTGGCGGTTATTATGGTAACACGAGTTATGGAACGTACGATGACCGAGGTTATAAACGTAACAATCGTCATTATGATGATCGCTATGAACGTGAGCGTGCTTATCGCTTACAACAAGCGCGTATTGAACAAGATCGCCGACAGCGTCAACTTGATCATGAACGTAGGCAATTTGATCAAACTAAACGTGATCAATACCGACTAGATCAAGCCAAATGGCAACAACGCCAACAGGAATGGCAAAAGAAACAACAAAACCACAACCATAACAATGGTCAAATGAATCGCCCAAATCATAAAACTGAGAACAATACATCTAACCTAAATCAAAGCAATAAGAAACGTGATAACCGTCGTGGAGCGTTCAATCATAGCAATAACCAAGACAGATAAGTCTTGATTCGCTCTCTCAAAATATAAAGCTTATACATGAAGCGAGGCATAATGGTCTTTATGGCTCGCTTTTATTTTTCTATTTTCTATGTAAAAAAGTCAATTTACTTTTTAATTGGCAAAAAAAAAAGCTTACCCAATTGATTTGGATAAGCCATTAAAACAAAAAAAGAAACTACAGCTATAGATTCTAGTTAAATATAATACAGCGAGTATCCATACTTGAAAAATACTTTTTTCACCTCTCTGTAATACCTTTTAAATATTAAATGATCAATCACCCCTGACTTTCAAAAGTTGTACTTAACTCTAAATATTGATAATCCACCCCTATTTATAATTATTTTTATATATAAAAATCAAAAATTTAATATATTAAATTCAACTTAGAAATCACATTCACACAATTCGCTTCATCCTATAAAACTGACAGTTCAAGAATGATCGTTTTGCATACTATCATTCAAAAGTTATAGTCAATGTTATCAAAAATCAGCATTTTTAGACCAATATCGCTAATTAGGTAAATTTAATCGGCATTATTGCTTGAATTTTTATCTCTCGCCCCGATTTCTTTAGTAATCATGAAATTTATCACTCATGGCAGTTCAGAGTGAATATTGAAGCCTAAAGGACTGTACATGTTTAAGAACCTATTTAAAGGGAGCAAATCAATGGCGACTGAGCAAAACGAACAAGCTCAAGATCTTCAACAAGAGCAAATTGCAGAACAAGAATCAGCACATACTGAAACTGAACAAACTGAAGTGACTGCTGAAGATTTACAGCAACAAATTTCAGTTTTAGCCGAAAGCCTAAAACTTGAAAAAGCTCGTACTGCAAATGCTGTATATGAAGCTCAGAAAAGTGTTGAGCGCATTCAACGCGAATCTGAAAAGCACAAAGATACGGTTTTGGAAAAATTTGCCAAAGAGTTGCTTGATACAGTCGATAATTTAGAGCGCGCAATTGCTGCTGCAGGTGAAGACAATGCAATGGTTGAAGGCGTAAAACTAACCCTAAAATCTTTACTCACAACTTTAGAAAAATTTGGTGTTACCGAAGCAGACACAACACGTGGCTTTAATGCTGACCTCCATCAGGCAGTAGGGATTGATCCAACGGCAAAAGCCAATGAAATTGGCACTGTTCTACAAAAAGGCTACACCATCAACGGTCGTTTACTGCGTCCTGCAATGGTCATGGTAGGCGCCTAAGCCTTATAAACTTGAGAGTTTTTAATTTTTTTATGCATTTTGACTTGAAAAATTTTGAATGGCTCTCATATTGAATAACAAGCAAAACACTGTAAAAAAAATTGAGGAATATATCGCATGGCTAAAATTATTGGTATTGATTTAGGTACAACAAACTCTTGCGTAGCTGTACTTGAAGGCGACAAAGTAAAAGTAATCGAAAACGCTGAAGGCGCACGTACAACACCATCTATTGTTGCGTATAAAGATGGTGAAATCTTAGTAGGTCAATCAGCAAAGCGTCAGGCTGTAACCAACCCGAAAAATACACTATATGCAATCAAACGTTTGATTGGTCGTAAGTACCAAGATCAAGCAGTACAAAAAGATATTGGTCTTGTACCATACAAAATTGTTCAAGCTGATAATGGTGATGCTTGGGTTGATGTCAACGACAAAAAACTTGCACCACAACAAGTTTCTGCTGAAATCTTGAAAAAGATGAAGAAAACAGCTGAAGACTACTTAGGTGAAACAGTAACTGAAGCGGTTATTACCGTTCCTGCTTACTTCAACGATGCTCAACGTCAAGCAACTAAAGATGCAGGTAAAATTGCAGGTTTAGAAGTTAAACGTATCATCAACGAACCAACTGCTGCTGCACTTGCGTTTGGTATGGACAAGAAAGAAGGCGACCGTAAAATCGCTGTATACGATCTTGGTGGTGGTACATTTGACGTATCAATCATTGAAATTGCAGACCTTGATGGCGACCAACAAATCGAAGTATTGTCTACAAATGGTGATACATTCCTTGGTGGTGAAGACTTTGATAATGCATTGATCGATTATCTTGTTGAAGAGTTCAAAAAAGAACAGAACTTCAACTTAAAACAAGATCCTCTTGCATTACAACGTTTGAAAGAAGCAGCTGAAAAAGCGAAAATTGAACTTTCTTCATCAACTGCAACTGAAATTAACTTGCCATACATCACTGCTGATGCGACTGGTCCTAAACATTTAGTGATTAGCGTAACACGTGCAAAATTGGAAGGTTTAGTTGCTGATTTAGTTGCTCGTACCATTGAGCCTTGCCGTATTGCGCTTAAAGATGCGGGTCTTTCGACTTCTGACATCTCTGACGTAATCTTGGTTGGTGGTCAATCACGTATGCCAATGGTTCAACAGAAAGTTCAAGAATTTTTCGGTAAAGAACCACGTAAAGACGTAAACCCTGATGAAGCTGTAGCAATGGGTGCTGCAATTCAAGGTGCGGTACTTTCAGGTGACAAAACTGATGTACTTTTACTTGATGTAACTCCGCTTACACTTGGTATCGAGACTATGGGTGGCGTGTTAACAGCAATCATTGAGAAAAACACCACGATTCCTGCGAAGAAATCTCAAGTGTTCTCAACAGCTGCTGACAACCAACCTGCTGTAGATATTTCAGTGTTCCAAGGTGAACGTAAAATGGCTCAGCAAAACAAATTGTTGGGTAACTTCCAATTGGGCGACATTCCACCTGCTCCACGTGGTGTGCCACAAATTGAAGTATCATTTGACATCAACGCCGATGGTATCTTGAAAGTATCTGCGAAAGATAAGAGCACTGGTAAAGAGCAATCTATCCAGATTAAAGCAAACTCAGGTTTGTCTGATGCTGAAATCGAAGCAATGATTAAAGATGCTGAAGCGAATGCTGAAGAAGATCGTAAGTTCGAAGAACTTGCTAAAGCACGTAACGAAGCAGATGCTTTAGTTGCTAGCTCACAAAAAGCAGTAAAAGACCTTGGTGAACAAGTGACTGCTGATGAAAAAACTGCAATCGAAACTGCGGTTTCTGAGCTTGAAGCTTCTACTAAAGAAAATGACGTTGATGATATCAAAGCGAAAACTGAAGCTTTACAAAATATCATCATGCCAATTTCTCAACGTGCTTATGAAGCAGCACAAGGTCAAGGTGGTGCTGAAGGTTTTGATCCTAGCCAATTTGCTGGCGATGCGGGTCAACAACAAAAAGCGGACGATGGCGTTGTAGATGCTGAGTTCACTGAAGTTAAAGATGACAAAAAATAATTTGTCAATTTAACCTTGCTTTAAAATAAAAAAAACCGTACGAAAGTACGGTTTTTTTATGGTTTTAATTTTGAAGACATTCATACTTACAATGTAAAAAAGCATTTTTATTTAATGGTTTAGAATAATGAGATTATATAACTTAATCTAGCTAAATTAAGTTATAAGCTTAAGACTTGAAATTTGTATAAAAATGAGTAAATCCACTAAAGATAAACGAGTCAAAGCTTCTATTATTTTGTTTGCTCAGAACGATATCGATAGCATTTCCGTACAAAAAATTGGGGTGATGAAGAGTAAGTTATGGGTGAATATTTACCAAAAATCACTTATACATCTAAAACCGACTTTGAAACTAAAGGCTGTAACTAATAACGCACTACTTTCCTCGTAACAACACCAAGTATGCTGGAAAAATTTCCGACTTTTTTCAGCATTTTTATATCTTCAAATAATGATATAAATTTAAAATGCATCATCCGTCTGAGTATTTATCTATAAATAAAGTAATTAACAAACTGACCACTATTCTCGAATACATTATTTTCAGCTAAATTATGAACAACGATAGAATACTTTTATAAAATTTATGCGCTTTTGGTTAATTATTGCAGCCCTTATTTTTACTGCTTATTTTGCATTTCAACGCATGCAACACCCTCAACTCAATCATAATTCTGTGATGGATCGCATTACACATCCGACCGATACACGTCTGCGTTATCGTATTGGTCATGTTGATCCACGGTTTAATCTCACACAGGAGCAGGTAAAACGACTTACACAACAAGCTGCTGACATTTGGTATACAGGTGCTAAACAAAGTTTTTTTGTCTATGACCCCAATGCTCAACTAGCAATTAACTTAATTTACGATGAACGCCAGGCAGAATCTTCCGCACGTAGTCAAGAAATGCGTATTTTAGAAAATACACGCCAATATACAGATGCTGAACACTTTAAAGTTCAACAGCTTGAACAAGAATTATTACAAGCGAAGCGAGAGCTTGATATTCAGCAAATAAACTACGAACAACGGTTGAACCAATATAATCAAATGGTCAATGCCCTAAATCAATCACAGCAACGCTATAGCGACAACGTAATGCAACAAATTCAGCAGCAAAAACAACAACTCCAACAACAACAAGTTGAACTGCAAACAAATACCGATATATTTAATCGTAAAGTTGAACATTTAAATCAGAACGTAAATCAGGCAAATTCGATTAATCATCAGTTCAATCAATCAGTTGATCAATTCAATCAGCGTTTTCAACCACGCCAATTTGATAAAGGTGTCTTCAATGGACGTGAAATTAATGTCTATGAGTTTCAGTCTGAAAATGATTTACGTATTACCCTCGCACATGAACTCGGGCATGCACTCGGCTTAAAACATAATGATGATCCTAAAGCGTTGATGTATCCTGTTATGAAAGAACAAAATTTATATCAATTTCAACTAACCAATGCCGATTTAGCCATGTTAAATTCAAGAAAGTAAACCATTTGAGTCATATACTCTAAATCCATATTTTATATAAGGGTTTGATGCATTTTTTGCTCAACTTATGCTATTGTAAACTGAGTAATTTAAAGGAGATTGCGGTGAGTTATTATCATATTATTCTTGAAGTGAATGATCATATCAGCACGATTGAACAGAGCCGTGACATTGAAATTTTCGATATTACGGAACTTCAACCCTATCTCCATGCGGTTTTATTGCCATATTACAATGAGCAAATGATTGAACTTGAAGATGAAAATATTGAGTTCGAAGATGTGCTACATCTTTCTATTAAACAAACACTCTTGCCCATTCAACACCTAATTGAAGAAGAGCAAAAACAATTACCAAGTGATACAGATATTACAATATCTGCGTATGAAATTTTCAATGATCGTGCTCACACTCAAGATGTAACAGCCGTTATTTTTGATGTATTGGAAGCGGTTAAAATAGACAAAACTGATATCGAATAACTTTACACTTCATCATAAAGAAAATTTTGGATAAAAAACTATAAAAAAGGTCTGCAATTGCAGACCTTTTTTATAATCAATACATTACTTCATCATATTCTGTGCATTTTCATTTCTAAATGCTTTTAGAATTTGCTGTCCTGCACGACCCGTTTGAGTTAAACCTAAACGTGCTTGCTCTGTCTGAATCGCTTGGCGAGTTTTATCACCAATCAAACCATCTGCATCACCAATCGGATAACCTTTTTTCAACAAATAATTTTGAATTTCACGACGTTCTGCACGTGAAGTCCCAGGATCATTCGTCGGCCAAGCGGTTTGGATTGTTCCTTTACCTTGTAAACGATCAGACAAATGTGCAATGGCAAGTGCATAACTTTCAGCAGCGTTATAACCATAAATTGCATCAAAGTTTTTAAACACCAAGAATGCAGGACCATCTTTACCTGCTGGCATCATTAACCCTGCCGATGTATTCCCCGATAAATTTCCTTGAATAATAGGTGAACCATCAATACGGGTAAAGCCACGACTTTCCCATGAGCTGAGAGATTTTTTATTACGACGACTTTCGCCACCGACTGAAGCACTCTCAGGAATATTAACTTCAAAGCCCCATGGCATGCCTGTTTGCCATCCGCCACGTTTCAAGAAATTCGCAGTCGATGCCAAAGCATCTGCTGTACTTGAAACCAAATCACGGCGACCATCACCATCAAAATCAACCGCTAAACTTTCATAAGTCGATGGCATAAATTGCGTATGACCAAAAGCACCCGCCCATGAACCTTTTAGTTGCTCTTCTCTTAAATCGCCACGTTGTAAAATACGCATAGTCGAAAAGAACTCTCCACGGAAATAACCTTGCCTGCGCCCTTCGCAGCTTAATGTCCCAAGTGCTTGTAATAGTGGATACTTACCTGAAATATCACCAAAATTACTTTCTACACCCCAAACAGCAACAACTGTTTCCGCAGGTACACCATAAGCGGCTTGCACTCGATTTAGTACATCTCGGTGCTGTGCCAACATTTCACGACCTTTTGCGACACGCTCTTCATCAACTAAACCTGAAAGATAATCCCAAATGGGGGTTGAAAATTCAGGTTGATAATTCAGTTTTTCAATCACCGAATAATCAGGCGTTAAATTTTGCGTATAACGATCATAAGTCGAACCATTTACACCTGATGAAATTGCAGATGAACGTAAATTTGCCAAACAACTTTGAAAATTATTTTTAGGGTTAAATTCAGCATTCACATTTGGACTACTGATATTTATTGCTGTAGATGGCGTGCCATTTATTATGAGTTCAGCATTTGCTTGATTCACCGTGAATAAAAGTGAACCGCATAAAATTGAAAAACGAAGCATAGTATTCATAATCAGTTTTAACTTTAAATTATGTAAATACCTTATCAGTCTATGAATAAAATGACAGGTATAAATACGTAAAATTTGAATTCATTTGTTTATTTTTAAAATCACAGCATTTTGAATTTAAAAAATTATCCACACCCAGCTTCAGCAATAAGTTTAAATTCAAAGTGTCTTATACTTTAAATTCAAACTTTTCTTTATTTTTAAGTATAAAGTTCTGTGGATAACTTCGACATCCAATATCTTTCACATTATTTTATTTTGAATTCAAAATAAAATTGCACATTTAAATTTATTTTAAATTTAAAAATTTGCTGCCATGCTGATATGAATTTTATTGTTATTTTTTTATTTGTACTTTTATCTAACGACATTTTTTCATCACCGATCATGCCAAAAAAATGTCTGTAAAAATAAAGGAGGGGCATCATACCGAAATTCAAGAAATAAAAAAGCGATCATTTTCATGACCGCTTTTTTAACAAACAAAGTTGAGTTTAAATGTTCATATCTTCGCTGAGTGACAATGGATTCGGCAAAATTTTCGCCAACTGACGACATAAAGTCACCAATTCAGCACTATCATTTGGCATCAGGGTAATATGACCAATCTTACGACCTTCACGTTCAGTCTTATTATAAAGATGTAAATGCGCACCATTGAGTGCCAATACATCTTCAGACTTCGGATATTGACCAATAATATTAACCATCACCGTTGGACGAACAACTTCAGTTGAACCTAATGGTAAACCTGCCACAGCACGAATATGATTTTCAAATTGCGAACAAATTGAACCTTCAATCGACCAATGCCCAGAATTATGTACACGCGGCGCCATTTCATTTGCATACAAACCTTTGTCTGTTACAAATAATTCAAGCGTCAACACACCGACATAGTTCAAATGATTGAGCAGGCGAGTAATATAATCCTGCGCTACAGGCTGTAAATCCACACTGTTTGGTGCAGGTACAATCGAGTGTGACAAAATACCATCGTGATGATGATTTTCAGCCAAAGCCCAAGTTTTCACATCGCCATCTATACCACGTACAGCAATGATCGATACTTCACGTGAGAAAGTTACAAAACTTTCAGCAATGAGTTCACCCGCAGGGCCGAGTTCAGCCCAAGCTTGCTCAATTTGATCAGCTGTACGAAGTACAAACTGACCTTTGCCATCATAACCACCACGCGAGGTTTTAAGAACAATCGGTAAACCAAGTTCTGCAATAGCAACCTTTAACTCATCTAGAGATGTCACTGCCTTATACGGTGCAACAGGAATTGCGAGTTCATCAAACAAGGCTTTTTCAGATAAACGATGCTGTGCGATTGCCAAAGCCTGACGAGGTGGATGCACATCTTTTTGCTGGGTCAATACATCAACATCAGCGAGTGGAGTATTTTCAAACTCTAGGCTGAAAACATCTGCACTGACAATAAAATCCTGTAAACCATTTTCAGCTTGAGTGGAAATCACTTGACCTAAAGCTGCCGATGGGCAATCTGTGTTGGCTTCAAAAAAAGTACATTGAATATTAAGCGGTAATGCAGCTTGCGCCATCATACGACCCAATTGACCACCACCAAAAATACCGATGGTTTTATCCATAACGTATGTCCCGTTTATGCTTGGCTAGTCTAAATAATACTTAAAATTATTAAATATTAGATTTGACCTGGAATGTTTTTGCTCGCAACTTTATCGGTTTGTGCTGCACGAAAATCTGCAACATTTTTTGCAATTTCAGGACGGGTTAAACCCAAGATTTGCGCTGCCATAATTGCGGCATTGGTTGCGCCTGCTGGACCAATTGCCAATGTACCCACCGCAATGCCTGCTGGCATTTGTACGATTGAAAGCAATGAATCTACGCCATTTAAAATAGACGATTTAACTGGAACACCAAGCACTGGAAGATCAGTTTTTGCCGCACACATACCTGGTAAATGTGCTGCACCACCTGCACCTGCAATGATCACTTGAATACCGCGTTCACGCGCAGTTTCAGCGTATTCAAATAAACGGTCTGGCGTACGATGCGCAGATACCACTTCAGCTTCAAAAGGGACACCAAGCTGTTTTAGCATATTGGCAGTGTGTTCTAAGGTTGCCCAATCAGATTGAGAACCCATGATAATTCCAACTAAAGGAGCGTCTTGTACAGCGGCCGCATTCATTGCATATATTCCGTAAACGAATGTAAGGAAGTTTAAATACTGGTGATCAGTGTTTAAATGAATATCAAGAAGCTCACTATTATAGACTGATTTTTCATCTCAAGAAAATTTAACAGACATCGTAGGGCAATATTTTCATTATTTTTTATGGAAATAAGGCGAACTGAGTCAGGTTAATGAATTACTGACTTCTAAAGACAAAATATACACAGCCCAATAAACATAAGCCTGCCCACAAATAATCCAATTTAAATGGCTGTTTAAACAGAAATATCATAAAGGGAACAAAAACCAAGAGTGTGACAACTTCTTGGGTAATTTTCATCTGTCCCAATGCCCAGCCATGTTGTGAGAGCATACGTGTAGCAGGAATCATAAAACTATATTCGAGCAATGCTATGACCCAACCAAATAAAATGGCTTGCCATAACGGCGTATCAT
This sequence comes from Acinetobacter sp. TY2, assembly GCF_046269225.1. NCBI lineage: Bacteria > Pseudomonadati > Pseudomonadota > Gammaproteobacteria > Moraxellales > Moraxellaceae > Acinetobacter > Acinetobacter sp. TY2. Next base: position 12,761 of record NZ_JBJZOR010000025.1, read on the forward strand.
GTAAAAATTTTAAATGACCATACCAAGCCAATGTCATAAAACAGTTGGAGATAATAAGAAAGCCTAATGCTAAAAAAGTTAAATTCAATTATTCTTACTCCATAAAAACCAAATCCATTTTTAAAGATTTAAATTCTAATAATCAATTCAAGAGATATTACAAATGAAAAATTTTTTACTTGGTTTAATTGCACTATTTTCTTCCTCGATAAGCAATGCAGAACCATTAAAAGTAAATTAAATCAACGAAACTTTTAATGATTTAGCTTATATGTTTAATCATGAACAAGCAGATCCTATCTATAAATTGGATTTTTAAAAAAAATAAAGAATTAAACTTCAGCTATGACAGCCTTAAAATTGTAGATCAATACCTTTTAGAAGTCAGAAAAACGGACTTAGATAAATTATCAAATGAACAATTCGCACGTATTGTAGTTAGAGCAGGCGCCTATGTAGGTGAAACGATTAAAAGAAATGACAAATCGAAACAATGGAATTGGGTAAATTTTGAAAATGCACAAAAAATTAATTCTAAATTTTATAATGATAGTGAAAAGTCCCTTTCTTATGCGACCGTATTAACCGATGGTCAACAATTTACTTTTCCATTAAATAAAGTCATAAAGTTCTTAAATAATGGTGAAGAAGATAGTCTATATTTATATGCAGTATCATCGAGTAAATTACAATAACAACCTAAATGCTTTTTTCATTTTTACGATACAAGAAAAACTATCTTTTCCCTTAAAGCCTTGCTATCGTTGCTTTCAAATCAAATGAACATGACAACACCACAACAACAAAGTGATGTGTCTATAAAAGCAGTGGAGTTAAAACGAATGCATCTGCATATCTTAGGTATTTCTGGCACATTTATGGGTTCTTTGGCGCTATTAGCGCGAGATTTAGGACACAAGGTGACAGGTTCAGATCAAAACGTTTACCCACCAATGTCCACCCAGTTAGAAAATGCCGGTATTGATGTGATGCAAGGCTTTGACCGTAGCCATTTACAACCGCATCCAGACTTAGTCATTGTCGGTAATGCCATGAAACGTGGTATAGATGCTGTGGAATATATGCTCGATGTCGGTATGGCATATACTTCAGGTCCACAATTCCTTGCAGATCACGTTTTACAAGGCAAACATGTCCTTGGTGTTGCAGGTACGCACGGTAAAACCACCACTACAACGATGCTTGCGTGGGTACTAGATCAAGCAGGTTTAAACCCAGGATTTTTGATTGGTGGTGTGCCTTTAGGTTTTAGCCAAAGCGCACGTTTAGGTGGTGGAAAATATTTCTGCGTAGAAGCAGACGAATATGACTCTGCATTTTTCGACAAGCGTTCTAAGTTCGTTCATTACCATCCTAAAACTGCAATTTTAAATAACCTTGAATTTGACCATGCAGATATTTTTGATGACTTGGCTGCCATTCAAAAACAATTCCATCACTTAGTCCGTACTATTCCAAGTGAAGGTCGCATCATTGCACCGATCACTGAAACCAATATTGATGAAGTCTTAGAAATGGGCTGTTGGACACCTGTTATTCGTACCTCTTTAGATGCAAACGACTCGGCAGAAGTATATGCAGAACAATTATCTGCCGATGGTTCACATTTCAAAGTGCTACAACACGGTGTAGTTAAAGGTACTGTTAGATGGAACATGACAGGGCAACATTCGGTTGCCAATGCTTTAGCGACCATTGTCGCTGCTGAGCATGTGGGTGTTTCAATTGAAGTGGCGTGTGAAGCATTGTCAAACTTCGGTGGTGTAAAACGCCGTATGGAACTGTTAGATACAGTAAATGGCATTGAAGTTTATGATGACTTTGCACATCACCCAACAGCAATTGATACCACTTTAGAAGGCGCACGTAAACGCTTAGGTGAACGTAAACTTTGGGCGATTATTGAACCACGTTCAAACACTATGCGTATGGGTTCACATAAAGATGGTTTGGCACATTCTGCTCGTTTGGCGGATGAAGTTATTTGGTATCAACCAGAAGGTTTAGATTGGGATTTACAACCTGTAATTGATGCTTCCCCAAATAAAGCGGTGGTTGCACGTTCACTCGATGACATTATCCAAACTGTGGTTGCGGAAGCTGGTGAGGGTGATGCCGTTGTCATTATGTCGAATGGCGGTTTTGGTGGATTACATCAAAAATTACTTACTGCGTTAAAATCAAAGTAATTTGATAGTGAAATAAAAAACCCGCATCAGCGGGTTTTTTAATGTCTATTTTAATTATTAATAATTAAAATCAAGCAATCACATCAGCATAGCTTTTTTCACGGCGAAACATCACATCGACATAAGAACATGTCGGGACAATTTTTAATTTTTTTTCACGTGCAAAATCTACTAAAGTATCGAGCAACTGACGTGCAATCCCTTGTCCACGCAATGAGTTATCTACCCAAGTATGGTCAGCAATAATTTTATGCTCACCACTCCACACATAACTGATCTCGGCAATACGATTGCTTTGATCATCATTAAGGAAAAATACGCCTTTTTGTTGATTATCTACATGTTGGAATTGCATAAATTCTTTCTCTTTTTCATTCGATTGGTCTAGACACAATTCCACTTTAGCAAAACGGTCTTAGTCTTTCAAAACATCACGAATAGATTCATCTTTATCAAAAACTGATTTTGAAAATGGGCAGAGTGGAATCACTTTCACATTTTTACTACGTGCCATTTCAACCACTTGATCAAGTAATTTACGCCCAACACTTTGTCCACGTAATTCATCAGAAACATCAGTATGATCAATAATCAACATACTTTCACCAGCCCACGTGTACGCCATTTCAGCAAGATGTTGATTATCTTCACCAACAAAAAACTCGCCTTTTTTACCATTATCTTTATGTTTAATTTCTAACATTTTTATTCTCACTTAAGTTAAGACTTTCAATAAAATGCCATAAATGAAATTTTAGTTTTGTTATGTTTTGTCTAGCTTTTCAAATTTTCAAGTCCAATTGCAACTTAACTTTCAATTCATTTCAGCTTAAAATTTAAAGACTCCCACCAAATACATTGACCATGTCAACTCAAAAACAGCAAAGCACACCCAATGAAACACAGCAATGGGTCAGTGTGATTAGCTTGGCTTTTGCCGCCTTTATTTTCAATACCACAGAATTTGTACCTGTTGCACTCCTCAGCGATATTGGCAAAAGTTTTGCAATGCCTGCAACCGATGTTGGCATTATGATTACGCTGTATGCATGGGTCGTTGCGCCAATTTCACTTCCGATTATGCTTTTGACCAAAAATATTGAACGGCGTTTTCTACTCATTGCATTATTTATTGTCTTTATTGTCAGTCATGTACTGTCCTATTTTGCGTCAAGTTTTAGTTTTTTACTCGTAAGCCGTATTGGCATTGCATTTTCACATGCCTTATTTTGGTCAATTACCGCGTCACTCGCTGTCCGAGTTGCACCTAAAGACAAAGAATTCCAAGCGCTCGGGCTGCTTGCCACAGGTACAGCTTTGGCAATGGTTTTAGGTATTCCGTTAGGTCGTATGATTGGTGAGGCTTATGGATGGCGAAATACATTTGCACTCATAGCTTTGGGAGCAGCACTGGTTTGTCTTATTTTGGCAAAAACTTTACCTCGTTTACCAAGTGTTAATTCAGGCTCGCTTAGTAGTCTAAAAACATTCTTTAAGCGTCCAAGTTTAATGATTGTTTTTGCACTCACAATTATTGTGATCACGGCGCAATTCACCGCATACAGTTATATCGAACCTTTTGCTTTAAATGTAGCGCATTTCAGCTCGTCACAAACCACCATGTTATTATTAATTTATGGTGCAGCAGGCTTTATTGGCTCTTATCTATTTGGTAAATTTGGGCAAAAATATCCCAAACTTCCAATTCCGATGAGCAGTGCAATTTTGGCTGTGTCGATGTTATTACTCATGCCACTGGCTACTGATTTTATGAGCTTTAGCATTCTGAGTTTATTTTGGGGAATGGCAATTATCTGCTTTAGCCTTGCTCAACAAGCCAAAACTCTAAATCTAGCATCCGATGCCACCGATGTTGCGATGGCCATTTACTCAGGCTTATACAATGTAGGGATTGGTGGTGGGGCATTGCTCGGTGCATATGCCACAACACATTATGGGTTACACAGTATTGGCATAGTTGGCGGTATTTTGGCAATACTCGGAACTTTACTTGCGATAGTATTGATTCAAAGACAAGACTTTCATCTGAATAATTAAGTTTTGAGTACCGAAATAACAAACAAAATTTGCACAATGATTTTAAATATGCGATTCTTTCATCATATTTAGAAGTGGCAACATTTCTATAGCAAAATTTATTCGAACAAGGGGAGTAGCCTCCTTCAAATAGTACAAAGATGTTGTTTGTACTATGTCAGAATATCGTCATTACGCATTTTTATTTTTTTCTAAATAAAAAAGCCGGTATCTGAGCATTTTAGAATGAGCATAATTTCTAAAATGTAGGCAAGACCTTGATCATGTTGACACAGATGTTTAATCATCTGGCAGCTGATCAAGGTCTTTTTTATGCCTGATTACTTGCCAGATCAGGAGAATTTTATGGAAACCATCGGTAATCCGTGGCTATATTTGGCGTTCTTTGCCATTGTTGCAGTCATGCTCCTCATCGACTTTATGGGCTTCAAGCAAAAAGAAGGGCAAGAAGTCAAATTAAAAACTGCAGCCTATTGGAGTATTGCTTGGGTCACGATTGCATCACTTTTTGGTGGTGGTCTGTGGCTGTACTTGCAACAAACAGCTGGTATCACCATTGCCAATGCAAAAACAATGGAGTATTTCGCAGGTTATTTACTTGAAAAATCACTTGCAATTGACAATGTTTTTGTTTGGCTAATGATCTTCGCAGCTTTTGCAATTCCACAAGGTTTACAACGTAAAATTTTGCTTTATGGCGTACTCGGTGCAATTGTCTTACGTACTATTTTTATCTTCATTGGTGCATGGTTTGTACAAGAATTCTCTTGGATTCTCTATATTTTCGGTGCGTTCTTACTTTATACAGGTTTCAAATTCCTCAAAGGTCAGGACGAAGAAAATACCAATATCGAAGATATGGCGATTCTCAAATGGTTGCGTAAACACATGCGAATCACGCCAAAACTTGAAGGTGCAAAATTCTTTGTCCGTCAAAATGGCGTACTTTGGGCAACACCATTATTTTTAGTTTTAATTTTGGTTGAAGCATCTGATGTAATTTTTGCGGTGGATTCTATTCCTGCGATCTTTGCTGTAACAAGTGATCCGTTCATTGTATTAACTGCAAACCTCATGGCAATTTTAGGTCTACGTGCGATGTTTTTCTTGTTGTCTGGTGCAGCATCGAAAATGCATTACTTACCGTATGGTCTAGGTATTATTCTCATGTTCATTGGTACAAAAATGTTATTACTTGATGTATTCCACATGCCAATTTGGATTTCATTAGGTTTCATCGTGATTACTTTAGCTATTACTGCTGTGTTATCAATTCGTCATAGTAAAAAATATAACGAAACAACCCTATAACTAACTTTAGCAATCAATAAAATCAGAGAGCCTTCCCATTGGAGGGCTTTTTATTATTCATTTTTATTGCTTCGATCTTCTTTTTATTATTGCGTGTAGCAGTAACAATAAAATATCCATTCGATATATTTAATCAATATGGTTGCTCAAATGATTGGGGTAAAGAGTTGTGTAAATAAGAGTAATCAACTCGTGGCTAATCACCCTCATTTCTAAAAAATATTTCTGCCAAGTTTAGATCAGTAATGATGCATTTTATTCAATAATCCTGTCATTTTTTGGACTCGTTATTTTCCTTAGCAGGGTCGCTCAAAAAAATAAAAGCCCAAAAATATTTTGGACTTTTATACATTTCAATTTAAATCATCTTTTAATCTAATGTTTGTACACCACCACCATTTACAAATAAAACCTGTCCGCTGACCCATTTTGAAATGGGTGCAGCAAAATACAACACTGCTCCAGCAATATCGTCTGCTTCTCCTAAGCGTTGTAGTGGCGTGTGCGCTAACATTCGTTGCTCTATTTCAGGCGTTAGAACTGAAGCTAGAGCATCTGTACGAATTGCTCCTGGTCCAACAGCATTAATACGTATTTCAGGACCATAATCAAAAGCTAAATTGGCTGTCATATGATTAATTGCAGCTTTAGATGATGCATATGCACTAATTGCAGGGCTTTTATTAATTGAACTCATAGAAGAAATATTAATAATCGAACCTAAACCAGCTTGCTTCATATAAGGTGCGCAGAGTTGAGATAAACGCCAACCACTAAAAACATTAAGCTGAAAAGTACGAGCAAACTGTTCAACGCTCAGATGTTCGGGACTTTCTCGACCTGCACCACCACCACCGGCATTATTCACCAAAATATTAATTTTATGATAATGATTAACCGTCGTTTCAACCAAACGCACTAAATCTTCATCATTCAAAACATTACACTCAACAGCGATGGCTTGAAATCCTTGAGCTTTTATTTCATCTGCAATTTTTTGAGCTGCGTCCAATTTTAAATCTGCAACAACGACACTAGCACCATGTTGGGCCAATAGCTTACAACTTGCGGCTCCAATACCATTACCACCTCCGGTCACAATAGCAACATACTGATCTAAATTTAATAATGAAGAATACGTATTCATATGTAGTACCTTTTTAATGGCTTTTAATTCAGTCTACCCTCTAAAATTAAATTATTATTCATAAAAAATGTAACTTAAATAATCTGTTAAGTTATACAAATAGAGAATTAAATTTATTTAATCATTATCATTTTTATACAAAATATTGACGAACTTAAAACTATTAATAATCAAGAATAATACCCAATTTTTTACTTGAACTTTATTACAGCGAGTCGATTTAAATCACTTAATGTATATACCCATGATTGAGTTCTTTCAACTGTATTATTGGAGATGAAAAATAAAAAACTCATTTTGAAAAATTTTAAACTCAGAAATTATTATATTGTCTTTGATAAACCTAGACAAAAAATAAGATGAATCCGTCCTATACGGGAGAGTAAGCTCACTTCTTTTTAAAGAGCGCTTTATCTGCTACAAATAAAACTGGCTAAATATAAAGCACAAACATCTTGTCCTTTAAAAATAATGATTGCAGAAGCATTTTCAATCACAAGTAGTTCTACAACAAACAAATGCGGATGACTACTACCACGTATCCAAACTCATTAAGTGGTAAAATATGATTTTCATGTTACTGCGTAACATCAGTGAATAACTTAGACAAAATCAGACAAAATAGGCAACCCACAATAAAAATCAGCTACAATCAATCGAAAAAATTCAAAACGCAGGTTTAAAATGTCTTCTGTACATACAACAACAGCCATTCGTGGTCGTTTCCTTGATATTCAGAATACAGTTGCCCAAGCACGTGAAATCCACGACCAAGTGCGATATGTAGAAGATGGTCTTCTTATTACCCAAAACGGCAAAATTAGTTGGTTTGGTGAATGGGAAGCAGGTCAACAACACATCCCCGAAAATACCCAAATTCAACATTATCCTGAACAATTAATTGTTCCAGGTTTTATCGACACACATATCCATTTTCCACAAACAGAAATGGTCGGTGCTTACGGCGAACAGCTTTTGGAATGGCTGAATACTTATACATTCCCAACTGAAATGCAATTTGCAGATAAAAACTATGCAGATAAAATCGCACAGTTTTTTGTTCATGAATTACTTAAAAATGGTACAACCACAGCATTAGTTTTTTGTACCGTTCATCCTCAGTCAGTTGATGCTTTATTTGAAGCAGCAGAGCAGCATCAAATGCGCTTAATTGCGGGTAAAGTAATGATGGATCGTCATGCACCTGATGAACTAACCGATACGGCAGAAAGCGCCTACCACGATTCAAAAGTCCTCATTGAAAAATGGCATGGTAAAGGGCGTAATCTATATGCCATTACGCCACGTTTCGCACCAACTTCGACACCTGAACAATTGGCAAGAGCAGGGCAGTTAAAAGCCGAATATCCTGATGTTTATGTACATACCCATTTAAGTGAAAATAAAAATGAAATCGCATGGGTAAAAGATTTATTCCCTGAGCAAAAAGGCTATTTAGATGTTTATCATCATTTTGGCTTAACAGGGGAGCGTTCTGTATTTGCACATTGTGTGCATTTAGAAGAGCATGAATGGGATTGTATGCACGATACCGATTCAGCAATTGCCTTCTGCCCAACGTCTAATTTATTCCTTGGTAGTGGCTTATTTCCACTGAAAAAAACGTGGGAAAAACAGGTTAAAGTTGGCTTAGGAACTGACATTGGTGCAGGAACATCATTTTGCCAATTACAGACGTTAAATGAAGCTTATAAAGTTCAACAACTTCAGGGTGATAAACTTTCTGCCTTTGAATCGCTCTATCACGCCACTTTAGGTGGTGCAAAAGCACTACATTTGGATGATAAATTGGGCAACTTCAATATTGGTAAAGAAGCTGATTTTGTGGTGCTGAATTTAAAAGCCACGGCATTACAACAACTGCGTCAAGAACGTGCTAAAAATATTGAAGATGCGTTATTTGCACTGCTGACTATGGGTGATGATCGTAACATTCACGCGACCTATATTTACGGAGAAAAGGCGTATGAACAAAAATCATGAGCAAGAACACACTCAGCAACAAGTCTATCGACCTAAGCAAAAACGATCAAAGCGAACGTTAATTTTAATCGGCTCGATATGTGTTGCATGTGCGTTTTTACTTAAACGTGATGCACATTAAAGAACCGTTTACACAATGAATTGTCAAAAAAGATGCATCTTGATTTGATATGTTTTAAAATTGATTCATCTTTTAGGTGTTGCACGTCAACACCTTTTTTATTTTTGCATGATTGATGTTTTTAGGTATTTCCCATGACCATTGAAATGAAAGTAATGATTTCAACTGAAGAAATTCAGGAAAAAGTCAAAGAACTTGGACAAAAAATTGATGCCCATTATGCGAGTAGCGACAAAGAACTCGTTCTGATTGGTCTGTTACGAGGTTCTGTAATCTTCATGGCAGATTTATGCCGTGCAATTAGCAAAGGACACGAACTCGATTTTATGACCGTTTCGAGCTACGGTGGTGGCACATCATCTTCACGTGATGTGAAAATTTTAAAAGACTTAGATGGCGAAATTCGTGGCAAAGATGTCTTGGTCATTGAAGATATTATTGACTCAGGAAATACGCTCAGTAAAGTTCTCGAAATTTTGGAAACACGCAGTCCAAATTCAATTGAACTGTGTACTTTAGTCAGCAAACCTTCACGCCGTGAAATTGAACTTGATGTTAAATTTTTGGGCTTCGAAGTTGAAGATAAATTTATTGTTGGTTATGGCTTAGATTACGATCAAAAGTATCGCCACATTCCTTTTATTGGTGAAATTGGTCTTTAAGACGATACTTTTAGAATTTAAGCGGCGTAAGCCGCTTTTTTTATTTATCGACAAAAGTTCGAACAAAAAGGCAACATGTCTTAGCATAGAATAACTATTTATCATCCCATTATTGATGCATATTGAAGATGTAAATCTATGAAGTTATAAAAATTAGTATTTAAAACTACAGGATAAGGAGAAGACTCATGCTATCACTGATCGGTTCAATTATTATTGGTTTTTTTGCAGGACTACTTGCTCGAGCTATCCATCCAGGGGATGACAAAGCTGGATTTCTTGTCACTATTGCTCTAGGTATCGTAGGTTCATTAGTCGCAACATATGGCGGTCAATTACTCGGAATTTACCCACCTGGATCATCTGCTGGATTCATTGCTTCCGTTATCGGTGCAATTATTGTCTTGGTCATTTACAACTTTGTTTCTAAACGAACTTAACACATAGTTATTACAAAACTAAAAATAATGTAAAAAATCACCATTTAAATGGTGATTTTTTTGAATGTTGCATATTTTATATTTTTTTATAAACCCGCTTGCTGCCAAATTTTCTCAATTTCAACTGCAGGGTAGGCACCCAATGCTTTATAACCATTTGAAAAAATAATGGCAGGTGTTCCCTGTAAACCCAGTTTTTTACCTAATTGTAAATTACGTTCTATAGGCGTTGCACAGTCAGCACTTGCTGTTGGTTGGATGGCTTTTTGAATTAAATTTTTCCATGCATAATCTTTATTAGCTGAACACCATACTTGCTTTGATGACTGCACAGATTGTGTCTTAATTGGGTACATAAATGTATAAATCGTAACGTTATTTAAGCTCGCTAAATTGCCTTCAAGAACCTTGCAATATGGGCAATTTGGATCAGAAAATACGGCCAATTGGCGTTTTCCATCTCCTCGAACAGTTTTAATTGCATCTGTAAAAGGAAGACTTTTAAAGTCAACAATGTCTTTTTTCATTGCTAAATCTTTGGTCAAATTACGCTGATCTTTCAAACGAATCATCGAACCAATAAATAAATGTTGTGCATCTTCATTGATATAAACAATCTGATGATCAAGTGTTCCACTATATAAACCTTGCATTTCCGTAGCTTGTAAATTTTCAATTTTAACTTGTGGATATTGCTGTACCAATTTCGCTTTAACGCTCTCAACATTTGCAAAACTACTACTACAAAATGCCAGACTTAGACCCAATGTGATCAATTGTTTTAACATAGACTTTAAATCTAAAAAAATAATTCAGTCGCATTAAAGCATAACCATGGACTCAACTTGTGTGAAAACTGTAGTAAGTGATCAATTAAAGGATCAAAACTAAAAACGATAAATTTTAGGTTCCACGTGAAACAAAATTTCAAATTGCTGCGGTATTAATTTCTACTAAAAGACGTACTAACACATTATGTGCAGGCAATTCTTGACGATTTACATCGACATTCACCACTCTATCCCTAGTTTCTGAAGCTAAAACCACTAAAACTTTACCTCCACCTATTTGTGACACATGAATAATCATATAAATAATAAATTAGACATTGACCTCTATTTGATTAAGTTCTAATCTCAATTTAATCTTCAGTTTTTCATGCCAATCTTCCTTTTTTATTGAAGATCAGCATTCTTCTTTATTTCTGTTGTTACGGACATTTATGAACCCTCAATCTTGGCGACCATTTTATATGGTGAGCCTTGCGCTGTGCGTTGGAACCATCGGTACAGCGCTTGCTAGTCCTTTATATCCAATTTATCAGCAACTTTGGCAACTTTTACCAAGCCAAATCACTTATATTTTTATCGCCTATATGTTCGGCTGTATGACGACATTACTCTTTTTAGGACGTAGTAGTAATAGTTTTGGTTTTATTCGTACCCTACAAATGGGCTTATTCTTCGCTGTTATTGGACTGATTTTTTCAGTTTTTGCAAGTAACACCAGCTTACTCGGATTTGGGCGTTTTATTATTGGTATTGCTTCAGGTCTCATTAGCACCTCTGCAATGCTTGGATTAATTCTGACCATTCCTGGTTCGCACAAACAATATGCTGCACAACTGTGTTCGATTATTACTGTCATTGGCTTCGGTTTAGGACCCTTAATTGGTGGAACAATCGCACAATTTTCTCAAGCACCTTTGGTTACACCCTATATCCCCGTCATCATTGCTGCATTACTCAGTATTGTTGGTTTATCACGTGTCAAAATCGCTACTTTTGAGAAACAAGCATTTTCCGTTGCACCCCATTTAGAATTGCCTGCACCAAAATTCAAAACATTATTTTATATTGTAAGTTTTGCCGCCTTCTGTGCATTTGGTTCATTCAGTCTATTTGCCTCTTTAGCACCATCGTTTATTCAGGATGTCATTCCGTGGCATGGTCCAATGGTTAGCGGAATCACGATCGCTAGTATTTTGCTAATTTCAGCCTTAATTCAATTCATTTTCAAAACGACCAACATGCATAAGGCACTGAATATTGGTCTAATTTCATTGACTTTAAGTTATGTTGTTTTATCAATGTGTATGGCGATGCATTGGAGTTTTTTATTCTTTATAAGCGTCATTTTTGTCGGAATAGGGCATGGTTTGGCACTACTTGGTGCTTTTGCATTAATCCATCACATGACCCAAACTGAAAACCGCGCCGCAGTTGTGTCTACATACTTATTTATTGCTTACTTTGGAACAATTGTCCCAATTATTTTTGCAGGATGGCTTTCTGATCATTTTGGTTTAAAAATGGGGGTCTTTGGCTTCTGTATTGGCGTTGGATTGTTATGCATCGGCTTGTTATTGAAACATCTGAACGTACAAAAAAGCACTGTTTAATCATTATTATTAGATTTTTAAAATAGAAAAAAGTAGGCTCACCTTAATAGTGAGTACCTACTTTTTAGGTCTATCACACAATATAAAATTCTTGAACTAAATAGAAAATTATTTCAAAAATTCAATTTTCACTGCATCAATATCAGTTGGTTTAGTACGGTGTGTATCGACCTCACCTAGAACCTTAATCTTTGTTCCAACTTTAAGCTGTGCAGGTGTTGCCAATTTCTCATCAATTTCAACATTGATCTGACCTGCTGCATCTTTAAGTACATAATGTTCATGTTTAATCTTACGGACAATTGTACCCGTTACACTTACGGCAGTTTCATCTGCTAATTTAAGCGCTTGTGCAGTCGTTACAGGATGCTTTTCAGCTGCTGTAATGATGTGTTGATCTTCTAAGTCATATGCCCAAACCTGCGCAGTAGAAGCCAATAAAATTGTAGAAATTGCTAGAGAAAATTTATTCATTATTTTTACTCCTTTTAAAGAAATTATCTTTACCATAAATAATTTTAGCTTCTGAATAAATGAAATTTACTGAAAAACAACTTTTAATCAAAAAAAAAGCTGACTTATGTCAGCTTTTTTATTATTTATGTTAAATATTTTTATTAAATCATCATTTTCCGATACAAAACGATCCAAAAATCACACCCAATAAATCATCTGCACTAAAATCACCCGTAATTTCACCCAAAGCATTTTGTGCTAGACGAAGTGACTCTGCGACCAACTCACCTGCATAATAAATCGTCAATTGCTCATGTGCTTCCGCTAAATAGCGTTGAGTGCGCTTCATTGCGTCCAAATGACGAGTTCGTGCAATAAAGGTATCTTCTTCAGGTTGGAAGCCTGCATGCGCTGTAATCGCATCTATCAGCACTTGAACGCCCATTTCCTGCTTTGCAGACACAGTAATATGACGGAAACCCTCTAAATCGTTTAATTCGGGTGCTTGCGTAGTTAAATCACATTTATTGCCAATCAACATCAAACGTTTTGGCTCTATATGTTCAGCAAAATAACTCTTCGCTAATTCTAACGGATTGTCGCCTTGGCTTAGATCATAGACAAGCAATAATAAATCAGCCTGCTCAATTTCTTTAATCGCACGGCGAATACCTTCTCGTTCAACAATATCGCTTGTATCACGTAAACCAGCTGTATCTGTCAGGGTAATAGGTAAGCCGTTTAAACTAATTTTTTCATGCAAAACATCACGCGTTGTACCTGCAATATCAGTCACAATGGCACGGTCATTACCTGCTAAAGCATTTAAAAGAGATGATTTTCCAGCATTCGGCTTACCTGCAATCACCACTTGTAAGCCTTCACGTAACAATTGCCCCTGACGTGCAGATTGTTGAACGGTGGTCACTGACGATTGAACATCTTCAAGCAAATTTAAAATTTTACCATCAGCTAAAAAATCAATTTCTTCTTCTGGGAAATCAATTGCGGCTTCCACATGCAAGCGCAAATGAATTAGTTTTTGTAATACCGTATTGACCTTGTTAGAAAATACACCTTGTAATGAACGAACTGCAGAACGTGCTGCCACTTGTGAAGTTGCATCAATCAAATCGGCAATTGCTTCTGCTTGCACCAAATCCATTTTGCCATTTTCAAAAGCACGCATGGAAAACTCACCCGCTTTAGCCGCTGTTGCACCCAATTCAAGTAAACGAGCGAGCAAAGTATTTTGAATGATTGGACCACCATGCCCTTGTAACTCCACTACATCTTCACCTGTGAACGAATGTGGGTTCGGAAAGCAAATCACTAAGCCCTCATCCATAACCTCATTGTGCTCATCTAAGAACTGACGAAAACCAGCAAAGCGTGCTTTAGGTAATACTTTTTGTGTCAGTGCTTCAGCAATTGCATAGGCTTTCGGACCTGATAAACGAATAACACCAACACCTCCACGACCAGGTGGTGTTGCAATGGCTGCAATCGTCGTGTTTTGGGCAGGTGTATTCATGAGCAATCTCTAAATTTAGACAATAAAAAATCCGCCTAAGATTACCATCTTAAGCGGATTTTTTCAGCTGTTGCTTGGTGATGAATCTTTATAAAGACTCAATCATTTACACAACCTCTGTCGTTTTTGCTTTGGCTTTTTCAACACTTTTATTGATAAATGATTGCTGAAGAATCGTAATCGAGTTGTTCACGATCCAATATAAAACCAAACCAGCAGGGAAGAACAACATAAATACAGTGAACATAATCGGCATGATTTTGAACACTTTTGCTTGCATAGGATCAGTTGGTTGTGGATTCAATGCTTGTTGTACAAACATGGTCACACCCATAATCAATGGAAGTACAAACCATGGATCCATTGCAGATAAATCTTGAATCCAAAGCATCCATGGTGCATGACGTAATTCAACCGACTCCATCAATACCCAATACAACGCAAGGAAGATTGGCATTTGAAGTAATAACGGTAAACAGCCCGCAAGTGGATTCACTTGTTCACGTTTGTAAAGCGCCATCATTTCTTGAGAGAAACGCATGCGATCTTCACCAAACTCTTCTTTCATGCGTTGCATTTCAGGTGCAATTACACGCATCTTCGCCATAGAACGATAGCTTTTTGAAGATAAAGGCCAAAGAATCAGTTTCACCAAAATGGTTAGCAGAATAATTGCCCAGCCCCAATTACCCACAATACCATGGAAGAATTGTAAGCCCATGAACAATAATTTTGCGATTGGCCATAACCAACCATAATCAACAGTTTGGTTCAAACCAACAGCCAAATCACTTAGTTCAGACTGAACTTTTGGACCTGAATAGAATGTCGCATCAATTTCCATTGCTGTGCCAGCAGGAATATTAATTGCTGGTGAAGTAAAGCCAATCACATTTAAGTTATTGTCTTTATTTGATTCAAGTGTCGCTTTAAATGGCTGACCATTAAAGTTACCTGGAATCCAAGCACTCACAAAGTAATGCTGAACAATTGCAACCCATCCACCAGTCGCTTCTTTATTCAATTTTTCTTCAGAGAAATTGGTAAATTTAAGCTTATTGTAATGCTCTTCAGGTGTACCCCACGCACCACCTAAGTAAGTGCCTAGTGTAAAAATCCCTTGATCCGATTTACCTGGATCATCAGAATTATCGCGGATGATGTTACCGTAAAGTTGACCTTGCCACGGTTGTGCACTGCGGTTCGTTACTTTATGGCTAACTGTAATTGGATAAGTGCCTTGCTTAAATGTAAAGGTTTTAATCACTTCAACATTATCAGCAGTTTTAAACACTAACGGCACTGAAATCACTTTTTCAACTTTGCCGTCCTTACCTTTTACATCTTTTGCATCAGCAAGTGTATAAGCCGCTTTTTCTGTTTCATACTGAGGACGGGCATTCGGATTGTTATCCGTACCATTCAAACCTTTAAAACCAGTTTCTGCGATATATTTACGTGTTGCATCATTTTCAAGCATAACGAAAGAATCGTCACTATTTTTGCTCTTATCATGATTTAGCAGTTCAACACGCTCAATATCACCACCTTTGGGATTGATAGAAATATTATAAAGATCGGTCTTAATCGTGATCAGCTTTTGTGGTGTAGTCTTTGCCGCAGGGGCAGTCGCACCAACTTGTGGCTGATCAGTAGCAAGATGCGCCTGAGTTGTATCTTGCGCAACAATAGCTGCGGGTTTTTGCTCAGATTGACTAGAATGTCCATAGTCTTTTTGCCATGCCAATATTAATAAATACGCAGTGACAAACATGGCCCCGAGAATTGCAAATCTGGCCCATTGTTGCATAACAATTACCCCAAATGGTGTGAATGATTTTGGTTCAATAAACGTCCACGCAAGGGTACAGCAACATGAACCGTTTGAGAATCCACTGGTTGAAATGAAATAAAACGAATTACTTTTTTAGGAACAGGCACAGGATCATAACCAAAACCACCCCAAGGATGACAACGGCATACTCTTTTTGTCGCAAGCCAACTACCTTTTAAGGCACCATGAACGTGAATCGCTTCCAATGAATATTGAGAACAAGTTGGAATATAACGGCAACGAGGTCCAATTAAAGGACTAATCGCAATTTGATAGAAACGAATCAGCCAATGCAGTAATCGAGCCATTGGTCATCTCTAATTTTGAGAGGAAGAGGGAGCTATTTTATGGTGCTTTTTGACAAGGCGTTGCAATTTTTGCCACGCAAATTGTAATTGCTGATGTAATTCAGCATTTGAAATTGTATCAATACCCATTTTTGGCATCACTACAATATCGAGCAACTCAATGTTTTGCTGATGTAAGCGAAAACTTTCCCGAGCAAGCCGTTTTATTCGATTTCTTTCATGCGCACGGCGCACTTTTTTCTTAGCAACAACAATACCCAAACGGCTATGAGGCTGTTCGGTAACTTTTGCTAAAAATAAAAAATGGGGTTGATGCACTTTAAAAAGCGCACCATCAAATACACATTTGTAATCTGCAGCACAACGGATTCTCACCGAAGGACTGAAACTATAAAGTGACATAACACCCAAATCGTAAGCTAAAACTGTTTAATGAATTAAACAGTTAAGCTATGACGACCTTTTGCACGACGACGAGCTAGAACTTGACGACCAGCTTTAGTAGCCATACGAGCACGGAAACCATGAACGCGCTTACGCTTTAATTCAGATGGTTGGAAAGTACGTTTCATATCGAAACTCCAAAAATGATCTTTGTATAAAGGTTCGCGAGTTTATTGTGCATTGTTTGTTCTGTCAATGAATAACCTATTTTATTTTAATAAAAGATTTTTTTTTGATCAATTTACAAAATCAATCAACAATTGATTATCAGGAAGCATAAAAATAGTATTCACAAGCTAAACACATAATTTATATTAAAAATGATAGTTATCAACAGAGATATCAATAGAAATACCCACAACCGTTAAGCGTATAAATTTAAACATTCATTTTTAAATTTATATTTCCTATTTGAATTTAAATTTAATTCGCTATGCTAGTTATCCCCAGAAATAAGGGTTATATATAATTAAATTCAAATTTATAAATTTAAATTTATTACTATTAGGGTCTTGGTTTCTTGTGGAAATCAATATTTTATTTTTTAAAATCATTTTCTTATATTGTGAATAACTATGTTTTAATTGTCTTGATAAACTGTGTATAACTTTGGCATTTATTCTATCCACAGCTTGTTTGGAATTTTATCCACAAGGGGGTTGAATTTAAAATAATTCACAGAATGTTGTTTTTTTATTCAAGAATTGAATATTAGTTCATGACAGATGTGGATAACTTGGTTAGAATGGCGACCCCTCAATGGTTGAGGGCTGTTTTTAAATTTAAACAGAATTAATTAAGGGGTTTCACATGCTTTGGACCGACTGCTTAACTCGCTTGCGACAAGAGCTCTCTGATAATGTCTATGCGATGTGGATTCGACCCCTTATTGCAGAAGAAGTACAAGATACACTTAAACTCTATGCACCGAATCCTTATTGGACACGCTATATTCAAGAGCATCATCTTGAGTTGATTTCAATTCTTGCTGAACAGCTTTCAGAAGGGCGTATCCGTAAAGTTGAAATTTTAGTAGATTCTCGCCCTGGTGCGATTTTATCTGCAGCTGAACAACCTGCAACAACAACTGCAGCGTTGGACTCGGCACCTGTATCTGTTACACCAATAACAACACGTGTAAAAAAAGAACATGAAACGATTTCACCAAAGAACACGCGTAAACGTGTACTGAACCCATCTTTTACTTTTGCACTGTTTGTTGAAGGTCGTTCTAATCAAATGGCAGCTGAAACATGCCGTAAAGTATTGACCCAATTAGGTGAATCACAACATAACCCATTGTTTTTATATGGACCTACTGGTTTGGGTAAAACTCATTTAATGCAAGCTGTGGGGAATTCTTTACTACAAGCAAAACCGAATGCGCGTGTCATGTATATGACTGCAGAAAGTTTTGTACAAGATTTTGTAAGTTCTTTACAAAAAGGTAAGGTTGAAGAGTTTAAGAAAAACTGTCGTTCACTTGATTTATTATTGGTTGATGATATTCATTTATTGGCAGGTAAAGAAGCAAGTCTTGTTGAGTTTTTCTATACGTTTAATGCTTTACTCGATGAGTCAAAGCAGATTATTTTAACTTCTGATCGTTACCCGAAAGAATTAACAGAACTTGATCCACGTTTAGTTTCACGTTTTTCATGGGGGCTATCAGTGGGTGTAGAACCACCTGATATTGAAACTCGTATTGAAATTTTACTGAAAAAAGCAGAAAGCAGCGGTGTTGATTTACCGCGTAATTGTGCCTTGTTTATTGCACAGCAAGTCGTTGCCAATGTTCGTGAACTTGAAGGTGCGCTGAATAAAGTCGTAGCAATTTCACGTTTTAAAGGTACGAATATTGATCTTGAAGTGGTTCGTGAATCGCTTAAAGATGTATTGGCAATTCGTGCCCGTAACATCAGCACTGAAAATATTCAGCGTGTAGTGAGTGAGTACTTCCGAATTCCCCTCAAAGAGCTTGTTGGACCAAAGCGTACTCGTATTTATGCACGTCCGCGTCAGTTAGCAATGGGATTGGCACGAGAACTTACTGGTGATAGTTTTCCTGAAATTGGAATGGCTTTTGGCGGTCGAGATCACAGTACCGTGATGCATGCGTGTGATAAAGTGCAAAGTTTACGTGATGAAGATCCAATTTTTAATGAGGATTATAAAAACCTCATGCGTTTGTTGCAAAGTTGATGTGACAAAGCAGAAATTCGCTCAAAAAATATTCTTAACTTCCAGTTCTTGCAATGCGGCATAATCTGCCGCATAGTACGTCATTCGACAAAAAATTTACCTATATCTAGTTTTAGAGGAATCCATCGTGCGTTTGAAAATCGCGAAAGAAAGCTTAGTTAATGTTTTATCTCATGTAGTGGGTGCTGTTGAACGTCGCCATACTTTAAACATTCTTTCAAACGTAAAAATTCAAGCAAATCAACAAGCTTTAACCATTACAGGTTCAGATTTAGAAGTTGAATTGGTGGCAAGTACAACATTGGCTGATGGTGCATGTTTACAAGCAGGGGAAACCACTGTACCCGCACGTAAGTTGATGGATATCTGTAAATCATTGCCAACGAGCGCATTGATTGATTTACAAATTACCGATGATCAACGCTGTATTTTAAAATCAGGTGCAAGTCGTTTTGTTCTCGGTACTTTACCTGCGGAAGATTACCCATTATTGACCACTGAAAATAGTCAGGGCACGCAAGTTCAGGTTACAGAACGTGAATTGAAACGCTTATTTGAAAAAACATCGTTTGCAATGGCTGTCCAAGATGTTCGTTTTTATTTGACAGGCACGCTGCTTGAGATTGATGAAGATCAATTACGTGCTGTGACAACAGATGGTCACCGTTTGGCATTGTGCGAAACATTGGCATCATCTACAGCAACACAGCCTGTACAGGCGATTGTTCCACGTAAAGCTGTGGGTGAGTTGCAACGTTTACTAAGTATTGAAGATGAACAGTTAACTTTGCTAATTGGTCGTGAATTATTAAACGTCACGATTAATACGCCAAGCCGTGATAAAGAGCAGGGTGATATTACCGTACGTTTCACGACAAAACTGATTGATGGGAAATTTCCTGATTACCGTCGTGTGATTCCACGTGGTGGTGATAAAAAAGTGATTATTGCTCATGATGTTTTTAAGCAATCTTTACAGCGTGTTTCAATTTTAAGTAATGAAAAACTTCGTGGTGTATTCTTAAATTTTGGTGCGGATTCTTTACAGTTGCGTGCTAATAATCCAGAGCAAGATGAAGCAGTTGAAGATTTAGCGATTCAATATGCAGATACACCTATGGAAATGTCATTCAATGCACAATACATTTTAGAAGTTTTAAGTGTTTTGGATGGCGATGATGTGATTATGACCATGACAGAAGCAAACCAATCTGTATTGGTACAAGATCCAACTCAGCAAAATCAAACCTATGTCGTTATGCCGATGCGTGTTTGATTTTTACTCTGATTCTTTAAACTAAATCATGCATATTACACGTTTAAATATACAGCGTGTCCGAAACATCAAAACGGTTGCACTCCATGAGTTGCAGCCGTTTAATGTCTTTTATGGGCAGAATGGTTCAGGAAAAACATCGATTCTTGAGGCAATTCATCTACTTGCAACGGGACGTTCTTTCCGTACGCATATTCCCAAAAATTATATTCAAAATAATACATCTGATGCAATTGTCTTTGCGCAATCCTCGACTGAAAAAATCGGTATGCAGAAAATGCAAAGTGGTGAACAGTTTATTAAGGTGAATGGTGATACCGTTGCTACTCAAGGACAACTTGCAAAAATTCTACCGTTACAACTGATTGATCCGCTGAGTACCGATATTATTGATCATGGGGCAAAGCCTAGACGTCAGTTGCTTGATTGGCTCATGTTTCACGTGGAGCCTGATTTTTATCATGCGTGGCAATATTATTCCAGAGCATTGAAACAACGAAATGGTTTACTGAAAACAAAGCGTCATTTATCTCTACAAGATTTAGAACCGTGGAATAAAATGCTCAGCGACTATGGAGAGATTTTACATTCTCAACGAATGGAAATTGTGGAGCAATGGAAAAAATATTTACAACAAGACCTTGCTGAATTATTACCTCATTTAAATATTCAATTGGAATATAGTGCGGGGTTTCACGTGGAACAGGGTTTGGCTAATGATCTCATTCAGTATCATCAAAAAGATGTCG
This sequence comes from Acinetobacter sp. TY2, assembly GCF_046269225.1. NCBI lineage: Bacteria > Pseudomonadati > Pseudomonadota > Gammaproteobacteria > Moraxellales > Moraxellaceae > Acinetobacter > Acinetobacter sp. TY2. Next base: position 33,918 of record NZ_JBJZOR010000025.1, read on the forward strand.
ATCGGCGTTATACCGAATATGGTCCACATCGGGCAGATTTGCGCTTAAAAACGCCTCTAGGTGACGCTGATGTGGTGCTTTCTAGAGGTCAAAAAAAGTTACTAATCATGGCATTAAAACTATCTCAAATCGCCATGTTACATGCCTGTAATAAGGAAACTGTGGTATTATTAGATGATGTGACAGCAGAATTAGATTTAACTGCACAACAGCGTTTAATTAAGCGTTTAAGCCAATTGGGTAGTCAGGTTTTTATGACCACACTAGACCATGACTCAGTCAAAAAACATTTACATGATTTGTCTATTTCATATCGATTATTTTATGTTGACCACGGTCAAGTTCAGGCTGTTGTGCCATGATTTTATATTTTAGCCAGATTTGGACAGACCCACTTTTTATCAGGGAGAAACCATGAGTTCAGAAGATCAATCAGCATCTCAAACAGAACAAACCACTGAAAAGGCTTATGACTCTTCCAGTATCAAAGTTTTACGTGGATTGGACGCTGTACGTAAACGTCCAGGCATGTACATTGGTGACACTGATGATGGTTCAGGCTTGCATCATATGGTTTTTGAAGTGGTCGATAATGCCATTGATGAAGCTTTAGCAGGTTATTGTGACGAGATTAAAGTTACGATTCATGAGGATGAGTCGGTTAGTGTATCGGACAATGGTCGTGGTATTCCAACCGATATTCACCCAGAAGAGGGCGTATCTGCAGCAGAAGTGATTTTAACGATTCTGCATGCAGGCGGTAAATTTGACGATAACAGTTATAAGGTTTCAGGTGGTTTACACGGTGTTGGTGTATCCGTTGTAAATGCACTTTCAAGCAAACTTGAATTGACCATTCAGCGTGCTGGGCATATTCACCAACAAGAATATAAACATGGCGATTCTGTTTATCCGCTTAAAGTCATTGGCGATACAACTGAAACAGGTACTACTGTTCGTTTTTGGCCAAGCGCTGAAACGTTTAGCCAAACTATTTTTAATGTTGATATTTTAGCACGTCGTTTACGAGAGCTTTCATTTTTGAATGCAGGCGTACGTATTGTACTTGCGGATAATCGTATTGGGTCTGAGCATGTATTCGATTACGAAGGTGGTTTGTCTGAGTTTGTAAAATATATCAATCAGGGCAAAACACATCTGAATGACATTTTCCATTTCACCACAATGGCAGATAATGGCATTGGTGTTGAAGTTGCATTACAGTGGAATGATACTTATCAGGAAAATGTTCGTTGCTTTACCAATAACATTCCTCAAAAAGATGGTGGTACGCATCTTGCCGGTTTCCGTGCAGCTTTAACACGTGGCTTAAACAGCTATATGGAAAGTGAAAACTTACTCAAAAAAGAGAAAGTTGCTGTTTCAGGTGATGATGCGCGTGAAGGTTTAACTGCAATTGTTTCAGTGAAGGTACCTGATCCAAAGTTCTCCTCACAAACCAAAGAAAAATTGGTTTCAAGTGAAGTAAAAACGGCTGTTGAGCAAGCGATGAATAAATCGTTCTCTGAATATCTTTTAGAGAACCCTGCAGCAGCCAAATCGATTGCGGGTAAAATCATTGATGCGGCACGTGCACGTGATGCTGCTCGTAAAGCGCGTGAATTAACTCGTCGTAAAAGTGTATTAGATATTGCTGGATTGCCAGGTAAGTTAGCAGATTGCCAAGAAAAAGATCCTGCACTTTCTGAATTATACTTAGTCGAAGGTGACTCTGCGGGTGGTTCTGCGAAGCAGGGACGTAACCGTAAGATGCAAGCCATTCTTCCGTTAAAAGGTAAAATCCTGAACGTAGAGCGTGCACGCTTTGACAAAATGATTTCATCGCAAGAAGTGGGTACGCTTATTACTGCACTCGGTTGTGGTATTGGTCGTGAAGAATATAATCCCGATAAATTGCGTTATCATAAAATCATTATTATGACCGATGCGGACGTGGATGGTTCACACATTCGTACTTTACTTCTGACTTTCTTCTTCCGTCAAATGCCTGAACTTGTAGAACGTGGTTATATTTATATTGCACAACCACCGTTATATAAACTTAAAAAGGGTAAGCAAGAGCAGTATCTCAAAGATAATGATGCACTTGAAACTTACCTTATTTCAAATGCGATTGATGAACTGAATTTACATATTAGTGCAGAAGCACCTGCTATTCGTGGTGATGCACTAGCTAAAGTGATTGCTGATTATCAAACATCACAAAAGAGTATTCAGCGTTTAACAGTACGCTATCCAGCGAGTTTATTAGATGGTTTGCTTGAGTTGGAAGGCTTTAAGCTTGATCAGAATCATGATGAGTCATATGTGAAGCAATGGGGCGAGAAATTGGCTGTAGCTATTGCTCAAAATCAGCCTTCATTGCGTCCTGAAATTACATTAGAGCCGTTTGATAAAGAACATGCAGATGGCACGAAAGTGACACACTTTTGGCCACGTGTAACGATTTATGTTCATAATTTGCCACATCATTATTTACTTGATCAGGGCTTACTTGCATCAAATGAATACAAGCGTTTACTACAAAACTCGAAGAGTTGGTTTACTTTACTTGAAGATGGCGCTTATTTGCAAAAAGGTGAGAAGAAAATTAATGTTGCTACATTCCATCAGGTTTGGCAGCATATTTTGTCTGATTCACGTCGTGGCATGATGATCCAGCGTTATAAAGGTCTGGGTGAGATGAATGCTGAACAGCTTTGGGAAACGACAATGGATCCTGAAAATCGTAATATGCTTCAAGTGACCATTGATGATGCGATTGAAGCAGATCGTATGTTCTCTTGTTTGATGGGTGATGACGTAGAACCGCGTCGTGCATTCATTGAAGAAAATGCTTTAAATGCAGATATTGATGCTTAATTGAGCATTAATTCTGCAAAAAACCCCGAATAGTTAACTCTCTCGGGGTTTTCTTTTATTTGAATAAAAGTGTCTTCGTAGCGCAATATTTCTTTTATGAAAATGACTTATTTTTGTGGCATATTGAATCATCAATCTCTAGATTATTATAAAATAAGAGGCTAAGTATAATGGATAGACAATTAGAACAAACCCGAGATGGTTGGATTAATGCTTTTTTTACGGGAAATTATGAAGTTTTAGCGCAGTTTGAAGCACCATCATTTAAGGTAATTTATGAAAAAGAAGGGATTACTGAAAGTAGTGTAACTCGCTATGAAAAAATTGCACATGCGGTTAAAAATGGTGTGTGGAAGCCACAAAAACCTGAAATTTCGAGTGAGGAATTTGAGTTTGATCGTGAGCAAACTCATTGTAAAGTGACTTTGGAGCTTGAAAATGAATTACGTCAAATTCAAGAATTATGGATCTATGATTCGGATTGGAAAATTATAGAGCTTCGCTTTTGTAAGGTGAGAAAAGTTCAAAATATATAAGTGATTTAAATGGTGTGTGAGTGAGAAAAACATTGTATGGACAGTGTTTTTTTTTTGCTTAAAAATTTGATTATTGCTTAGTATCGTTTATTTGATATGTCTAATGAGCGTATTTTTGTAGTAAGAGTTTTTTATGGAAAGGAATTAAGAATACTCAAATTTACTTCCTAAGTAGCTAAAAAATCTCTTTAAAAAGCGATAATAGTCAGTGTTATTCGTCAGAATTGTATGTATTTTAATCAAACATAAAGCTAAAATAATAAAAAATAAGTGTAGAAAATTATTCTAATAATAAAAAAGTAGCAGTTTTATGCCATTCATATTCATAAATAGTTTTGTATCAGAGAGAAATTTAAAAATATAAAACAAAAAATCAACACTTATCCACAGGTATTATTTATTGATATATAAATGGCATCGGAATTAAATTTAAATTATATTTTTATGCATTGTGGATAACATGATTTCCTTGAGAGTTAAGGAGATGAAGGTATTTAGTTATATTGTTTTAAATGCATTAGTTAAGTTAAAATAAAGAATGTTAAAAATGTTCCACGGAAACATATAAATAAAAGTTATGTATTTTTTTTGAAATAAAATCAAATACTTGATCTTAATATTGTTTTATATTAAAGGGGATTCAGGTCAGCAGAGTCATTAAATAAAATATTCATTTTGTAAATAAGAGTGATATTTATTTTTTTACATTTTTCGATAATAAAAAAAGCCGCTAAATAGCGGCTTTTAAGCACAAAATGAAAAATTATTCAAAAGAGCTTTCGAGCTCTTCCAATTCCATCATCAGTTCTAACATTTTTTCTTCAGATTTTTCTAATTTACCCTTGAGGACACTTTGTTCATCCATTAATTTTAGTAAATCATTTTTACGATGGGCTTCATACAGTGCTGAATCACCAAGTAAGGTTTCAATTTCTGCTAAACGAGGCTGGATTTTACTAACTTCAGCTTCAATTTTTTCGATATTTTTACGAATCGGACGACTCAGCTCTCTTTGACGAGCAGCTTCTTTACGTTGTGCCTCTTTATCGCCTTTATTTGAAGATGCTGTTTTCTCAATGACTTGAGATTTAACAGGTTCAGCAGGTTTTTGACCATTTTTCATCATGTCGATACGAGCTTGGCGTAACCAATCTGCATAAGCAACCAAATCGCCATCAAATTCACGGCTTTCACCGCCATGAACTAAAATAAGCTCATCACAAACACTCGCCACCAATTGACGTTCATGCGAAACCAAAACCACAGCACCTTCAAAGTCGGTGAGTGCCATAGTCAAAGCATGGCGCATATCTAAGTCTAAATGGTTGGTCGGTTCATCGAGAATCAAAACATTTGGGCGTTGCCATACAATGAGAGCCAAAGCCAAACGTGCACGTTCACCGCCTGAGAAGCTTTCACTTGGTGTATCCATACGTTCGCCACTAAAACCAAAGCTCCCTAAGAATGAACGTAAGCTTGCTTCACTGATTTTTTTATCGGCAATACGTGCCAATTGCAACATTGGACTCGCATTACCATCCAAAGCATCCATTTGATGCTGTGCAAAATAACCAATATTCAGCAGTTCAGAGTCTTTACGAAGACCTTGCATGAGCTGTAAATCACCAACTAAAGATTTGATTAATGTCGATTTACCTGCACCATTCATCCCGAGTAAACCAATACGACTAGTCGGTGTAATTTGTAAATTCACATTGGTGACAATCAGTTTTTCACCATAACCAATATCTGCATGTTCAAGCTCAAGTAATGGTGAGCTCATTTTTGTTGGTTCGCGGAAACTAAAGGTAAATGGTGTATCCACATGTGCAGCAGAAAGTTCTTGCATGCGTTCAAGCTGTTTAATACGGCTTTGTGCTTGTTTAGCTTTGGTTGCTTGTGCTTTAAAACGATCGATATATTTTTGTAAATGCGCACGAGTTTCAAGCTGCTTTTCATACGCTTGTTGTTGTTGCGCTAGGCGTTCACTACGAGTACGTTCAAAGGTAGAGTAGTTCCCTGTATAGAGAATTAATTCTTGATTTTCAATATGTAAAATATGATCAGTAATGGCATCTAAGAAATCACGGTCATGTGAAATGAGTACCAATGTACCTTCGTAGGCTTTCAGCCAATCTTCTAACCATAAAATAGCATCTAAATCTAAATGGTTAGTCGGTTCATCAAGTAATAATAAGTCTGAACGGCTCATGAGGGTGCGTGCGAGGTTCAAACGCATGCGCCAACCACCAGAAAAACTCGAAACATCAAGTTGTGATTGATGTTCAAAGAAACCTAGTCCTGCCATGAGTTGTGATGCTTTTGAGGGTGCTGTATAACCATCAATTTCATCAAAACGTCCATATAAATGTGCAAGTTCATTGTCATCTAAGTTTTCAGGATGATCGAGTTTGTTTTGAATTTCCCAAAATTCTTCATCGCCTGAAAGTACAAAATCAATGGCTTTCATGTCTAAGGCTTTAATTTCTTGCGCCATGTGTGCAACGGTCCAAACTGCTGGACGAGTTAAAGAGCCACCATCAGATTCCATACCACCTAAAAGTGCAGAGAAAAGCGTTGATTTACCTGCACCATTGACACCTGTCAAACCAATCTTCCAGCCTGGATGGAGTTGCATAGACGCTTTTTGAAATAAAATTCGTCCGCCACGGCGAATCGAAAGTTGGTCGAGCTGAATCATGAAACGTCATTCTTTTGAACACAAGGTTGGCTATTTTAAAGGATATCTTGAGTAAAACAAAAAAAATTATAAAAGATTGAGTTATCGTTACTTATCGGAAAATAGAGCAAAGGCTCTATTTTTGTGGGAAAAAGTGATTTATTGTTAATTTGTATAAAATACAATCAAAAGTATAAGGAAATACAATGAAAAATGGCGTACTTGCATTGGCTGTCTTAATATCAATGGGAATGACAAGCACTGCTCAGGCAAAACAAGATGTATGTGTATTTGATTTACTGGGCAAGGCCGGTGAATCTTATAAAATGATGGAAGAATGGCGTTTAGCAGCTAAAGGATGGAACGCAGATATTCAATTAATCGCTTATCAGAATGAAGAGCGCGCAGACGAAGATTTTAAAGCAGGTAAGTGTGATGCTGTTTATATGACCACTATGCGTGCACGATCTTATAATAAATTTGCTGGCTCAGTCGATGCATTAGGTGGAGTACCAAGTAATGCAATTGCACAAAAAGCGATTATTTATGTCCTTGATAAACGTAATATAAAGCGTTTAAAAACCAATATTGATGGTGTGGATTATGAAGTCGGTGGTATTGGGCAAATTGGTCCTGCCTATATTTTTGTAAAAGATAAAAGAATCAATACGATTGAAAAAGGTGTGGGGAAGCGATTCGCTGTTCTTGAATACGATAAAGCCCAAATTGCTATGGTAAAACGTGTGGGAGCAATACCTGTACCTTCTGATGTTTCTGATTTTGTCGCAAAGTTTAATAAAGGTCAGGCAGATATGGTTGGGGCACCTGCTTATGCTTATAAACCTTTAGAAATTGAGAAGGGTTTAGGTCAAACAGGTGCAATGGTTGATTTTCCTGTGCTTAATGTCACTGCTGATTTAATTTTTAATACAGCCAAATTTCCTATGGGTTTTGGTGAACGATCTAGAACTTGGTTTATTAAACAATTACCTCGTCAATTTGCTATGGTAAAGCGCCTTGAAGATGGTATTCCTGCTAAGTATCGGATAGATTTGAGTAAAGAAGAGCGAGAAAAATACCAAAAATTACTCAGAGATGGTCGGATTGAACTGACCAAACAAGGCATTTATGATGCAAGTATGATGTCGGTGTTAAAACGTGCACGTTGCTCAGTCGATCGCACCAATTTTGAATGCTCATTGGGTGGAGAATAATCGCTTAATTCATACCTAATTTTTGATCATTTCTGAACTAATTCAAAGCCTTTTGAAATTTAATTTTAAAAGGCTCTTTTTTTGAAGTATGAAGTTAAACATACTGTTGTTTAATTTTAATTATTTTATATATTAAAATATCTTTATATTATGAAAAATCAGATGATTTAAAATTTACATCTTTAAATAAGTTTAATTAACTGATAATCATCAATAAAATAAAAAAATCTCAAATTTAAATGTGCGCTTTATCGGAAAAAATGTAAGACACCTTTTTTGCAAAATAAGTCACATTATATTTATAAATTGAAAAAAATTACATTAAAAAATATTTCAACCTCTATCTTGTAATTTGATGAGTTTGTAAGACTAAAATAATTTTAGAATTAATGTAAACATAAAAATATTAGGTGTGATTTTAATTGATGGATTCATTCTTCGTGAGAGCTTTAACGAAAATGTATAATAAAAAGGTAAATAGTTGAAAATTTTAAATAAATTAATGATACTCGGTTTGAGTGGTGTATTTTTACCGCAGATTGCTCAAGCGAAGCAATCAGTTTGCGTTATGGAAGCTGAAATTCCTACTAAATATAAACTCGATATTTCAGCTGGAGATAAACTTCGCTATCAAAAATTACTTCGTGATGGACGTATAGAACTCACTAAAAATGGTGTGTATGATGCAACGATGATGTCTGTTTTAAAACGTGCACGTTGTACTATTGAACGAACCAACTTTGAGTATTCGTTAAGTGGTGAATAATAGGAATGAGTAAAAAATTTGAAAATATCGGGACATTCAATAAAATAGAGTTATTACGACAATAAAAATTGGCTTATTTTATATACTTTTAGAATATTTTGTTTTTCAGGTTAATTTTTATAAAGTTGAGTACTGTATTGGCGTAATTGCTTATTTCATCATTAAAAATGAATAATTTTATAAATTCCTATGTAAAGACTATGCGATGAAACTGTGAGTTCTTGCAAAGAATATAGAAAAATTGTAAAACTGAATGTACAGTCAAAACATAAGTATATGAAAAATATTAATAAATAAAATGTCTAAAAAAAATGGAGCAAATGCTCTATTTTTTTTATATAAAGCTGATTAATATTGCGCATATGGAGCGTTCTGTATTCCTGAACAATAAATCGAAAAGGATGTAATTATGAAAAAAATTGCCTTAGCAATTGCTGCAACAACAGTGGTCGGTTTTGCATCATCTGCACAAGCTGCTGTCAATGTATGCGTATTTGACTTGTTAGGTAAGTCTGGCGAATCGTATCAAATGGCTCAGGAATGGGCGCTTTCTGCTAAATCTTGGGGTGCTGATGTTGTTTTACTACCTAAGCAAGATGAAGCAGTAGCGGACAATGATTTCAAAGCAGGTAAATGTGATGGCGTATTTATGACTGCAATGCGCGCACGTCAATACAATAAATTTGCAGGTTCAATTGATTCTATTGGTGGTGTTCCAAGTAATGCGATTGCACAAAAAGCAATTACTTTTGCATTAGATCCACGTAATGCTGCAAAAATGACGACAACGCTTGGTGGAAAAAAATATGAAGTTGCAGGTATTGCCCCACTAGGTTCTGCATTTATATTTGTACGTGATAAAAGTATCAATTCGATTGAAAAAGCAGCAGGTAAGAAATTTGCTGTTTTAAGCTATGATAATGCTCAAAAAATACTTGTACAGCGTGTTGGTGCACAAGCAGTTCCTTCGGATATTACTAATTTTGTTGCAAAATTTAACAATGGTCAAGTCGATATGGTTGGTGCGCCAGCTTATGCCTACAAACCTCTTGAAATTCAAAAAGGTCTAGGTACAAACGGTGCAATGTTTAACTTTCCGGTATTACAAGTAACAGCAGATTTTGTCATTCGTCCTGAGAAATTTCCAGCAGGTTTTGGTCAAAAATCGCGTGATTATTTTGTAAAAAATTTGCCAAAAAGCTTTGCTATGATCAATCGCTTGGAAGCGACTATTCCTGCAAAATACAAAATGAACCTAACGCCTGAAGATAAATTGAAATACCAAAAGTTGATGCGTGACGGTCGTTTGGAACTGACGAAACAAGGCATCTATGATGCAGGTATGATGTCTGTATTGAAAAAAGCACGTTGTTCTGTCGATAAAGCGAATTTTGAGTGTTCACTTGGCGGTGAATAATAATTAAGATTATTGATTTTTAATAAAAAGTCTAGATTTCGATCTAGACTTTTTAAATTGTATTTTCATGTCATTCTTGCCATTGTGGTTGCTCTTAAATCCAGTATTCTTGTGATGAAAAGTAGAGACTTTGTATTATGTGATCAGATATAAAGTTGTATTTATTGTCTATGCCTACGCTCATTTGGATGATTAGGGCAGATCATGAATAATTAAAAGAGATGATCAAGGAAAGGAAAAAAATAATGAAATTATCCAAAGCTTTATTACTGTCAGCAGGGCTTATGGCAACTGCTTCAGCAACTCAAGCAAAGCAAGTGATGTGTGTATTTGACCTAGTAGGTAAAAGTGGTGATGTTTATACTTTAATGAAAGATTATCAGCTTGCTGCCAAAAGTTGGGGGGCTGATATTGAGTTACGTGTAAATCAAAATGAAGCAGTGATTGCAGAAGATTTTAAAGCGGGTAAATGTGACGGTATTAGTGTGACGGGTATGCGTGGTCGTCAGTTTAATAACTTTACAGGTTCTTTAGATGCAATTGGTGCTATTCCTGATGTAAACCTTGCGGTAAAAGTGATGCAAGGTCTTTCAACTCCTGCATTTGCAAAATACATGACTAGTGGTCAATATGAAGTAGTCGGTGTTATTCCTGTCGGCGATGCTTATCTTATGGTTAATGACCGTAGTATTAATACCGTTGCAAAAGCGGCAGGTAAGAAAATAGCAGTACTTGATTATGATCAAGCACAAAAAATTATGGTTCAGCAAATCGGTGCACAGGCGGTAAGTGCTGATGTAACTAACTTTGGTGCAAAGTTTAACAATGGTCAGGTCGACATTATTGGTGCACCTGCTGCTGTATTTAAACCGTTAGAATTACATAAAGGTTTAGGTACCAAAGGTGCGATTGTCAATTATCCAATTTTGCAAATTACGGGTAATTTGATTATTCGCCCAGATAAATTCCCAGCAGGTTTTGGTCAAAAATCGCGTGATTGGGTAAAATCACAATTACCACGTGCTAACGGTATTATTGGAAAAATGAAGGCTGATATTCCTGCTAAATATTGGATGCAAGTTCCTGCAGGTGATCAACCAGGTTATCAAAAGTTGATGCGTGAATCACGTATTAGCTTGACCAAGCAAGGTGTGTATAACAAACAAATGATGAAGTTTTTGTGGCAGTTCCGCTGTAAACAAAATCCGAAAAACTTTGAATGCGCACTTCAGGACGAAAACTACAAGTAAGCTCAAATTTATTCAGAGTCTTTTACTCTGAATAAACTTTAAAGTTCGTAGACTGACCATATATTGAGTATGTTATTATATTGAATATATGGTTTTGTCTTTTTAGAACCATCCAGATTGTTTGAGGAATACCGATCATGAATGCACAAGTGCTTGAGATGACTGATAATGCTGCAAATAAAGTTCGCCAGCTACGTGATAGCGAGGGGAATCAAGATTTGATGTTACGAGTTTATGTGACAGGTGGCGGTTGTTCAGGTTTTTCTTATGGCTTTAATTTTGCAGAAAGCCAAAATGAAGATGATGCCGAATTTTCGAATGGCGATGTGAAAATGCTCGTAGACTCATTGAGTTATCAGTATTTAGTCGGTTCAAAAGTAGATTATCTTGAAGGTTTAGAAGGTTCACGTTTTATTGTAGATAATCCAAATGCAACGACTACATGTGGTTGTGGATCATCATTCTCAATCTAAAATATATGCTGATGTACTGACTGACGAATGAAATATCAAAGCCCTCAAATAATGAGGGCTTTTTTATGGATTTTAATTAAGTGTGAAATGGTTAAGCATAAAAATAGGTATGTTATTGAATGCTCCCTAATACATGTTGTGTAAGTTCTTGGGCATTTTGTACAGGAATCCAATGTGTAGCATCCATAATCACTTCTTGGTACGGTGCTTCCACATAATCTTTATTGAGTTTTACACTTTTTTCACCAATTGCTGTGTCATGTTTGCCCCAAATAAATAAAGTCGGTACAGTCACAGGTTTCGTTAAATTTTTATTTGAACTAAATGGCAGGGCACGATACCAATTCAACGCTGTACTTAGGCGTTTGTCTTGTACCATTTCTTTTTGAAAATCTTTCAATTGTTGCTCATTCATTCCTGAATTTTTTAATAAACCTAGACCAATTCTTGGCAATTTTTCAAAGAGTAGTTCTGGGATTTTAGGTAGTTGGAATAGTCCAATATAATATGATTTGAAAAGCTGATTACTACTGAGCATTGAACGCATAAATGCTGCTTTATGTGGTACTGAAATAGTAATGAGATGCTTAATTTTTTCAGGATAAGTTTGTGCTATTTCCCACGCAACAACTGCACCCCAGTCATGTCCCATCAAATAAGCAGGTTCCTGAATAATATCAAGTAAAGTATTAATATCTTCAACCAACGCTGAGCTACGATAGTCACGACGTTTCGAGGGTTGTGCACCAAGACTATATCCACGTTGGTTGACTGCAAAAGTACGGTAGCCTTGCTGATTGAGAATTTCAGCAGTGTGTTGCCAACTTTGATTGGTTTCGGGAAATCCATGCAGTAATACAAACGGCTTTCCATCTAAAGGACCACGATCTATCACATCAAAAGTGAGTCCATCTCTTTGGTATTGTTCGATGCGTTGTTGTTTCACGTTCATTGTGGAATATTCTCAAAATTATTTTTATTGATAGTGGCAGTTTTATATTTTTTGTTCACAGCAGTACAGGACAGGCAATAGGCTTTATAGGTCGAAAATTGTAGAACAATGATCGACCTATAACTCAACTATTTTAAACAAAAGTAATAGTACCTAAAATACGATCACCTTTAGCACCTGTCACATTAGGAAGATTACCACTGAGATGTTGATCTGAGCGCATTGCTAACCATGCAAAAGCAGTCGCTTCAACCCAAGTTGGTGCAAGTCCGAGTGCAGACGTTGTTTGCACAGACCAATTATGTTTGCGTAAACGCCAACGGAGTTGTTCAAGCAAATGTGAATTATATGCACCGCCACCACAGACATAGACTTCACCAGTATCCATATTTGAACGATAAATGGCTTTTTTAATTGCACGAGTAGTCAGTTTTAGTAAAGTTGCTTGTACATTTTCAGGTGTATCTTCGAGTTCATCATATTCAAGATCATTGCGCCAATCTGTGATTTTTTCATCTAACCATTCAAGATTAAAGTCTTCACGTCCTGTACTTTTTGGGGGTTCTTTGGAGAAATATTCATGTGACTGTAAACGATCAAGTAGGCTACGAATTGGTTGTCCATACGCTGCCCAATTACCATTTTCATCATAAGGTTGGCCCGTATAGCGGTGACACCATGCATCCATCAAAATATTGGCAGGTCCTGTATCAAAACCATAAACAGCATTGGGTTGACCTGCGGGCAACATGCTGACATTGGCAATACCGCCTAAGTTTAAAATCACCCGATGAATACTTTCATGTTGAAAGAGTGCTTGGTGAAATGCAGGAACCAAGGGTGCTCCTTGGCCACCTGCTGCCATATCACGACGTCTAAAATCGGAAATTACTGGAATTTGCGTGATTTCAGTAATGATGTTGGGATCACCAATTTGTAAGGTAAAACCATGTTCAGGACGATGACGAATGGTTTGCCCATGTGAACCAATGGCTTTAATTTGAGTTTTATCTAGATTATTTTCAGCAATCAATTGGTTTACGCCGTGTCCAATCATAGTAGCCAAAGCCATATCAGCTTTACCCATGCGGTCAATTTCATTGTCATCAGGTAACGTGAGTTCCATCAATTCATCACGTAAATGAGGATCGAAAGGTACGGTTAATGTTGCATGAATGTGGAGTGGATTAAATGAAGCAGCAACAAAATCGACGCCGTCCATGCTCGTGCCCGTCATTACGCCAATATAGATTGTTGTCATGAAATATACTTCGCCTGCATTGTGCTGAAAAAGTGTTAGTATATCGCACAAATTGAACAACATATGTATTTGGGTTTTGTGATGTCAAATTTCCTGCCAGCCGAAGAACAACTTGCCCTCATTCAACGAGGTACACACGAAATTATTTCTGAAGAGGATCTTTTAAAGAAACTCAAAGAAAATCGTCCTTTAAAAATTAAGGCGGGCTTTGATCCTACAGCGCCAGATTTGCACTTAGGTCATACCGTTTTAATCAATAAATTAAAAACGTTCCAAGACTTAGGTCATGACGTGACATTCTTGATTGGTGATTACACTGCCATGATTGGTGATCCAACAGGAAAGAGCGCAACCCGTCCACCATTGTCACGTGAACAAGTATTAGAGAATGCTAAAACCTATCAAGAACAAGTTTTTAAAATTCTTGATCCTGCTAAAACGAAAGTACGTTTTAACTCAGAATGGTTTGCAGAAAAATCTGCGGCTGATTTGATTCAGTTGGCTTCACAGCAAACTGTGGCGCGTATGCTTGAACGTGATGATTTCACCAAGCGTTATAACAACCATCAGCCGATTGCAATTCATGAGTTTTTGTATCCATTGGTACAAGGTTATGACTCGGTTGCACTTGAAGCCGATGTTGAGTTGGGTGGTACAGATCAAACCTTTAACTTATTGATGGGACGTACACTTCAAGGTCGTTATGATCAAGAAGCGCAAGTGTGTATTACTGTACCCATCCTTGAAGGTTTGGATGGTGTAAATAAGATGTCTAAATCTTTAGGCAACTATATTGGCGTATTTGATGCACCGGGTGCGATGTATCAAAAAGTCCTTTCTATGCCAGATAGCTTAATTGAACGCTATTTTGATTTACTCAGCTTCAAATCATTAGATGAAATTGCGGTTCTATTGAAAGAGGTTGAAGAAGGTCGTAATCCTCAAGATGTGAAGAAAATTCTTGCACTGGAATTGGTTGAACGTTTCCACGGTACTGAAGCTGCTGAACATGCCCACAAAGGAGCAGGTAACTTAATTACTGAAGGTGAACTTCCTGAAGGAACGCCTGAAGTAACCATTTCACGTGGTGAGTTTGGTGGTGAAGTTTCGATTATTTCAATTCTTCGTGCCGCAGGCTTAACCAAAAATTCAGCTCAATCTAAAGATGCTGTTGGTCGTGGTGCAGTTAAGGTTGATTGGAATGTAGTTGATGCAGGCTTTATGGTCAAAGAAAATGGTACTTTGATTATTCAGGCAAGTAAGAAAGCAATTGCGAAAGTAACCTTTACTGATTAAGGTAATTTGTTGTTAAGTAATTGAAAAATAAAGGCTGCCAAAAGGTGGCCTTTTTGTATATTTCTTTATCTCTATTAAATATATTGTCATAAAAAAAACATCTATAAAAACAGTGATTAATTTTTTCTATTTTGATTGCATTTGCTAAATAATCTGATTATATTAAGTAACGAAAATTGTGGTTTAAATCACATTTCAGAGGGCACAAGTACAAAATAATAATAACTGCGAAATAATCGGTCAAATCACTAGATTTGACTTTAATAGGGGAATGATTTTGGGAGAGATCGTTTCCCTTTTTCTTTGCTATATGATTCTAACGTATAATATCAATCAACTTTCCTTTTCTTAGATTCTATTTGGATCGATATTTTTGATCGCAAAAACTATAGCAAAATAGCGATTGTTCCACGTGGAGTAAGTTATCTGATAAAAAACTTGAGTATGAAAATGATTTATCATTAATGAGAAAATAGGGTTTAGCTTTGTGAAGATATTTATTCAACAATACTATAAAGCGACAATCGTTATGCTATGAATAAAAGTTCTGACTATAAGATTTTCACTTGTGTTTTTGGTTTAATATATTGATATTTAAAAATTATTATATTCTTCATGGATATTATCATAAACAAAAAAGGCAGATCCTTGATCTGCAATTTTTATACATAAATAGTCGTGATAAAAAAGAAGAGACTTTCAATAAGATGTGTAGCTTAAATATAACTATTTTATAATTTATAAAAACTACATAGTTACTCTATCGTTTACATCAGTAGGAAATAAAAAAATATATCTAATATGGGATAGAGCTATAAAAAAGATTTAAAAATAAGTTAATGCATCTATATATAGATATAAAAGTGATTTAGACGACTAAACTTCTACTTCTACTAGATCACTTTTAAAAACTAGCTTCTATTTATAAATAGGCACTGAAGTGATAGTAGGAATATTGGGATTTTAAATATTTGAGAAAATTGTAGTGTTTCCTATTTTTTATATTTTTAAGGTATGACGATATTGGTATAAGAAAATCAAAAGCCTTATATAGGTATTTTAAAATGCAACTATTTTACTAGAGTAAAAAAGAGCTTGATGTTGAAAGATTAGTTGAATTTGGATTATTTGAGGCTTTTATATTGAGATTATTATAAAAGAATCAGATTATTTAGAGTAATTTTGTTGAATAAATAGGCGAAAAGCGAACTAAAAGAGTAATTTGGTATAAAAAAAAGTCGCTTGGCATGAATAATGCATTTTGGGGGTTGCGTTGAGAAAGAAATGGTATAGAATGCACCCCATACCGACGAGATAGACGGAAACGAACGAAGCATAAAGTGCTGAGTTGTTAAGTA